>JAADHI010000073.1 GCA_013151935.1 Candidatus Manganitrophaceae bacterium
ATGACTTCCTACAAAACAGCATTTGAAGGGGCACTCGGTCGCACAAAAAAACACGGCCTAATCGTCCCTGAAATCCCTTTTTTAGAGGGACGACTCATGAATCCCACGATTTTGTACGAACTGACGCTTGCAGTACGAGGTTTCTTCAAAAGCCTCACCCTAGAAGACCTCAAGACCAAACAACTCCACATCCATCGGGAACTGCACGAAATAGCCGAAGAAACCTTTGAATCGCCTGCTTTTTTCACCATGGGTTGGGTTCAATTTTGTTCGCATCATTATTTTAGATTTGACGAAGAAGAAATTTCAAAAATTCTAAATCCGGGTGCGAAAACACAGGAAAAACCCAAACTCCATGCGTGGCTCACCTTTCCGACCATGGAAATTCTAGATTTTTCAATCAATACCATCTTGGCAGCGGAATTAAATCGCCCCGAAGTGGAGGGGAAAACGATCGCGGCCCACCCTTCAAGTTTCGGGAAAAACCTACAATTCCACCCGATGCTGGTTGGAGACGATCTTTTAAACAAGATCCCCATTCAGGTGTAATGAGACGGACAAACATTGGGGATAGGTCTGATTTTTCACATGACTTTGATAAAAACGAAAAAGGGTAGGCGCAAGGAGCCCCCATTTTGAGGTCATGTCTCGAATGGGCGCTTTTGTTTTTCCTCAGAATGAGGTGACGAGATTTCCGTATTTAATCTCAGTTCAAACAGACGGTTTCTTTTTTGAAGCTCGTTTCCGATCATTTTCTTTCAAGTGTCTTTTTCTCAAACGGATGGATTTTGGCGTGACTTCCATCAATTCGTCTTCCGCTAAAAAAGAGATGGCTTCTTCTAAGGACATGATCTTGGGCGGGGTCAGGGTCAATGCTTCGTCTGCTCCGGATGAGCGCATGTTGCTGAGTTGTTTTTTCTTACAGCAGTTGACGACGAGGTCGTTGTTTCTGGAATGTGCGCCGATGACCATGCCTTCATAAACCTTGTGACCTGAGCCCATAAACAGGGTGCCACGTTCCTGGATGTTGTGCAGCGAAAAGGTGACGGTTTCCCCGGCACAGAGTGAAATGAGTGCGCCCTTGGTGCGGGCGGAAATCTCGCCTTTGAAGGGCTGATAAGCAGAAAAAACGTAGTTCATGAGGCCTGTACCGCGTGTCATTGTCAAAAAATCAGAGCGATAACCGATCAAACCCCGCGAGGGAATTTCAAATTCGAGACGTGTATTGCCTGCGTGAGAGCTGCCCATATTTTGGATTTCACCTTTTCGGCGTCCGAGAGATTCCATGACGGGTCCGATATAGGCATCGTCTACATCTAAGGTGAGGTGTTCGATGGGTTCGTGTTTTTTCCCGTCAATGGTTTTATAGATGACTTCCGGGCGGGAGATGGCAAATTCATAACCTTCTCGGCGCATGGTTTCGATGAGAATGGAAAGATGGAGCTCTCCACGTCCTGAAACCTTGAAAGCATCGGTCGAGCCGGTTTCTTCGACTTTGAGTGCGACATTGGAACGTAATTCTTTAAAAAGTCGGTCTCTGAGTTGGCGACTGGTGACATAATCGCCTTCTAAACCCGCAAAGGGAGAACTATTGACCATGAAGTTGATCGAAATGGTGGGTTCGCCAATTTCGATGGTGGGTAGGGCGACGGCATGTTCCGGGGCGGCGAGGGTTTCCCCAATTTTTGAGGACTCCATGCCGGCGATGCCAATAATTTCTCCAGCGCTGGCTTCTTTAATTTCGACCTTTTTTAAACCTTCATAGCCGATCAGCCGGGTTACTTTCCCTTTGATGATGGAGCCATCTCTTTGAACGAGGGCCAGTTGTTGTCCTGTTTTGATCCGGCCGTTATTTACACGCCCTAAAGCGATTTGTCCTACAAAGTTGTCGTATTCTAAAGATGAAACGAGCATTTGAAAAGGGGCATCAATATCTCCCGAGGGTGGGGTAACGTGTTTAAGAATCATCTCAAACAGTGGTTTTAGATCTGAATCGGGGTCGTCTAATTCCAGTTTTGAAATCCCCCCTTTGGCAGAGGCGTAAATGACGGGAAAATCGAGTTGGTCGCCTTCTTCATCTAACTCCAGGAATAAGTCGGTCACCATATCAGCGACTTCTAAAGCGCGCTCGTCCGGTCGATCAATTTTATTGATGACAACAATGGGGCGAAGTTTCAACTCCAGGGCTTTTTTAAGCACAAAGGTGGTTTGTGGCATAGGACCTTCAAAGGCATCAATGAGTAACAAAACGCCATCCACCATTTTAAGGGTTCGTTCTACTTCTCCGGAAAAGTCGGCATGACCGGGGGTATCTACAATATTAATTTTGTAATCGCCGTAATGAATGGAGGTGTTTTTTGCAAGAATCGTGATGCCACGTTCTCGTTCGAGGTCGTTTGAGTCCATGACCCGATCGACAACCGTTTCACGCGCGTGAAAGGCACCACCCTGTTGTAGCATTTTATCGACCAATGTAGTCTTCCCATGATCGACATGGGCAATAATGGCGATATTTCGAATATCTTCTCTTACTTTTTTGTTCGTTTCTGTTGTCATCATGGCTTGTGTGTAACGGAGACACCCTCTCTGGTTGTGGTTTTTGCTGATTTTTCCCAAAAAAAAATCCAAGCAGTTTCCGGGGGGCAAAAAAAGGACACCCAAAAACTGGATGAATCAGAGACCATTATAGCAGTGAGCCCTTTTCAAAACAAGCAGATGAAGCAAAACCTCCTTATTGGGCGATTTGACAAGCGGTTTTCGGGTGATAGACTTTTTCAAAGCCTGTGCTGTGTATTCTATCCGGATGGTTACTTTAAGAGGGCGTTCATTGAATAAAAGTGTCAAAAAAATACCGAGCCCCATGAAGGCTTCTTCGGTGTTTCCCAATGGTTTTGAGGCAGATTTTCTGGGCTCAGACGCCCCTGCGATTCAGATTTTAAATTCCCTAAATACCGGCGTGATTGTTTGCAATCATTCGGGTGAGATTTCCTTTGCGAACGCCTATGCATCTAAAATTTTAAAATGTGCTCAGAAAGATATTACGCAGAGTCGGGTGGAGAGGATTCTTTTGCCCATTGAAGATATTATTGAAAGTGTCCAGGGTGATGCTCAGGATCGGACACGACAGGAAAAGAATATTCAGCTGAAAAATGGGGAAGAGGTGACCATCGGTTACCACCTTTCCGAAGTGACGATAGCAGGTGGAAATCAGGGAGAACATTCTCAATTTGTGGTGACGTTTCAAGACATTACGAAGTGGAATGCGCTACACCGAGACCGTGACCGTTTGCTTCGAATTGCCACCGTCGGCGATGTACTCCCGACCATTCTTCATGAATTAAAAAACCCATTGGCTGCAATCACCACGGCAGTCGAAGTTTTGATCGAAGAGGTTGAAGAAATCCCTGCCAAAGAAAGCAAGGCTTTGCTCCAGGCGATTTTGGGTGAAATTCGAAGAATGAAGCTTGTGTTTGAAGGCATTGGTTCCAGCCATCGAGAGCTCCGAAGCCCGACGACGACGATGGCGGTGGATGAGGCGATTCGAGAAGCGGTTTCTGTATTAAAGGCCAAGGCGAAATCTGTGGGTATTGCGCTGAGTTGTGCGGTGGACAATATGCCGCCGCTTTTTTTGGATACGGCTGTTGTGCGGGCGATTCTTTTTAACTTACTCAGTAATGCCATTGATGCCTGTCGTTCGGGCGATGAAATTACCGTAAAGGCTGGTTTGAAAAAAGATGCCAGGTCTTTTGAGTTGATTGTCAGAGATACGGGGTGTGGCATGCCAAAATCCGTTCAAGCGCACTGTACCGAGCTTTTTAAAACGACCAAACCCAATGGCAGTGGAATTGGCTTGAGCCTCTGTCAAAATACTGTTTCAGCTGCCGGGGGGACGCTGCATATTGTATCTGAAGTAAATCGCGGAACCTGTATTACGGTTAAGGTGCCTCTCAATGACTAAAGGATGATGCGATGGCCCGGGTTTTAATTCTAGAAGACGAAGAAATGTTGCGAACGACAATGGTTCGCGGTATCTCAAAACTGCCTAATATCGAAGTCTCAGATGCGGGAACGCTGGAGGAAGCCCTGAGTCAAATTGATGCGGAGCCGCCCCAAATGATTCTCTCTGATCTCAATCTGCCCGGCCGTTCTGGGGTTGAATTACTCGGAGAATTAGAAAAACGTAAGATTCATATCCCTGTGGTTTATATCACCGCTTTTTTAAACACCTTTAAAACCATGATTCCGATGCATGCGAACGTTAAAGTGCTTGAAAAGCCCGTTGGACTCAATGAGCTGAGAAGCATTGTGCTTGAACATACGAAAAAGAAAGATATCGAAGTAGAGCCAGCGCCTTTTGGTGTGCCCGATTATCTTCAGCTTGCGGGCATGGGGCGCTATTCTGTTTCCATCACTGTTCAAAATAAGGGGGAAATCGTCGGAAAAATCATTGTCGTTTCAGGTGAGGTTTGGTCTGCACAATATGAATTACAAGGGGGAGATGAGGAAGAAGGGAAAGTCGTTTTTTGCAACATTGCTTTTTTGACTGGGGCTCATGTTTCCTGTCAGGCGCTTGTGGGGGACCGGGGTGTGCGTAACATTCATGATGGCTGGGAAAGCCTGCTAATGGATGCTGCGCGTGAAGCCGACGAACGCAACTTGCAGGAGCATGAAAAAGGAAATACGCCCAATTCAGAGGGAGAAGACGCCTTACAGGAAGGGAAAATTGACGAAGACTTGGATGCCATCTTTGCAGAAGAGGAATAGAAGGATTAGCTCGTTTGACTTGATTCTTAGTGCTGTTTAGCGAGGGCTTTTTTATTGGGTGGGGCGCTTTGTAATGGCTTCGGGGAACATCTCAACTTTCTTTGATGAGTTGCCTTAGATGTTTGATGTCATCGAGACCTTTCATTCATTTTTTAAACGGCAACTTTGTATTGCCGTCCATCAGGACGTCCACCAGCTGATTCTCTTTCAAACCAATCACCTGACTTAAATCCGCATAGCGCAGATCTGCGCCGTCGAGCTTTGCATCTGTGAAATCCGAGCCGTCGAGTCGTGCTCCGCTGAGTACTGCGCCGCTTAAGTCCGCTTTTTGAAAATTTACTTTTCTGAAATCGGCCCCGCTGAGTTTAACACCCATTAAGTGGGCGTGGTTTAAGTCTGCGCCTTGCAGGTCTGCGTAGAAAAAATTGATCCCGCGTAAATCAGCACGTTTGAGTAAGGCGTCTCTTAAATCAGCATTGCTGAGGTCGGCGTTAAAGAGTTTTGCATCGGGTAGTATTGCGTGTCGAAGTGAAACCTCTCGTAAATCAGCCTCACTTAAATCAGTAAAATCGAGTTGTGTGTGTGTGAGGATTGCGCCTTTTAAGCTTGCCCCTTTGAGTGTTGCGTGAATGAGATTTGTTCTCTGTAGATTTGCACCATTCAAGTTAGCCTGATTGAGATTGGCAAAACTCAGGTCTATTTTTTTGCCACTGAGATTCAAATTTGAAAGATCTAATTTGGAAAGGTCTTTTTTTAATGCAACGAGCACCTTGATGAGGCTTGTTCTGCTTTGTCCATGAATGTTTTCGGGGCGAAAGAAAAGTGTAAAGAGATTTTGAGGGAGCAAGAAATTGGGTTTTTTAGGGGAAAAGTGCGCTCTTGCGGGAGTGATATACGTTTTGGCTTCTTGTGGATTTCTTGTTTCAAGTTTTTCAAAAATCGCCATTGATTTTCTAAAAAATGTCTTTGTTTTTTCCTCGTAGTGTTGGGATGCAAAAGCGACGAGCACTAGGTAGAGAAGCAGTATTGCAGAAAGAAAGTGTTTTGTTTTCCGCAGATGTACTTTGGGTTTAAATACGTTCATGATCAAAGGGCTTACGCTATCGTCGTAGAAATTTGGGTCTTTTGAGTATCACCCGTTCTTTGCAATAGGGGCAGCGCAGAAGTCCACGACTAAAAAGGATGTGAAACTTTTTACCGCAGTGACTACAATGACTGGGGATGGTGGCCCGGTGAATCAGCATGTAAAAAAAGGCGAATTGTGGTGCGAGAAAGAGAAGGGTCCATTCCTTAAAAATCAGGGCTGGCACGACAAAAGGCAGGGAAAGTGCTAAAAAGATAAAGAGGTCGTAATGTTTGTCTCTGGCGGCTTCATCCAGCTTAAAAAAGAAACGCCGAATATAAACAAAGAGTGTGGCGATAATTGCGATGAAGATACTATATTTTAAAAGGAGGTTCTGCATTGGTTTAGGGCTTTTTCTCTTTATGAAATGATGAAATTCTGCTTTGCATCGGGGGATACAATTTTGTGTTTCAGCATACATTGGCCCAATCCATTTTGCCAAGCCCAAATGATTTGCTGTTATAGAGATACATCGTAGAATATTTGCTATAAAACATGTCATTTGTTAGGGGCTTTAATCCCATTTTCGAAAAAACCTTCCAATTTTGTCCCAAGAAACGTGGTTGTGGGTCGCCATCCCCTGCTTTTTGTGTGTGGCGAATGCAGACATCTTGAAAATGTGGATGCGCTGTATTATTTCCTAGAGAGATCGTTCTGGTGCTTTCCTATATCTTGTCAATAACAGCCTTGATCGACTATGCTGTCTTCACTTTGAAGAATAGCCACTTAAAAACATGAAATAAGGAGAACCATTAAATGAGTTCGGAAACCAGCACAAAAGAGACATTTGAATATAAAGCAGAAATGAATCAGCTTTTGAATTTGATTGTTCATTCGCTTTACACCCACCCAGAGATTTTTTTGCGAGAACTCATTTCAAATGCTTCCGATGCTTCAAACAAGGTGCGTCATTTAGAAATTACCGATGAATCCATCTTAGATCGCCACAAAGAATTGACAATCAAGGTTCAAGTGGATGAAAAAGCACAGACTTTTTCCATTGAGGATGCAGGTATCGGTATGTCCCGCGATGATTTGATCGAAAATATCGGCACCATCGCCTCTTCCGGCACCTTAAAGTTTTTAGAGAAAATGAAAACCGACAAAGACAAAGTGGGTGATCTCATCGGACAATTTGGGGTGGGTTTTTATGCGTCTTATATGGTGACGGATGAAATCACCATTGAAACCCGTCATGCCGATAAAGATTCTGTCGGTTTGCGCTGGACCTCCTCCGGTCAGGGCGGCTATAGCATCGAAGAAATCGACCGAAAAGAACGTGGCACAAAGATTTCTTTTAAACTCAAAGATGAGTTTAAGGATTTTTCGAAAGAATATAAAATTAAAGAAACCATCAAAAAATATTCCAATTTTGCGGTCTTCCCCATTTTTGTCGGTGAAGAAAAAGTTAATACGATTGAAGCCCTTTGGACCAAAAAGAAAAAAGATTTAAAAGATAAAGAAATTAACGAATTTTACAAATTTGTTGCGAATGATTGGGAAGATCCTTTGGCCCACTTGCAGCTCTCGCTCGAAGGCGTGGGTTCGACTTTTAAAGCCCTGCTCTTTATTCCGCAAAAAGATTCTTTTGATTTGATGCGGACGCAGGAACATAAAACTGTGCAGCTTTACGCGAACAAAGTCATGATTGTGGAAGATTGCAAAGAGCTGCTGCCGGACTACCTTCATTTTATCCGTGGCGTTGTGGACACCGCCGATTTGCCGCTCAATGTCTCGCGGGAAATGGTGCAATCCTCGCCCGTCATGCAAAAAATAAAAACCACGATTACCACAAAAGTCTTGCAGTGGCTTGATAAAATGGCGAAAAAAGACACTGAAAAATACGACAAATTTTACAAGACCTTTGGCAAGCTCTTTAAATACGGGATCAACAGCGATTTTACCAATAAAGACAAGGTGATCGACCTACTTCGTTTTGAAACCTCTACACAGGACGAAAAGACATCTTCTTCTTTTAAGGACTATGTCAGCCGCATGAAAGAAGACCAGAAAGAGATTTATTATATTACCGGTGAAAGTCGTTCTCAGGTTGAGAACAACCCCAATATGGAATATTTCAAAAAGCATGAAACCGAGGTGTTGTTTTTAATCGACCCGGTAGATGCTTTTATTATTCCTTCCATTCCAGAATATGATGGAAAAACAATCAAAGCCATCGACAAAGGGGACATTGATTTAAAAGAAGACGATCAAGCAAAAGACGCTAAAGAGAACGCGCTTTCAGGGGCCTTGATTGATCTGTTTAAAGAAACACTCAAAGAGCAGGCGCAGGATGTGAAAATTTCGAAACGTCTCGTGGATTCTGCCGTGACACTGGTGGCAACGGCCGACGGCGCAGACAAACACACCGAGCAACTCATGAAAATGATGGGCCAGGACGTGCCCAAATCCAAACGCATATTGGAAGTGAATGCCGATCATCCCGTCATTCGAAATCTCTCAAAACGCTATATCGCAAACGATAAAGACCCCATGCTGGAAAAGTGCATCGTCCAACTTTTTGAAAGCGCCCAGTTGATTGATGACGAACTCACCTCAAAAAGTGAATACGTCAAACGCATGATGGAAATCATGGAAGAGGCGACGCAGTAGGGGGGAGCAAACTTCAATTTTTCAGGGCTTTCCGAAGGATAACGTGATTGAGCGTTGTTTTTTGGAAAGCCCTTTTTTGTGATGTAGGTGACGCTGGGGGATGATCTTTTGGCATTAAAACCGACCATTTATAAAGTTCGAATCAATTTGTCTGATCTTGATCGAAATTATTATGACACCTTTCATTTAACCTTGGCGCAGCATCCCTCTGAAACCTTAGAGCGAATGATGGTGCGTGTTTTGGCTTTTTGCATCAATGCCCAGGCATCTCTTGTTTTTACAAAAGGGCTTTGTGCGGTGGAGGAGCCGGATATTTGGGCGCGGACTTTGGATGATCAAATCTCATTGTGGATTGATGTGGGGGAGCCAAGCTTTGAACGAATGAAAAAGGCGAGACGGCTTTCACCCATCGTAAAAATTTATAGTTTTAATTCAAAATCTCATCGATGGTGGACTCAGGGGCAAACAAAATTCAAGACGCAAAAGGTCTCAATTTTTCAGTTTGAATGGAAGACCCTTCAAACATTGTCGGCACTGGTGAAGCGAACGATGGATCTTTCTATCACCATCACTTGCGATACGGCTTATGTCTCCGCCGAATTTGGAACATGTGAGATGCCTTGGTCGGTACTGCAATCAAGTGGGCTGTGAATCTTTGTTTTCGGGGAGACGAGGTTTTAATCTCTGACTTGTGGTTTTTCGAGGACAGAATGAGTCATTCTGTTTCTTAGAATAACTTTGCCCAATGCTGGCTATCGTTTCTGAAGCCGGATGCTGTGATTATAAAATAAAGCGGGTTTTGGTTTATGAGGGCGATGTCTTTGCCAGCATCTCTTTCAAAAATTGGCCGGTGTACGATTTTTCAATTGTTGAGACCTGTTTTGGTGTTCCTATGGCCACGACCGTGCCGCCCCCTGTGCCGCCTTCGGGGCCAAGATCGATAATCCAGTCTGCATTTCGAATCACATCTAAATTGTGCTCAATGACGACCACGGTGTTGCCTGATTCTGCAAAGCGATTGAGGACGTCTAAAAGCTTTTGAATATCCGCAAAATGTAGACCTGTCGTGGGTTCGTCAAGAATATAAAGCGTCTTTCCTGTTGCCCGTTTAGAGAGTTCTTTTGAGAGTTTGATGCGTTGGGCCTCTCCGCCGGAAAGGGTCGTGGCGGATTGTCCTAATTTGATGTAACCCAGACCCACTTCTTGCAGTGTAAGCAGTTTTATATAAATGGAAGGGATGGCTTTAAAAAAAGAAACGGCGTCGTCTACCGTCATGTCTAAAATTTCAGCGATACTGCAACTTCGGTAGAGAATATCCAGGGTTTCACGGTTGTAGCGTTTGCCGACACAGACCTCACACATGACATACACATCGGGTAGAAAGTGCATTTCGATTTTAATGAGACCGTCGCCTTGACAGGTTTCGCAGCGCCCGCCCTTGACATTAAAAGAGTAGCGTCCGGCTTTGTAGCCGCGCACGCGTGACTCCGGCAGTTGGGCAAAGAGATCGCGAATAAAGGTGAACACCCCTGTATAGGTCGCCGCATTTGACCGCGGGGTGCGTCCAATCGGGCTTTGGTCGATGTGGATGACTTTGTCAATTTGGCCGATGCCCGTAATCTTTTCGCAGGTGCCCGGTTTTTCAGAGCTGTTGTAGAGTTGCTGCGCGACTGTTTTGTAAAGAATTTCAAGCACAAGGCTTGATTTTCCAGAACCTGAGACCCCGGTGACACAAGTGAAAAGTCCAAGGGGAAAGTCCACATCAATATTTTTGAGGTTGTTTTCTGAGGCTTTTTTTATTTTTAAAGTGCCTTTGGCTTTGCGGTTTTGCGGCGGCAGGGAAACCACCGATTCTTTTGAAAGGTAACGCCCCGTAATGGATTGGGGGTTTTTGAGGATATCTTTCGGTGTGCCTTGGGCGATAACCTGTCCACCATGTACGCCTGCGCCAGGGCCGATGTCGATGACCCAGTCGGCGGTCTGAATGGTTTCTTCGTCGTGCTCGACGACGAGCACGGTATTTCCGATATCACGTAAATGTCGCAGCGTGTTCAGTAGACGCATGTTGTCACGCTGATGCAGGCCAATACTGGGTTCATCTAATATGTACAGTACCCCGACCAGTGAAGAACCGATTTGTGTCGCGAGACGAATACGCTGTCCTTCTCCGCCCGAAAGTGTGCCCGCATTTCGGTCTAAATTGAGATAATCCACACCGACATTCATCAGAAATCCCAGACGCTCCCGGACTTCTTTTAAAATACGCTCGCCGATGAGGGTTTCGCGTTTGGACAAATGCAACGTGTCCACAAATTTGAGTGCATCTTTAATAGAGAGCCGTGTGAGTTCCGAAATGGACAAATCTGCAACTTTAATCGCCAGGCTTTCGGGTTTGAGTCTTTTGCCTTTGCAGGTGGGACAGGGGTGTTTTGCCATGTAGATTTCAATTTCCTGACGCACATAACTCGAATCGGTTTCTTTGTAGCGCCGCTCTAAATTCGGAATAACACCCTCAAAGGGGCGTTTATGGGTGATCTGTTCGCCATTGCGCATGCCTGTAAAGGCAATGAGTGTTTTTCCTGATCCGTAGAGCAGGGCATTTTGATGTTTAGACGATATTTTTTTGAAGGGAGTGAGTCGGTCTATTTTGTAATGTTCAGAGAGGGATTCCATGACTTGATCATAAAAAATAGAACCCCGACGCGCCCAGGGTTTAATCGCCCCGTCGTGTAAAGAAAGCGTTTTATTGGGAACGACAAGCGCGGGGTCAACATCCAAAGTCGTACCCAAGCCGTCACAAGCGACACAGGCGCCGTGGGGTGAATTAAATGAAAAAATCCGGGGTTCGATTTTGGGATAACTGACACCGCAGTCGATGCAGGCCAGATGTTCGGAAAAGAGTAGAACGTCGTCCCCCTTGCTTTTCAGCACATAAACGATGCCCTCTCCCATTTTTGCGGCCAATTCCAAAGAATCGGCCAAACGGCGCTCCAGGCCCGCTTTGACAATGAGGCGGTCAATGACCACTTCGATATCGTGTTTTTTGTTTTTTTCGAGCGTGGGCAGTTCTTCCTCTTGTGAAAGGTTGATGATCCGTCCATCAATTCGCACCCGGATAAAACCTTTTTCCCTAATCGTTCGTAACTCTTTTTTGTATTCACCTTTTCGACCCCGAATGATGGGGGCCAAAAGGTGAATTTTTTCACCCGCCGGAAACTGCATGATCGCATCCACCATTTGTTGAATGGTTTGGGACGTAATTTCTTTGCCGCACTGATAACAATAGGGGTGGCCGATACGGGCAAAAAGCAGACGAAAATAGTCATAAAGCTCGGTGACGGTGGCCACAGTGGAGCGTGGATTTTTGCTTGTGGTTTTTTGCTCGATGGAGATGGCAGGGGAGAGTCCTTCAATCGCATCGACATCGGGTTTATTCATTTTATCGAGAAATTGACGGGCATAAGCTGAGAGGGATTCCACATAACGTCGTTGGCCCTCTGCATAAATCGTATCAAAAGCCAAAGACGACTTGCCGGAGCCGGAAAGCCCTGTAATCACAACAAATTTGTCCCGCGGAATTTCAAGATCAATGTTTTTAAGGTTGTGCTCCCGTGCGCCCTTGATGTGGATTGTACGTTCTTTCATGTGTGCCATCCTTTAAAATTTTGCAAACTGAAATCATAACATGTGTCTTTTGAGGCTGTAAATCTGTTTGAGTGGGGGTAGGTGTCGTCTTGAGGTTTTGCGATAAGCCTCAGATGTGATAATATTTATTTTATAGTCTGAATTATAGTCAACTAAAAAAGAGGCCAATTGATATGAAAACCTTATCCCTTTCTGAAGCAAAAATGAAACTGAGTGAACTGGTCGAGGCCGTTCGATCTGTTGATGAAGAGGTTATGATTACTAAAAATGGGAGGCCTGCGGCAGTTTTGATCAGCCCCGATGAATTTGAAGCGTGGAAAGAAACAATCACCATTCGTTCTGATTCATCTCTTATGAAGGAAATCAAAAAGGGGCTTCAATATTTAGAGAAGAAGGAGTCAGCAGGTCTTTACACACTGGAAGAACTTTTTAAATCATGACGCAATGGACGTATCGTTTTCGTGTTCCTGATGAGGTCGCGAAGCTTCTCCGACAAATGCATCCGCATTTGATGAAAAAAATCAAAGCGGGCTTGAAAACCATTATAGGTGATCCCAATTCAGGAAAAGCCTTGAAGGATGAGTTAATCGGTTTGAGAAGTTTTCGTGTCAGTCGCTTTAGAATTATCTACAGAATTGTCTCTAATAAAGTGCTCGATATTATCGCCATCGGCCCAAGAGCGCGCATTTATGAGGAAACCTTCCTGCTTTTGAAGAAAGAAAAAAACAAATAATTTCATTTTTCTCCTTTCAAGTGGAGCTTTTCTAAAAGAGCTGCCATGTCCGGTGGCGGCGGTGTTGTAAAGCGTAGTTTTTCCTTGCTGAGCGGATGTATAAAACCCAGCGTCGCGGCATGCAGCATGTGGCGCTCGGCGCTTAATTCTAATGATTTGGCGATTTTCCCACCGTATATTTTGTCTCCGATAATGGGGTGGCCGATGTGGGTCATGTGGACGCGGATCTGGTGGGTGAGTGCGTCCGGTTTGTGGCGAGACTTCCAAAAGCGTTGCGTTTTTGAAGCGTTCTTTAATTATGTAGTGGGTTTCTGCCTCGCGCGGGCTTGAAGTTCTCGCTGAGATTTTTTTGCGATGGATGCGGTCGCGACCAATCGCCAGATTGATTTTTCCCGGTTTTTTGACTTTCCCGTAAACAAGCGCAAGATACTTCCGGTCGATACTGTGGTCTTTAAATTGTTTTGATACCTTACGATGGGCGTCGTCGGTTTTGGCGATGACCATGACCCCGGAGGTTTCTTTAT
>JAADHI010000171.1 GCA_013151935.1 Candidatus Manganitrophaceae bacterium
TGTTCAACAAATTGGTAAATTCTTTGTCCCGTTCGTCTTGATATTTTTTGAACGCACCCATCTCCTCTTTCATCCAGTCATCAAATTCGTCAGCGACCACCATTGATGGAATCAAGAAAAAAAGAGAACAAAAGATGAGTACTTTTTTTATGGCATGCATATTCATCAGTCAATTTAGCCCGAAAGCGGGATATTTCGAAACTGGATTTTAAACCTTTTATGATTGTCTTCAGCTTCCAGTTCTAAAAGTGCGATGGAAGACGTTTCTGATGAAACATTTTCAAAAAATACCTTAATTTTTGCTGTAATGCCCTGAATTAAACGCGCCTTGATGAATTGCCTGGACTCTTTGTTTCCTAAGGAAGTCGAACGAGGGTGATATTGATTCCCGATATTGTCGAAGATAGAAGACCTGATCCTGCTAAAATTATGCGATGAATACAAAATAAGTGTCTTATCATGTTCAGGCGTTCTCACCATAATATCGCACTCTATATTTCGGTTTGAAAGTGTGCAGGACTGAAAATCAAATCGATAACCGTGAGAGACAACCCGACGCCCTCTTGTTGAAGGTTTCGGCACGGGAGCCGGAGTAACAACGAAGGGTTCTGGTGTCGGTGCTGGAACAGGTACGTGTTTCTCAATCACAATAATTTTTTCTTTTATAATGACCTTGGGTGCTGAGGGTTTAGCAGACTCCGGTTCTGCAAATTCTTTGTCCAGATCGTCAAAACCTTCCTTCATTTGCCTGAGACTGCTGCCTCTGAAAGGACTCGTCCCCAAAAGCACCGACATCCATCGCGACGAAAAAAACAAGTACCACGCCAGACAAGAAAAGCAAATTTTTTGTTGGATACATCACAATTCCCCTTAATTTGAAAGCTATTCAAACAATACGCCGCCATCGGTTCAAAATCTTTTTGCAGGGTGTTCAATATGATAAGACGAACACGGAAAAGTCGCGTTCAGCTTTCCAAATTAGAGATATAGCACCCAGCACCAACGCCCTTTCGAATCGCTCGAAAGTTTTGTAATAAAGTGTTCAAGGGCATTGTGCACCTTGAAATGGATGAGTTTTTAAGAAGGAAGATGTGACTTTACAAAAAGAATACAAACATGTCAAGAAAAAATAGGGCAAAAATTAAGATTGTTTGTCCTGAAGGAAGACAATATTTCGACGGATTTAAATTTAATCATTTGTGTAAGTAGGTTTTTCAAAAACTTGCTCATCAAAACGCTTCCATGAGATTTTTTGTCCAGGCGGCGGCCTCTTGTTCTGCAGCGTACAACTGACTTAAATCCAAATCACAGCGCAAGATAAGCCGTTCGATCGATTTGTAGTCACATTGTTCTAACTTTTCGATGAGAGATAACAATTGCCCCAGATCCCCTTCACGAGATAACAAAGCCTCGCAAACCGGTTCAGCCAAACTCAGCTCTGAAATGACTTCATCCATTGGGCGAAGCAATAAGGCATCAATTAACGATAGGATGCCACACATAAAAGCAAAATCCGCATTGCGTTTTGTCCCGCCCATCGCCCCTTTTTCAATCAAAAGTTCCATCAGTCTGCCCCGCATCACCACCGTTTGAAGTAAAGGGTTTTGCGCACTCGAAGACTCACCATGCGTAAAGAGAAGCACCTGCGCCCAACGGTTGATTTGCTCACGGCCTAAAAGCACAATGGCGTGACGAATAGATTCAATTTTTGCACGCATCCCCAGTGCGACAGAATTCACCAGACGCAACAAGTTGTAACTTAAGGAAGGACTCTCCCGAAAGGTATCCTCGATTTCACCCAATTCAGCATCACACAAGACTTGATCCATTAACTTCATGACGGAGAGACTCGAAGGATCAAGGCTTTTTCCACTAATAATAGACGGCCGGGCAAAATAGTAGCCCTGAAAAAGCTCAAAACCTAAGGCCTGTGTTCTATCAAATTGATAAGAATCTTCCACTTTTTCAGCCAAGAGTGTCAGTGGCCAGCGCTTTAGCGGGATAATCATGTCTTCGATGGACTCAGGACTCATCTCTAACAAATCAACTTTGATGATGTCAATCGACTCAAAAAGTGGCTCATAGGTCGGACTGTACACAAAATCATCCAAGGCCAAACGAAAACCCATACGCTTGAGTTCACGGCAGCGATTCACGACAGCATTGTCAATCTCAATGGTTTCAAGTAATTCAAGCACAACTTGATCTTTTGGGAGCAATTCAATCATGTCACTCATCAAAATATCGGTATTCACATTAAAAAAAGCCTGATGTTTATTACCCACGATTTCTTTCAATCCAAATTCGCTGAGGGTCTTCATAATCACGCCAATGGAAGCCTGAGCGACATCAATAATATTCGCTTCAGAGGAGTCCCCTGAACGAAAGAGGAGTTCAAAACCCAAAATATTACTATTCCGGTCTAAAATAGGCTGTCGGCCAATAAAGATCTCTTCGGAATTCACAACCATACTCACCTAGCTCAATGAAACATCATTAGTGTTTAGTACTTGCTACCACTTCATCCTCAATATCACGCAGGCATCCCCAATGACTCGGGAATATCATTACTTATTTCAAAAACACAATATCCACTCTCCGGTTTTTAGAGCGATTTTCAGGGGTATCATTTTTCTCCAAAGGGCGACTGTCCCCGTAACCCATCACAGAAAATCGTTTTGGCTCTAATTTTTTGTCTTTTAACATATGCCGAACAACACTACTGGCACGGGCCACAGAAAGCTCCCAGTTGGACGCATATAAAGCAGATTGTATCGGAAAATTATCGGTATGCCCCTCTACTTGAATGGCGTGTTCTGCCCCTTGTGTCAGCAAGACAATTTCATCAAGAATTTCCATTGCTTCTGGCCGTAAATGGGACTGGCCCGAAGCAAATAAAAACCCGCTTGAGACCGAAATAACCGTCCCTCTGCCTTCTCTTCGAATCGACCCCCGTCCATGCAGACGTTTTGTATTGAACATCTTCTGGACTTGATCCGGCGAAAATTCCTTTATCGGCCTCGGATCAAAGACTTGAGAATCCGGAGGCATCACCGGCATATTTTTTCCTGAGTGGAGAATACCGATCCCGCCCTGAAAATAACCGAGGGCTTCTTGAAGTTTACCTTGATCGACAGATTTCATGGCAAATAACAGGACAAAAAATGTCAACATTAAACTGAGTAAATCAGAAAAAGTTGCCATCCAAGCATCGGTATCAATTTCCTCTTCTGGCTCCTTTTCTCTTCCCATTTTAAGTCGCAGCCTCAAGTAAAACGATACGTACTCGTCTATTTTTAGCACGATTCTTTGCACGATCATTTGGCACAAGCGGCCGATATTCGCTAAAACCCACGGCTGTTATAAGTTCAACAGGCAGCTTCCGCACTTCAACCAGATAACGCAGTACAGTCGTCGCCCGGCCTGCCGAAAGATCCCAATTGGATGGAAATTGCGCCGTGGAGATCGGAATATTGTCGGTATAGCCCTCAATTCTGACTTCGTATGAGTACTTCAAGAGCAGACGGGTCACTTCGTCAAGAAATCCTCGTGCTTCACGTCTAAGTTTTGCATGACCCGATCTAAACAACACCTCTTCAGCCACATGAATAATCAAGTCACTTCCTTCTTTAGTCACATAGGCTTCCTGATCAAACTCTTTCTCGGAAATCATTCTCGTAAATTCTCGTCCAATCGAAGCTTTTGAAAAACCCGAAGAGACCATAGGTGCACCGGGAAGAAGTAACTCCTTCCCTTCTTCCAAATGTAAACCATCGGGCAACATGCCAAAGGTACCCGCAAGTGATCCGAGCGCCTTCTTGACTTTCCTGTCATCATCAACCCCGATTGAATTGAGATAGACAAAAAAAATCAAGAGAATCAGATTCAAAGAAACCATCATCACCATGAGGCCTGATTTCTGCGCTTCCTCTTTTTTCTTTTTTCTTGCCATAATTCAAACTCTTTTCAGAAAAACCCCAAAATGGCGTGACTACTCATCTTTAGCAACAGTACGATTGCTTGGCGATAAAAAGACCTGTAACTTCTGTTCCATGATTCTGGGATTTTCCCCACCAGCAATGGACAAGATGCCTTCCACAATCAATTCTTTAACCAGTATTTCTTCTTTATTGCGCTTTTTTAGTTTTCCAGCCATCGGTAAAAAAATGAGGTTGGCCAACAACGCACCGTAAAACGTGGTAATGAGGGCCACTGCCATTGCGGGACCGATTTTGCTCGGGTCATCCAGTTTTTGAAGCATCTGCACCAGTCCAATCAATGTTCCGATCATGCCCAAAGCAGGCGCAAATGTTGCGAGTGTTGTGAAGACTTCTGCCCCAAGTTTATGACGGTCTTCAACATAGTCCACCTCTTTTTCAAGAACGCCTTTGATCGCGCTGACATCAATGCCATCCACCAACATTTGCATGCCTTTCGCCAAGAAACTATCACTCAAATCTTTAATCATCGGCTCAATCGAAAGAATTCCCCCCGTCCGTGTTTTATTCGCCATATCCACCAAGGTTTCGATCAATTCTTTGGCCGACTGTAATCTAAAAAGGAAGACATGTTTCACTACTTTTAAGACCCCGAATACGTCTGCTAGAGGATAATTGATCAGGGTCACTCCAAAAGTCCCCCCAACGACAATGGCTGCCGAAGCCGCATCCCAGAAAATGAGCAAACTTCCGCCACTCATTATCCCAAAAAAAACCAGGCCAAAAGCAGAAAATATTCCGATAACAGTTGCGAGATCCATAGCGTCCTCTTAACTTAAACCTCTCTAATTTGGTCCAAATGTGCTGTAATTTCTGATTCAACAATTTCAGAATCGCCATCTGCGTTATAGAGCACTAAATTACGCAAATGGTTGTAGCTGTCTAAACCCAGATGACTCACCATTTCCACCGCCATGCCATGCGCATTCAAAAAGCTTACTTTGCCTCGGGCATGCACCAAAATATCACTCCTTGGCCCACCCACAAAAACCTTAATCACACACTCTGTTCCAAGTGTAAACGGTGTATCACATTCGATAAAAAGCCCGTTCATACTGATACATTCCGTATTGCCACCGCAGATTATTTCATCACTTACACGCAGGGCTTCCACGGCAACTTTCATCGTAATGCGTGTATATTTTCGCAGCTCTTTTCCAGACTTCATAAGGTACCTCCAAATGTTTTCGAAGGGGATTTCAAGTCGAGTGTTTTTTTAGACGTAGGACTCAAAAACAGTACGCTCAAACAAAGCACCCAGATCAAACTAATCAAAACAGACACGCCAGAACCACGGACTAAAAAAACACTGATCGACATCATGACGGACACCGATAACGCGATGCGGTATTTTTGTTGACGCGTCAGCCCGCGACGATCTCGAAAGGCCAGAATATATCCGCCAAAAATGTGATGATTTAGAAGCCAGTCATGCCATTTTTGGCTGCCCCTTGAAAAACAATAAGCACCCAGCAACATAAATGGCGTCGTGGGTAAAATAGGGAGCACAATCCCCAGAATTCCCATTGTAATAGACACAAAACCCGCAGCAATAAAACAGCGTCGTCTCAACAAATGACCTGAGGGTTTAGGCTCATTTTTGATGACCTGTGTTGAGGGACTTAAACCCGCGCGCACCTCTTGGTCATGCATAAAAGACTCCTGCAAAATCATGTTTCATTCCTAAAACCCATATTCTTTTAAAACACTGTCTACTAAATCCTGCTCAAGGGCTTTTCCATCTGAGCTGTATTCAAGTTCACTCAGAAACTCTTCTTGACGGTCTTCCGACACTTCCACACTGCCCACAGTATGGCCAAAATTCACAACGATTTTCAGAATACGAGACTGAAGTGTCTTCAGCATATTGGTCACTTTTCTCAACTGCTGACCGGCTGGATCCTGGAAAGAAAGTGTTCCCACAAGATTAAACATTGTTTTTTTATTCTCTTCTAAGAGCGTACACAAAGCTTTGATGTCTTCCTTGACCTTATCGTGTGAATCAATGGATTCGTCAAAAAGCGTGGCCTTGAGAGAAGAAAGTCGTTCTGACATCAAATCGTTGTTGTCGATCACTTTGTCCGAATCATCCAGTATTTTCTGTGTTGCCTCCTCCGTCTTTCTACCCACTTCATCCAACTCATCCGTACCGAAGGGCAACTGGTTAGAGACATTTTCCATTTCACTGCCCGCCTCGTGGAATTTACCCACCATCCCGGTTAAATCCTTAGCAAGCTCTCCTACTTCGTCATAAAGCGCATCATGATTTTCATGAATTTTAGGTGTAGCACTTTCTACGAATGTTTCCTCCGAAGCTGATTTCTGCACATCTTCTTCTTTGACTTCCCCATTGTCTGAGTGCGAATTTTCCACGGCTTTCATTGACCTGTCCTCCCTCTCTCGTTCTCTCACTTTCCCGCAAATATTTTGTCAATTTTTGCTTTTAAGGTATCCGCAGTAAAAGGCTTCACAATATAGTTTGTCGCACCCGCACGAATGGCTTCCAGCACACAGGATTGTGATGCTTGCGCCGTGACCATTAAAACAGGGGTCTCTTTGCAAGATGCATCTTCTCGGATCGCTTTGAGCATGTCCAAACCATCCATATTGGGCATGTTCCAATCCGAAATAACCAAGTCAAATCCTCCCTGCTTCACCTTATTAAGCCCCATTTGACCATCTTCAGCTTCTTCCAGATTTGAAAAACCCAATTGCCTTAAAGCATTTTTCATAATCCGCCGCATGGTGGACATATCGTCTACAATGAGAATTCTCATTTTTACGTCTGGCATACGCCCCTCCTTTTTAGTTCAGGTACCGTTTTCTCTGTGTTTCCCTTGTTCGGAGTACTTTTTTTATAATAACTTCCCTGTGCTGTGCCAATACGTGTCAGAGAAGATTTTATGCCCATGAGTGCCTCAGACCCGCCCAAAAAGAGAACGCCTTCCGGTGTGATCAAATCCGAAATACGGGCGATCACATTTTGTTTTGTTTTCGAATCGAAATAGATCAAAATATTACGACAAAAAACGACATCCACATCACCCACAGATGACAAATTCGAAAGCAAATTTAAACGACGAAAACGGACCATATCTCTGATTACAGGTTTGAGCTGCCAGGTCAAACCCTTTTGGGTAAAGTATCTAAGCAAGTAAGGGGTAGAAAGACCACGCTGTACTTCATGTTGCGAATAAATCCCAAGCCTCGCTTTCTTCAAGACATCTTCCGAAATATCCGTCGCCTGAATCTGAACACTCCAACCCGCAAGTTTCGGCCCCATTTCTTTGACCATCATTGCCAAAGAATACGGTTCCTGCCCTGTTGATGAGGCAGCACACCAAATATGAATCTGTTTTGATTTTTCCTTGGCTTTTATTAGGGCTGGAAAGACCTCTTCCTTCATAATCGTAAAAGGCCTTTGGTCACGAAAAAAATAGGTCTCATTCGTCGTCATCGCATCAACAACCTTTTGACGGAGAATGGGACTGCGTTTTTGGATCAGGGCCCGTCCTAATGCATTAATGGATTCAAAACCTTCTTGAGCTGCAATGGGTTCAAGTCGTGTTTCAATCAGATATTTTTTTGATTCATCCAGGACCAAACCACTTTCCTGATACAGAATGCTAAAAAAATACGTTAAAATTTCTTTTGAAATCATGGAAACGCGCTCCTATCGTGCCTGGGCCGATAAAGGGGCTCTGCGGCTACTCACGCTGAGTTCGATGGCACCCGCCAATTGATCTAATGGCAGTACTTTATCCGCAAGTCCTTCTTCTACGACGCCAGAAGGCATGCCCCAAACCACACTGGATGCCTCATCCTGTGCAATCACTGCAGCACCTTTTTCGTGCATCAGGCGGAGCCCTTTTAAACCGTCATGTCCCATGCCCGTCATAATGACACCCAGTGCACGATTTCCGAAGAGCGCTGCGACCGAACGAAACAAGACATCTGCCGCTGGACGGCAGGAATTTTCCGGAGGTTTTTGATTGAGCACCACACTCATCTGTCCCCCACCACTTTGCACCTCCATGTGATAATCTCCAGGGGCAATATAAACAACACCCGCTTCGAGTTTCATGCCATTCTCTGCCTCTAGAATTTTAAGTTTTGAAGCACCGTTCAAACGTTCGGCGAGCAGTTTTGTAAACAGCGGCGGCATGTGCTGAACAATCACAACCGGAACAGAAAGACTGCCTGATAAATGAGGCAAGAGTTTCGCGAGCGCTTCCGGCCCCCCCGTCGAGATTCCAATCGCAATAATTTGAGGAATGCCCCGAACAAGCGGACGTCTACGAATGGGTGTAATGCTTGCCCTTTTTGCAGGGCTTGCCAAGGTTTTCTGAGACGAGGTGCCCCTCAATGAGGGGCGTTTTCTAAACTGTTTGATCTTGGGGGTCAATTCAGATGCCACTGCCTTCACCCCTTCGCTATAGCTGCGAATTTTCGTCCCACTTGAGGGTTTTGCCACATAATCATTTGCCCCCAAAGATAAGGCTTTGATGGTCTGAGAAGCCCCACGTTCAGTCAATGTGCTGAACATAATCACACGCACACGAATGCCCAGTTTGCGAATCCCCTTCAGGACATCAAAACCATCACAAATCGGCATTTCAATATCAAGCACGATGACATCTGGTTTTAAGGCCGGAATTTTTTCCAGCGCAATTTTCCCATTCTGTGCCGTCCCAATAACATCGATCTCAGGATCGGGTTTCAGGGCATCCGAAACCGCCTTACGCACAATAACTGAATCATCAACAATCAAGACACGGATCGGGGATTCACCTTTAACGCTTATCATTTTTACTGCCTCCCATACCGAGAAATGTAAGTTTTTCTGTTAAAATTTCTTCTGTAAAAGGTTTCATAATGTATTCATTTGCCCCTTTGCTCATTGCCCGCACAATTTTGCTTTTTTCATTTTCTGTCGAAACCATTACAATTGTGGGCTTAGGCTCTGAGCCCCGTTTTGTCTTCATCGCCTCAAGTAGTTCAATGCCATTCATTTCCGGCATATTCCAATCCACAGTCAAGAGTTCTATATCGGGATGTTTTTCGAGTTGAACCAGAGCCTCTTTCCCATGACAGGCCTCAAGCACTTCAAACCCCATGCGTCTTAACATCTTGCCCATAATCTTTCGAATCGGCCCGGAATCATCAACAACAAGTACCTTCATCTCAATTCACCCTTTTTTCTCAGATTACTTCGCTTGCAAGCTCAGTATTCAAAGCCAATAATAGGCTGTCTTCCAGTTTGTAAACACCATCAATCGACGCTTTCAAACGTGATTCCAAAGTGGGTGGGGAGGACTCAAAGAGGTCGGGACGCACTTCAATCACGTCACCGATGCGATCAACCAGGAGATTCACCGGTCCATCCGAAGTCCGCACCACAATACTCATGACTTCATCTTCAGGGGGACGGTCATCAAAACCCAGACGTCTTCTCAAATCAATCGTCATGATGATATGACCCCTTAAGTTGATTAGACCTGCAATCATAGGGTCAGATAGTGGAACAGGGGTCATGGCTTTTGCGGTAAAAACCTCTTGTACGTTCTCGACTTCAACACCCAAATAGTGGGTATCTAAAAAAAATGTGGCATATTGACGATTATTTTCATGTCGTCGATCTGCTGTTGCAACACGCCGATTTTTCTGATCTTCTGGTGCTCCCACATCCATCTCCCGACGATCTTCTCCACGTCCGATTTCTTCACCTTCTGTCAACATTTTGATCTCCCCCCAAAACAATGAACATCAGAAGACAGTGACATTCAGATCAAACGACCATCTCCTCCAACCACCCAGGAACCACACACTCAATGAGTTGTTCGATATCCAATAAATCTGTCGTCTTCCCATCAATGACGAGTGAACCTTTTACCCCTATTTTCTCTGAAGGTGCAGCATGCAGATGCATTTCTGCCTCAACGATATCGATAATCCGGCCCACAATCACACCAATGCTCTTTTCATGATGTGAGAAAACAATCACTGGAACACGATCATTCTCTTCCCCGGAAGTCATCACACCCAGGGCATCCCCTAAACGAACCAGGGGTAAGAGCTCATCCCGATACTGCATCACATCCTGTCCGGCAGATTGTTCAATCTTTTCAACATCAAACTCTTCCAGACGCGCCACCTCCGAGAGTGGAATGGCATAACGGTCTTCTTCGTTCATCGAAAATAGAATCATGGTTGCCGAGCCTTCTTCGTCATTGATCAAGACATCCGCCTCAACCATCCGGCCCGTATCATTCTGTTCATCTCCCTTTAAACCACCTTCCTGAGCGACACCCATCACATCTAAAATGAGCGCCACACGCCCATCACCGAGTATGGTTGCACCCGCCAAATAGGATAAGTCTTTGAGTTGGCGGCTCAAGGGCTTCACCACAATTTCTTCACTATCATTCACCGTATCAACCACCAATCCAAACGAATGATCTCCAGCCCTTAAGACCACAATATTGGTTCCTTTTGAATGAATATCGTCTTCAGAAACCTTCGGTGGTCGCAAAACCAGGACCTCGTTCAAATAAAGCAGGGGGAGCAAAACGCCTCGAAGCCGATAAAAATTAGCCCCCCGGATGACTTCAATCTGATTCCGGCTTTCTTCGTCCACACGGACAAGTTCAAGTAAGCTTGCCTGGGGAATGGCAAAAGGTTCATTACCAGAAGTCACCATGAGTGCAGGAATAATCGCAAGGGTTAGCGGGATTTCGATCCGCATTTGTGTCCCTTCCCCAATCCGGCTGGACATGCTCACCGTCCCCCCGATTTTTTCGATATTGGTTTTGACCACGTCCATGCCGACACCACGTCCTGAAACATTGGTCACCTTCTCTGCGGTTGAAAGCCCTGGATGAAAGATCAGATTAAGGGACTCTCTTTCTGACATTTTGTCTGCTATTTCCTGGGTGACGACCCCTTTTTCCACGGCCTTGTTCTTCACACGATCAACATTGATTCCGGCCCCGTCGTCAGAGATAAGGATATTAATGTGTCCACCTTCGTGATAAGCCTTGAGTAATAAGGTTCCTTTCTCAGATTTGCCCCGTTCCCGGCGAAGCTCCGGCAGCTCAATACCATGATCCGCTGCATTTCGAATAATGTGCGTCATCGGATCTTTAATCGCCTCAAGTAAGGTTTTGTCCAATTCGGTTTCTGCGCCTTCCATCACCAAATCAACATCTTTTCCGTTCGCACGCGCCAAATCCCGGACAACACGTGGAAACTTGTCCCAAACATTTTTTATCGGCTGCATCCGCGTCTTCATCACCGTATCCTGAAGCTCGGTGGTAATGAGGTTAATTTGCTGAACCGTGCCACTGCTTGCATTCGAGGGCGAGGTTTCAGTCTGCTGCCTGACCTGTTGTAATAATTGATTTCGTGCCAAGACCAGCTCACCCACCATATTGATCAACTTATCCAGTAGCCCGACGTCGACACGAATACTGGATTCTGCAAGGCTCAACTTCTTTTTTGTTTTTGTCGCAGCAGGCGCTTTTGAGACGGGTTCAGGGCTTTTTTTAGGTGGAGACGGCGTCGTCGTTTCTGGAGGAACTTCCGATATTTCATTTACACTTTTCGCTTCTTGAACCACGGCCTCAGCGCCACTCGCTTCTTCAGTGGCTTCAGAAGTTATGGTCTCTTCGCTGGATTGAGTTTCATCCGGATCATCAACAATAACCTCATCATCTCCCGCCATTTCCCGCATGAGTGCGGCTTCGGCTTCGGTCATCGGCGCGACGGCTTCCGTATCTGTAGATGCAGCTAAAAAATCATCCAGGTTTTTTCTGACCGAATCGTAATTTTTATCAGGTTCTCTTCGTTCTGCTTCAATATGCTCAAGAATTTCTTTGATCACATCCACCGCCTCAAGCAAGACGGTAATCCCATCAGAGCTTACATCCATATCGTGATCACGCATGGCAGAAAGAATATTTTCAGCCCCGTGAGCCACATTCTCAAGCTTGGGTAAGCCTAAAAAACCACAAGTCCCCTTAATGGTATGTACCGCTCTAAAAATACTCCCTAACAATGATTCGTCCGTTGGATTTTGCTCTAAAGCAACAAACTGCTGATCCAGTTGTTCCAGGCCTTCAGAACACTCGACGAGAAACTCATCTAGGATACTTTCTTCTTCCTCTTCCATTTCCTAACCTCTTTTTTATTTGATGCTCAGTCAATTCCCCAACACACTCATCTCATCGGCATAATTGCTTGAAAACTTTAGGGCATGTCGACAACTCACCCGAAGGTATCTTCTCGGTTATGATTCACCGTTTTACTAACCGAGAATGTACTCAACTTCCACCTCATTGCCAGGTTCCAAATAAGTCATCCGTCGTGTCAAAGAATTCACCAAAGTAATCCCGCGGCCCGAGAGCGAATCCACACAAACCACCTGTCCCCGAAAATGCTGAAGAAAATCAAAACCCGGCCCACTGTCCTTGATTCTGAAAAAAAGATAGTCTTCTTTTTTGTCTTTGATCCTTTCCAAATAAACTTCAATAGAAGCCTCTTGAAGCTCTGAAAGCCGCTCACTGCGTTTCTTCAAATACCCTTCAAAACCTTCGGATGAGGTTTTCAACTTTGAATCAAGACCCAAGAGACCGTGATCCACGGCATTGTTGTAAAGCTCTGTCAAAATCAAAAAAAGGCGCTGGCTGTTTTTCTGGGAAATACCGCACTGCTTTAACCAAGTCAGTAAAATAGGCAGCAGGTCAATCTTTTGAATATCTGCGGCATCTAATTTTAGCTCAAGTTTCCAAGTACCCGGTCCCCGGACGATGGCCTGATTGGATTTTGTTTTGGCTTCAAGCTCTACGGAACCCTCAAAATCTGTTTTGCAATTTACAGCAAGCACCGAGACATCATCATCCGAAACCGCTGCGTCAATATGAGCCATTAAACTTTCTTTAAGGTGTTCAAAACGACTGGCCGTGTCTGCCCGTAACAGGGCCTGATACAGGCGTTCACTGCCAAACAACTCATCAGCCGGATTCCGAGCTTCGGTCAATCCATCGGAATACATAAAAAACTGCCCGCCTTGCTCCCAATGAAAAACATCGACTTTGTCATCAAAATCTTTGTCGCTGAGCACTCCAATCGGGAGGTTTTTGGATTTCCAGGTTTGAATTCTTTCTCCCGCCTCATTTACAAAAAAAGCCGCAGGCCCTCCACCATTCCAAATCTCAATGGTTTTATTCGACCAATCAATTGAGGCCAAAGTCGCTGCCACAAAGCGGTCAACAGGCAAGAGTGACACCATTTTTTTGTTCAATTCTCTGGCAATACTGGCAATCGGAAAGCCTTTTCCACTCATGGCGTAGAAGATCTCAGAAACGGGCATCATACAAAGCGCCGCCGAAATACCATGCCCCGTACCATCAGCCAACATAAGATGCACACGATCCCCGGCAGTCATTGAAGCCGCAACGACATCACCCGAAAAATCTTCGGCCGGAAGCACCCAATGTTGCAGCAGATCTTCATCCACATTGACTTTCCGCACCATTCTCCCCATGACATAACGGGCAAGACTCATGGTCTTTTCGGTTTTTTTTGCTTCTTCTACTTCTACTTCCAAAACGAGGGCTTTCTCTGGGCTCATATCATCCATTCCATTTTTTGTGTTTCATCAATAATCCTGCCCAACCGTCATTCCCGCGAAGTTGGGGATCCACAATTTATAATGCCACCAGGACTTCACACTCATTTAATAGAAAACAATTTGCCAAAATTCACAACGTCCAAAATTTCAAGAACAGACTCTTGGCAATTGACCAGAGAAATAGACCGATCAAGCTCTTCTGCACGTTCTTTAAATAAAAGCAACATACCCAAGGCTGAACTGTCCATGTAGTCCACACCGTTAAAATCAAGCTCAATGGGACCGGTGGCATAACGTTCCATGCCGTCTTCGTAGGCCTTTCTAAAATTACGATTGGAGTTGAAATCAAATCGGCCTGACATCATCAATCGCAATCGACCGTTATGGTTTTTAACTTCTACATTCAATGCCATCGTTTTCTCTCCTTATTTTTGGAAGCCTTGATTGCACTTATCGGTTAAGTTCTTTAAACATCGTGGCCGCGACCTCATTTAAAGGGACAATTTTATCCACGCCGCCAGCTTCAATGGCCTTTTTTGGCATGCCAAAAACGACACAACTGCTTTCGTCCTCTGCAATCGTGAATGCTCCGGCTTTGTTCATTTTGAGCATACCCGCAGCCCCGTCATTGCCCATACCGGTTAAAATAACCCCTAAGGCATTTTTCCCGGCAGTCTCTGCGACAGAATCAAAAAGCACATCCACAGAAGGACGATGACGATTAACGAGCGGATCTTGATTGAGCACAACCTGATAGCGTGCACCACTCCGTGTTAAAGCCATGTGGTAACTCCCGGGTGCAATTAAAGCACGACCCGTAATAACCGCATCTCCGTCTTCGGCTTCTTTAACGGTGATTTTGCACTGCGTATTAAGACGATCTGCAAAAAGCTTTGTAAATTTTTCCGGCATGTGCTGTGTAATGACAATCGGTGGCGTATCCGGAGGCAAGGTGGTGAGTAAATCGCGCAGCGCTTCGGTTCCTCCTGTTGATGCGCCAATTGCGATAATCGTATCGGTCGTTTTTGCCATCGCACTTGAAGCAAGCGCATATGTGGGATTATTTGATGAACTATTTTTTTTAAGGGGTTTCACCCTGGCCTGTGCTGCAGCTTTGACCAATTCTGTCAGCAAGGCCGCTTCGGCTTTCATGCCTTCTCTCATGTCAAATTTTGGTTTGGTAAAAAAATCCACCGCGCCTAACTCCAAAGCGCGCATGGTTGTTTCACAACCTGCTTCGGTCAGCGTACTGACCATGACCACAGGCATGGGATGCCCCTTCATCAACTTTTCAAGAAAGGTCAAACCGTCCATACGCGGCATTTCGACATCCAAGGTCAGGACATCAGGGTCTAGTTCTTTGATTTTGTCACGTGCAATATAGGGATCTGCCGCTGTGCCAATGACTTCAATTGCGGGATCTGATGAAAGTAAGCTTGTTAAAAGCTGCCGCATTAATGCGGAATCATCTATAACTAAAACACGTATTTTTTTCATAACCCGAGATCCCCTATCTTTGTTCGCACAAAATCTGAACACTTAAAATAATGTAATATCATCTACTGGTGTTTCTTCTTTTTTGTTAACTTCCTTGGCATATTGCGTTTCTCGGTCAATCAAGGTCGAGTTTCTTAGACGTTTGATCTTTTTCATCAAAACACGCCCTGTTTCCGTGAAATAGTAAATCTTCCGGGGATAGAGATCCCCTGTGTCTTGTTTGAGTAAATTTAAACCTTCTGTTTTAATGTAGTTAATCGCCCATTCGATATTGTTTCCCCCAACATTACGACTGGACTCAAACAGTTTTGCCCCACCAAAGATTTTGACTTCAAGCCGAGCTCTGTCCCCCCCCAACTTCATAATGGTATTGATCAGCATCTCCATCGCATAAGATCCATAACGTGCGGACTCACCCCAGGAATCATGACGACCATCCCCCTTGGGCGCAGGAAGCATAAAATGATTCATACCCCCAACCTTGGAGACCGGATCAAGAATACAGGCCGAAATACATGAACCCAGCACGGTATATGCCACCATCGGCGCCTTACTCGCGTAAAAATCTCCCGGCAAAATCTGTGCAACCTTGTGGGGAAAACGTCCGTCGGAGATCAGACGGATGTGCGAAAAGGTATCGTCTTTTGCTTTAGCCTTCATCTACGTCCTTTTTTTGATAGATCGTCGGAGCAACCGGAAGAAAAGGCGTATCCAGCCATTGCAAGCTTTCAGAATGTCCGATAAACAAATACCCATTGGGTTTTAGATAACGGTAAAAATTATTGACCAAACGCTCTTGCGTTTCTTTGTCAAAATAGATCATCACATTCCGACAAAAAATCAAATCAAGCCCAGACTTGATGGGGTAATCGTCATTCATAAGATTGATCCGTTTAAAAGCAACCATCTGTGCTATTTCTTTTTTGGCCTTCACCTTATCGCCCTTTTTCCCTTTCAAAAAAAAGCGATGTAGACGGGCGCTGTCCAAGTCTTTGACACGGTCTTTCTCGTAAATGCCATTGGCCGCGTGAGACAAAACACGTGTCGAAAGATCGGAGGCTAAAATTTTGCAGTCCCACTTCTTTGCCCCCATGGCTTCGCAGACCGTGATGGCAATGGAATAGGGCTCTTCCCCTGAAGAACAGGCTGAAGACCAGATGCGAATTTTTCGCTGAGATGCGAGTTCCGGCATAATGGTTTGCGCTAAAAATTCAAAATGTTTTGGCTCACGGAAAAAGTCGGTTTTATTCGTTGAAAGCAAGTCCAACATCTGGACAAACTCTTCCCCTCCATTCACGCCATGCACTACATAGTTGTAATACTCGGTAAAAGATTTAAGCTCTAATTTTCGCAAACGCTTGGTCAATCGTGAGACCAAAAGTGTTTTTTTATGTTCGCTTAAGGTAATCCCACTCTCGTCATAAAGCAGGGTTTTAAATTGAGAAAACTCCTCATCCGTGATCGAATAATGTGTCGTGTTCGATAAAGCCATGCTCATGCCTTAGAACCTCCTGTTTCTCTTGAATCTCCGCATTTTCAGACAGACCGCCTGGGATGGATCAATCATCCACCCAGACGGCTTGTTTCTTTCTCGGTCTAAAACTCCTCAAAATCTTCTTCGGAGCCGACACTTCTTCTGACCCGATCACCATTGGCTCCCACGGCCTGTCTCAATTTCGGTTTTGGCAGTGTGCCTGAGCGACGGCTCACGCCAGCACTGGAACTGGAAGGCTTTGAGGAAGCAACCTCTTCTTTCGCCGATTTCACGGCGCGACTGGCACGCGCTCCAGCTTCTTTGCCTTCGAGTTGAAAGAACTCAACCTGCTCGACCAAGTCCTGAGCCTGATCTTTAATGGATTGACTCGCCGATGTCGCCTCTTCGACCAGGGCGGCATTTTGCTGGGTCGTTTCATCCA
>JAADHI010000056.1:0-42015 GCA_013151935.1 Candidatus Manganitrophaceae bacterium
GTGTAGAGGAAGGTGCCCAAAAACTGAGGATTCGCTCCGGTAAAGTCGACCGTGGCATTCCCCGATGCAAAACCAAGCAATTGCTGATTATCTTGCAACTGCAAACCGTTGGTGGCGGTGATGTTGCCCGTGCCGTCTTCAACGAGGAAGAGCATATCTCCGGCCGCGCTATTTGTCTCCGCAAAGTCGGCGCTGGCGCGGCTGTTGGCCGTACCGGTGCCGCCGCCTGTAGCATCAATGAAGAAAAAGTTGCCGCCGAATCCGGTGGCGGTCGCCAAGTTGTTGTCCTTCGTGATGGTCGACCCGGTGAAATCATAAGTGCCGTTGGTGACACCCACGGTGTTGACCGGAATGCCTGCGTTGATCGTGCCGTTCCTAAAGGTAAGTGTGGCGTTGGAAGCTGCATCAAAATCAAAACCGGTAACGACGTTTTGAATCGTCCCCGCGTTGGTGACGTTCAAAACCCCGGTTGCCCCGCGCATGTCCACGCCCGTCGAATTTGCTGAGCCGGTGCCAGTTATATCCAGTGTGTTCATGGTGACGGTGGCGCTTGAACCGTTTAAGCTCAGCCCGGTCATGCCGCCCAAGGTTGTAATATCGACGTCGTTGAAATTGACCGTATTTGTCGCGCCTGCCAAGTTGATTCCAGGACCGGTTAACCCACCATCATCGATAGGGACATTGCCAAAAGTGAAAGCGCCGGCCGAACCGTTCAGGATATCGATGCCTGCATCACCACCGTTTAAGGTCATCGTGCCGCTGAAATTATAAATGCCATTGGCGTTGTCGAATTGTAGACCGTTTCCGTTTGTGGCGCTGATCGTACCATTCTGAAAAGTCACCGTGCCCGTGCTGTGACCGCCGTTAATCGAGATGGCAGAAGCGTTGTTACCTTGGGTGATATTACCGTTGTAGGTGATGTTGGCCGTACCGCCTGTGATGTTGAAAGCGGTGCCGGTGGTTCCGGCGATATCAGCATTCGTGAAGTTGAATGTACCACTTGAATTTTGGATGTCGATGCCGATGAGGGTGTTGTCGAGGTCGAGTGAGGCTCCATTAAAATCGAGATTGCCCGCGGCGTTATTGATGCGGATGCCGCTACCCCCGTTTTGCGTGATGCTGGATGTGCCGGTGAAGTTGAGGAAGCCGCCGGTGGTGCCATCCATATTCAAAACAAAACCACCCGCGTTGCCGGTGAGTGTGGCGTTGTTTAAGGTGATTTCTGCCGAACCGCCCGTGACATTCATGTTGGACATGCGGACGTTGGTGAGCGCAAGGGGGCCGGTTTCATTGGTGAGGTTGAGGCGGGCGATATCCAGGATGCCGTCGGTGAGACCGTTTGTGATGGTGATACTGCCGGTGTTGCCAGTGGTGGAAACAGTACTGCCGGTGACACCTCCGCCTTGCGCTTCAACATCGCCTAAAATAATCGCGCCGGATGTCCCGCTGATATTGACCCCATCCCCGCCGACGGTATTAAAAATGCTGTTGGTGACTTGGGTCGAGGTGGTGCCGTCGATGTCAATGCCGTCGCTCGCGATATTATTAAAGGCAGTTCCGGCAATGGCGACGCTCGTTGTGCCTGCCGCGCCGGCAGTGATCTGTATGCCGTCGCCTGTGCTGCCCGCTCCGTCAATTTGGCCGTCGGAAAAAATGAAGCTGCCCGTGTTGTTATCCACACGAATGCCATCGACACCGTAGTTCTGGATTTGCACATCGTTTAAAGTCAGCGCGAGGCTACCGCCGCTGAGGTTAATGGCGGCGTTACTGCCCGAAAGGGTGCCGCCATCACCGAGTGTCGACCCCCCGTTGATGGTAAGTGAACCTGTGGTGTTCACCAAATTCAAGCCGTTTGCACCGCCGGTGGCGTCGATGCGGGTGAGCACAATGTTTAAATTGCCGCCGAAAGCGTTGATGGCCGATCCGCCCGTGGCACTGATACTGCCGTTTTGAAAACTCAGCGGGGCATTGGATGTGGCATCAAAATCTAAACCGGTCACAACGTTTTGAATTGCACCCGCATTGGTGACGGTCAGCGAACCAGTGGCGCCCCGCATGTCCACACCCCTTGAACCCGCCGCACCTGTGCCGGTGATGTCGAGCGTGTTCATTGTGACGATCGCGCTCGAAGCATTTAAACTCAGACCCGCGCCGCCACCCAGGTTCGTCAGGTCAACATCGTTGAAAACAACTGCGCCACTGGCCCCACTGAGATCAATGCCACCGGATGTGGCATTGTCAATAGACACGTTACCAAAAGTAAATACACCTGTGCTGTTATTGATTTGAATGCCCTGTGCGCTGTTCGCGATGATGGTATTGCCCACCGTCACTGGACCCGTCACGCCTTCAAAGAAAAAAGCGCTCCCGCCCACGTTTTGAATGTTGAGTTCAGAGATGACCAGTGCGGTGTTTGTATTTTGAATATGGATGCCGTGATTACCTGCACCCGTGATGTTGAGGTCACGAATGCTTGCACTCGTCACGCCGTTCGATGCGATTGCGGTGCCGGGCGCATTGATATCAAACCCAAAAATGAGGGCATCTTCGGATAATTGCACCGAGCCTGCCAAGGTCGGCCGGCCGCCCAGCCCTGTGAGATTGAGGGTATCGCCACTCGAAAGATTCAGTGCGATATCTCCGTTTCCGCCCACGAGTTGTCGCCGCGCCGTGCCTTGTCCGGCAACCGAGGTGGTTAAATCAACATCGCCGATGACGTTACCTGCGGCATCCACCAAGACAATGACATCTCCCGCGCCATACAAGGCGTCGCTTTGTGCAGTCGCAGGCGCGCAGGGGGCGGACTGTGTGCAATTCCCCGTGCCGCCGTTGCTCACGATGTAGACATTTAATGGCTCGCCGGTTTCAGGATCGGTGACGATGCGCGCCCCCGCTGAACCGCCTTCGACTTCGGGGCCGAGCAAACTGCCGACCGGTGCGTTGATGTCTTGCGCAAAGGTGACAATATCGACATCACGCTGGACAAATTCCGTCATTCTGCGATCCAAGCCCCTGCGTTTCGTTTTTCTTCCGGGACCAAAAGGGATACTAAAACGGACGAGGGCCAGGCCTTCAGTGCCGTTGATGTCATCTTCTTTTACTTCTCCGCCGAGCGTGAGTTCACTGCCGATCCAATCAAAAAGGTCGTGCATGCGATATTCCAAGCGGCCGCGCGGACCGTCGATCTTTGGCGTTCCAGAGCGCTCAAAACGGAAATAAGCGCCATAGAGCCAGAGTTCGTGGTTTTCAAGGGTGCCGAAACGCACACCGGCTTCGACATCAAAACCGGGCAACGCGCGTTCTCTCGCGGCAAGTAATCCGCCGCCGCCCAAGATAACGGTGGTGCCATCCAGTGAAATACCGCCATCTCCGGGGCTTCCAATTGTGGCCAAGGTTATCGTCTTGCGGTCAGGGAGATAGCCGTTGCCTCGGAAAGACCAATTTTTGCCGGACAACTCTGCGCCGAGTGTGAATTGTGAAAAATAGTTGCGGTACGCGGTACGGCGGCGGTCGGCAAAAACATAGGCCCCCCACATCCAGTCGCTTCCCGAGAAGACGAAATTGGGGCGTATCTGACGCAGACCGAAACCCAGGTTGCCTTCCATACCGGCACCGGAGACGTCAATGAAGCGGATGTCAGAAAAAAACAGAGTATTGCGATTTTGTGCAAGAGGGAGGAGCAGGTCAAAACGTCCGAGCGTGCGGTTGTCGCCCGACCTCAGTTCGGAAGTAAACTTCCCTGGCTGTTTTGTTTGACCGGATGAACCCTCTTCAGGGTGCCCCAAAACAGGGATTGAAATAGTGAATAGAAAAATAAATAAAAACATGAGACACGATTGAAAAAAATGGCCCTTAAACGTATTGGATTTATGTAATAAAATCGTAGTACCTCCGTGGCGGTATGCTTTTGCACATCACGACAAAAGATTGTTGTTGAAATAAAGGGATAATACGCGAGAGAGGGAGGAATAAGAAAAAGGCATAAAATTTAAAGAAACGTACCATAGTGGTATTGTATAGGACATTTATTTGAATCATGTCAATATTCCTTAAAGTTATTCTTTTGACGTGAGGGAAAATATACAAAATTAATTGAATTAGTCTGAGAGATTGAAACAACACGAAGATTTCAGATCACGCGTTTGAGGCATTTATAGCAGGTGCTCAGGGTTTACGGTCGGTGATGATTTAAGTGCTGGGGTAAATCTGAAAGCACTTTTGCGATCAAAGCTGCTTTTCCTTCGACTTCTGTTTACGATAGGCCGTACCCAAATATTCTTTTACGGTGTCAATTGAAAGCCCCAAGACCTGCGCCATTTCTTTGCGTTGTTTGCCTGCGATGGCCAAGGTACCGAGCTGTTTTTCTCGGGGAGAAAAGCGATGTTTTAGGCAGAAATCATTGAGCACTTTTTTAGGAATCAGAGATTTGCTTTCCATCTGTTCCCAAGTGATGCGAAAAAGGGTTGATTCGAAACCCCTCAAGCCAAAGAGAGAGCATCTTTTTTAAAGCCTGCAATAAGCGTGGATCTTGTTTCTGTGTCTGCTCAAGTTCCGGGCCGATACAAATCAGCTCTCCTTAGGAGGTCTGACATGGAAAAGTGAAAGCCCTTGAGAGTTGGGTCGGTTTGGAAAATACTTACAATCTTCAGACACCGGAGTTCCTTGAACGCCTTCAAGATCCCGATAAATTCAAAGAGGAAGCAGCATTACTAGTCGATTGTGATATTTCAAGTCGAGTAAAAAAATCCGATGGTGACCTGAGTTCGATTAAATTCGACTTATCGGATTTCTGAGAAAAGGGCAAAGTGATTGTGCTTCTCAGGCTTCCTTCTTAACCGTCATCCATGATCAACCTGGGATGACCTATCGATACCTCTCCCGATGCTGTCCTCCGAAATGACGCGGAGTATGGAGTAAACTTGATTTTCTGGGAGAAAACGGCTGCAATCAGTGCCTTTTACGGTTGCCTATTAACTATTGACAGTCTTCAAGTGACGGAGATACAATTAAGTTGGAAATGGCTCGAATCCGAATTGTCACCGGACGGTGTGCGTGGCCCTTGGGGTCTAGGGTTCGAGCCGAACTATTTGGGCCATCTTTGGACATTTATTTCGCGTGGCCGGATAATTCTTCTGTAATCCTCTGAATCTTTCTTCCCCTTTTTATAGCTTCTTGCAATGGCCCCACACACCATATCCGCCAATTGAATCAAGTTGTTTCTTTTTGAATCCTGAATTTTGACCTTCTTTATCTTTTCGCTCGAATTAGGTGAGTTGATTCGTTTTTTGAGGTATCTTTGTAGTTGAGATCGAAAGTCTTTGCTCCCGCTTCCATCAAGAATGACGGTCGCTCTGTCGAGATAAGGTTTCGCATTTTCAAAAACAAGGCCACTGAGATACTTATAAAAAGATTCTTTGTATTGGAAACCTTCTCCAGTGAGTTTACGTTTATTGATGATCACGCCGAAGTAGAAGAAATTATAGGGCATTACAGCTTCAAGAAAACGCTTCCGCACAGATGGTCGGCACTTGTTGAAATGAAATTCGGCATTCTGACTCGAAAATACTTCTTCCTTGAGAAGTTGAATCCTATCATCCGTCAAGTTTGCCTCATCATCATCTTCAAAGATGATCAAAGCGACAACAAAATGATCAGAAGACCCTGAACCAAATTTTAATCCGGCATCCCCCGATTCATCGACAAAAACTAGCATTGACCTAACCTCAACCGAGTCGCATTCCTCAAGAATGCTCTTCGAGTGATTTTTAGCACGAAGTGGAGTTCGTTCATAGGACAAATATGGTTTATTCATATCCCTCCCTTTTGCTGAAGGAGGTCGATTTTATGTTCTGCTGCCTACACCTTGACTACATTGAACTTCATCGGAGGCAGACATTCTAGGGGAAAGTGTTAGAACATGTTGAAAATATAAAGAAAAAATGGTGCGCCCAGAGAGATTCGAACTCCCGACCCCTTGATTCGTAGTCAAGTACTCTATCCAACTGAGCTATGGGCGCGACACATTTTTAAGAGGGGATGACGTCTTTAAGGGTCACCGCGAATTGATCATGCTGAAAGGAGTGCATCCCGGGAAAAAGCGAGAAGAGCCAGCCTGTGAAAAGTTCTTTTCCTTTTTCCGAGATAATAACGTGGATCGCAGGATTTTTTAGCTCATTGCTGACCGATGTGAAAATCGTCCCCTGAATAATCAGGTCGGGCAGGAAAATGTCTGTCTTTACTTTGATGTCTGAATTGGGGATGGCCCATTCATCACCAATGTTTACAGTGTGTTCTGTAATGGCGTGACTGACTTTGTCTTCCAGCATAAAAACAACACCCTTCCACTTGCCCTTGACCATGTCAGGCACAATAACTTTTCCACCGCTGAGATCTGGAATATCATCGTGCGCACCGCCACGTAAAGGGGGAGGCATAGGCGACTGAATGGGTGTAATCTCGATTTGAACCGATGAGACGGGGCCACTGGACTCCTCAACAGAATAACTCGGTTCACTGTTGTTACAAGAAATTAAAAAGATAAAAGTCAGTGTAAGGAATATGTATTGTACTTGTTTCATGACGCTCCCTCTTTCGGAAATTCTGGCGGAGAGACAGGGATTCGAACCCTGGGTAGAGGTTAACCCCCTACGACGGTTTAGCAAACCGTTGCCTTCAGCCGCTCGGCCATCTCTCCTAGGTGTTCACAGATCGTATCGCTTTTTAAGCCAGCCATTTAAGACATGCTTTATATCATAAAGAATCGAGGGAATCTAGGAGCCTGCCTCGCTACGACTCCCTAAGTTCGACAGGCTCCCAGGAACCCGTCGGAGAAATAAAGGATCTGGTGTCTACCTTGTGACGACCTCTCTATTGTCAAAGGTGCGCTCCGTTTCTTTTTTGAGGAAGCGCTCAGATTGACAGAGTGCGCGTAGGATTCATATAGTGAAAAGATGCTAAATGATTCAGATCTTTTGTATATGAAACGTGCGCTTCGTCTTGCGAAAAAAGGCCGGGGTCACACAGCCCCTAATCCCATGGTGGGTGCTGTCATAGTGCTTCAGGGAAAGATTGTGGGGGAAGGTTATCATCATGCGGCTGGAAAAGCCCACGCGGAAATATTGGCCCTAGAAGCTGCCGGGGAATTGTCCAAAGGGGCAACACTTTACACGACACTTGAGCCTTGTTGTCATACAAAAAAAAGGACGCCTCCCTGTACCGAAGCCCTCATAAAAAGTGGTGTTGTGAGAGTGGTTTCGGCAATGAACGACCCAAACCCCAGGGTATCAGGGAAGGGCTTCAAACAACTTAAAGATGCAGGGATTCAGGTGGAGCAGGGTTTGCTTCGTGAAGCAGCAGAGGTTCTGAATGAAGTTTTTATAAAAAATATGGAAACAGGTCAGCCCTTTGTAACCCTGAAGGCGGCGATGACTTTAGACGGCCGCATCGCAACGGCATCGGGTGAATCCAAATGGATTAGTGGGGAGAGGGCACGTCTTGAAGTGGATAGGCTGCGTGCCGAGGCTGATGGCGTTTTGGTGGGTATTGGCACGGTGCTGGCTGATGATCCCATGCTCAGGCTTCGGAAAACGAAGGGCAAAAATCCGATACGTGTCGTCCTTGATCCCCATTTAAAAATACCCCTTTCTGCTCGATTGGTGGAGACGGCTCGGGAGACCCCAACAGTCATCTTAACGACAGAGGCGGCCGCAGCTTCACAAGGCAAGGCCTTGGAGCGAAAGGGTGTGCTTGTCCGAAAAATCGCACTCCAAGGAAAAGAGATGCCCTTTAAGGTTATTTTGCATGATTTGGCCAAGCAGGGGATCACGCATCTATTGGTCGAAGGAGGGGGGGGCGTGAATGGTATTGCCTTGCGTTCAGGCTGTGTGGATCGTGTCATTTTTTATATCTCACCACGGTTTTTATGTGGTGCGGATGCAAAGGGCGTGGTAACAGGGACGGCCCTGCCCAGTCTTGCCTTGGCTCCCACCCTTAAAAATATGACGGTGCGGCGTATGGGAAACGACATTCGGATTGAGGGGCGACTGGGAAAATAAGTTTTTTCGGGATCATCAAGACTTTGCATAAGCTATACTTGGGATAGAGATGACGCACTTTAATCGAGGGGGGATGGCAATGATTAAAAGGATCAGTTTGTTTTTCATGACCTTCATGGTTTTTTTGAGTGCGACCGTCGATGTGAACGCGAAGACGGCCTCCAGTACGACGGAGGACTTCAATCTTGTTGTGCAACAGTACCTGCTCTCAAATGATGCCGCGCAGTCGGCGGTTTTTTTAAAAGAAGTGCTGGCGTATCCGGCGCTTACAATATCAAACTTGGAAGATGCCATAAAAACAGGACGGGTTTATCCTGCAAAGCCTTCTACTGGATTTTTGCATAAATCGATTGAAGTGGCAGGCTTCAAAATGAGCTACGCCATGCATGTTCCTCCAAATTATGATGTTAAAAAAAGTTATCCCTTGATTGTTTGTTTGCACGGGGCGGGTTTTGTGGGAGATTCTTATATCGACCGCTGGCAGTCTCGTTTGGGATCGGATGTCATTTTGGTTTGCCCAACGATTCAGGGTGGAGCCTGGTGGTCTCCGCAGGGAGAAAATCTAGTTTTGGATGTGATGGATGCGGTTTCTTCTGAATATCATGTCGATCCCGAAAAAGTTTTTTTGACGGGCATGTCGAATGGGGGCATTGGGGTTTACTTGGTCGGCATGTTTCACGCGGATCGTTTCGCGGCGATCGCACCCATGGCTGGGGGGATTCCCAATGAGATTTTTCCTTTTTTAAAAAATTTTTCCGCGACGGGAATTTATATTATTCATGGTGCACACGATCAAGTCATGCCCGTGCGGCTTTCGCAAGAGTTGAGCGCTTATCTTGAGGATGCGGAAATTCCCCACACCTACCGCGAACATGGCAAGGAACATCCTCGGGCCGGTGGTCATTTTTTCCCAAGAGAAGAATTGCCTGCACTGGTGAAGTGGTTTAATGGGCAGCGTCGCATTGCAACACCTGTCCGGATTGAATCGGTTCGGGATGTGAATCACTTGGCTCCGTTTTATTGGACACAAATCAATCAAATCTCAGGCAAAGTTGCGGATGTGCAGAAATCTCTTTTTAATAACGATGAGGTTGAGTTGGTCAAAAACGGCTCTTTTGCCAGCCTGACGACTGAAGTCGAGGGCAATACCGTAAATGTTGAAAGTGCGCGTGTGGGGAAGTTCACGCTTTTTTTTAACAATCGCCTGGTTGATTTCTCCAAACCCGTGCGTGTTGTGGTGAATGGGAAAACGTATTTTGAGGGGCGATTGACAGAAAGCCCGGCGTTCTTACTGGAGGAAGCCAAACGTCGGGGGGACGGTGTGTCTTTTTATGCGGCCTCCGTCCAGATTGATTTGTCTAAAGAAAAACACTAAATAAGGGGTGGCATGTTTACTGGAATCATCGAAGAAATGGGGCGCGTTGAAACCTTTGTCGAAGAAGGCGAAATGCATCGTTTGAGCATTACAGCAAAGGAGGTCATGGAAGGGCTGACAACAGGCGAGAGTGTGACGATTAACGGGGCCTGCATGACCGTGCTCAATTTGACGGAAAATCGTTTTTCCTGTGATGTTTCCCCCGAAACGCGTCGCTTGACGAACTTGGGAGATTTAAAATCTGGAGATTCGGTTAATCTTGAACGGGCAATGTGTTTGAATGATCGTCTGGGAGGACATATGGTTTCAGGGCATGTCGAAGGTCTTGGCCAAATCGTCTCAAAAAGACCTTCGGAGAATGCAATCCTCATGACGATAGAGGTGCCGCCTCAAGTCCTGAAATATTGTGTGTCAAAAGGCTCAATTGCCCTTGATGGTGTGAGCATGACCATTAACCGGATTTCTGAAAAAGGCCTGGAAATCTGTATGATTCCTCATACGGCTAAAATGACGACTTTGGGCATTAAGATGCTTGGGGAAAGCCTAAACGTGGAAAGTGATTTGATTGGCCGCTATGTTGCGAGACTGCTGGAAGGTGGGCTTGTGAGGACCCCTTACGCGACATAAGAGAGCAATAACACCGTAATATTATCTTCTCCCCCCGCCTGAATGGCCTTTTGAATCAGGTTTTTGCTGGCGGCATCCAGGTCTTCGCTTTCTTCAACGATCTGACACATGTCAGCACTGCTCAATTTATTGCTTAACCCATCGGAGCAAAGTAGGTAGGTATCTCCAATTTGTGGTGTACGCGAGCAGACTTCTACTGCGACTTCTGGGCCTGTTCCTATGGCTCGGCTTAAGACGTGTTTTTGTGGGTGATGTTCCGCCGCTTCTGGTGTAAGCAAGCCTTTTTTGACATAGTCATTGACCATGGAGTGGTCGTGTGTTAACTGCTCAATGGTATCGTTTCGGAGTAGGTAGAGACGGCTGTCCCCCACAAAGCCCACGATGGATTCTTCTTGGTTTGCGAGCAGGGCAACAACGGTTGTGCCCATGCCATTGAGCTTTGGATCAGAATTCCCTGTTTTGAAAATTTGAAGATTGGCATACGAAATGGCTTTTGAGAGGCGTTCTTTGTTGTCCTGTGGTTCCCCTGAGGAGGCGATTTCCGCCGTTTTTCTGAAGTAACTTTCGATCTGATCAACGACCATTTTACTGGCCACTTCTCCCGCGGCGTGCCCCCCCATGCCATCTGCAACGACAAAAAGATCTAAGTTGTGAAACAGCCCAAAGCTATCTTCGTTCGACGCACGGACACAACCGACATCACTCATTCCTGACGTAACGATCCTCATCGTATTCAACCTTTCTGCTGTTGGGTGTTGTGTAGAGATCACAGGGGTAATCGCGTAAGTTTATAAAAATTAGCCTATACTTGTCTACTGTAATATGTCCACATCTATTGCTCGGAAAGTATTCGACTCAATTATGCCAACTGGGATGTTTTTGTGAGAGCCTTGCTGGGGTTTTTATGATGAACCGAATTGTCTTATTTTTGATTAGCCAATACTTTTATGCGTCATCTTTGTCGATCTCGGACTTCCTGGTCTCTTCCGATTTCTTTTTTGTTTTTTCGAGCAATTCTTGATTCAGTTTATAGAAGTATTCTTCTTCCTTGCTGTAGCCCTGTTTTTTTAGGTCATCCTCCAAGGTCGTAGTCCTTTTTTTATCTTGAAATGGTTTCGATTTGGTATTTTTCCCCAAGGGTGCCGGTGACATGGCTCAAGTTTGCGAGCGATTTATTATAGTCTATGGTGGCTTTGAGTGCATTGCCTTTGGCATCGGCAAGGTCGTCCTGAAATTCGAGCAGGTCATGGCTGCTGAGCAGGCCCAGTTTAAAGCGTTCATTACCCGCTGAAAGTTTTTCTTTTGCGAGTAGTTGTGCACGTTTTGTCGCTTTAATGCGTTGTAAGTCCGTTTTGACACGTCGCAGGCCTTCCTTTGTCTCACGCGTAATTTCTTGAATACGTTTTTTTTGATCAAACATGGCCTGTTTTAATTTGATGTGTTCTCGTTGCAAGTCTGCACGCGCTGCATGATTACCAATCGGAAATGAGAGGATCAGGCCTGCTTCCCATTGATTAAAACTGCCGGATGTCAGTTGCTCTCTTTCATCTGGAAAATCTTTCCCTAGACCACTTAGGCCGAGGCTGCCAACAAGATCGAGCGAGGGCGAGAGACGGTTTTTTGCGATTTTTGTGGAAAGTCGTTGATTTTGAAGCAGGAGATGATTCTCTGCAATCTCGGGGCGTTCTGTGAGTGCTGTTTTCAGCAATAGACTGGCTTCAGTGTTTCGGGCTTTTTCCTGGGGATGATCCGTCGGTTGAATGGGGGGTGGAGATGTCATGTTTTGTTCAGGCAGGTTCAAGAGGATTCTGAGCTCATCTTCCGTATCCTCCACGCCTTTTTTTGCGATAAAAACGGCCTCTTCGCGTGAGGCGACTGCGGCTTTAGCGACCAGGATTTCGATGGGTGGCAAAAGACCCAAATCCACCTTGGTTTGACCCGAAATGAGTAGCTGTTTGGTCGATTCCAGGGTTTGTTGTTGGACCTGAAGGTTCTCTATTTGAAAAACCAAGTCCCAATAAGCATTGCTGACGTCTCTGATGAGACGGCTTATTTCAGATTCAAAAACGGCTTGAGAAATTGCGATATTTGTATTGGCCAGACGCAAGGGGCCTTCCGTCATTTCTGATCCAAAATCTTTTAGCAAGGGCTGGGTAAAAGAGAAAATAAGATCTCCGTTAAAAGTCGGGTTGACCGATTGAAAAGAAGCGCTTGATCTGAATTGCCGGAAGTTGAGGTCAGCACTTCCCCCTGTACGGAAGCGCTGTTGAATTCCGGTATTGAAACGCTGACTTTCTTGAATGATACGGTTTGTCCCACTGGGACCGGTTTCAATGAGGGATCTTGAGCTGCGAACGGTGCGATTTGAGTGCAGCTCAAGAGAAAGAGTCGGATCGAATTGTGCCGCCTCCCAATTGAAGGTTGTGGTTTGCAAACGGACCTTTTCGCGTTCAACTTGGATATCAATATTGTTAATGAGTGCCGTTTTGACTGCTTGGGCCAGTGAGAAAGCTTGCGGGGGAAGCTGTGCCCGGACGGCGTATTGACCCGCAAGTGAAAGGGTGCAGTAAATAAAAAAGGAAAACAAACAGGTTTTTCCGTTTTTGTGCATGATCCCTCTGGGCTTGCTGAAGCGTTTGAAACGCCTTCTTAATTTACGTATGAATGTTTAGTCAATTTCTCTTCCACGGAGAAGAATATCAAAAGCAAGATGAACTTTCAATTTGTCCTACTGGCGCTGGTTTCTCCGGTGCTTCTGTCTGGTTTTTTGCAGAGATTAAGGTGATCTTTCGTGATAAAAAGAAGTTGTCTTAATTCTGAGTAGGGTGCTATAATCCGAAAAATTTTCTCGCGATCCAGCGTTATTTTAGACCTAGCTAAGGATGAGATTAAAGAAGGGGGAGTTCAGTCTATGTACAAGTCAATCTATATCCCGGTGGACAACTCGGATTTTTCAAATACGGCGATCGACATTGGGATGACTCTGGCCCAGAAATTTGGGTCAAAGGTCATTGGCAGCCATGCTTATGCTGCAAAACTACATGATAAGCGCTTCAAGCAAATGGAGGCTGGCTTGCCTGAAGAGTATCATGATGAAAATGAGTTGGAGCGTCAGCGCAAAATTCACGACTCTTTGATTACGCGGGGCTTGGAAATCATTACCGATTCCTATCTTGACATTATTGATCAAAAGGCCAGCGAAAGTAATGTGCCTGTCGAGCGGGTTTCTCTCGAAGGAAAGAATTATAAAGTCCTGGTCGAAGACATCGTTAAAAATGGCTACGACTTGGTGATTTTAGGTGCGCTCGGTGTGGGTGCGGTCAAAGAAAGTTTAATTGGTAGTGTCACAGAGCGGACGATTCGTCGTGTCCGGCAATCGGATATTTTTGTGGTTAAGGAACCGACACTTTCGATTCCAGAAAATATGAAAAACCGAAAAATTGTTGTCGCTGTAGATGGCAGCCATCATTCCTTTGGTGGCTTCAAAACGGGATTGGCGCTTGCAAAGGCCTATGATCTGCCTTTGGATATTGTTTCGGCTTTTGATCCTTATTATCACTATGCGGTCTTTAATTCGATTTCAGGTGTCCTAAATGAAGAAGCGGGTAAGGTTTTCCGTTTTAAAGAACAAGAAAAATTACACGAAGATGTGATCGATTCGGGGCTTGCGAAAATTTATCAAAGCCATCTTGAGGTCTGCACAACACTTGCAAAAGAGGAGGGGGTGAAGATCAGTACCTCTCTCTTGGATGGCAAGCCTTTTGAAAAAGTGTTGCAATACGTCAAAAAAGAAAAACCTTGGTTGTTGATCGTCGGTCGTATTGGGGTGCATTCTGATAGCGACATGGATGTGGGGAGCAACTCTGAGAACCTGGTGCGCATGGCCCCTTGCAATGTCCTGATTTCCAACAAAACGTATATGCCACCCATTGACGCGATTGCTGAATATACGGTGGCTTGGACAGAAGAAGCCTCAAAACGCATGGAAAAAGTGCCGATCTTTGCGCGCGGTGTGGCCAAAACCGCCGTTTATCGTTATGCCGTCGAAAAAGGGTATTCCATCATTACGAACTCTGTTGTGGATGCTGCGATGGGTGACATCCTGCCGCAATCTTCCATCGACATGATGAAAAATATGGGCAAAACCTTAGACGAAAAAGGCATTGACCGAAACAAAATGAAGGCCGATGATGCTGTCGTCGAAAGTTTAAAAAGTGGTGGTATTGCAGGGATGATGACGAATATCGTCAAAGATCGTGATACCGAACGTGCCGAAAGTTATGACGAAAAAGCGAAAAATGATTTTTATGTTTGCAGCAACTGTGGTTATACGGCAAAAGGGGCAAAACCTGTCGAGTGTCCGATTTGCAGCGCAGACAGTGAGTCCTTTAACTTTTTGGATAAATCGCTCTTTGAGTCGGCAGCCAAGGCAGAAGGCGGACTTTCTTTGGAAGTCGGCTACGATGGTGTGCCTTTGAATTGGACGGAAGATGCAAAAAACACACTACGAGCAGTTCCTGCGGGTTTTGAGCGTCGTCGGGCAAAGGCAAAAGTTGAAAAGACCGCGCGAAAAATGGGGTTTCAAACCATTGCAAATGAGTTTGCAATTCGCATGATTAAAGGGCTTGATGAGATGCTGGACGAGGGTGTTGAAATTGGAGGAAATGCGATTTCAAAGGCCGTCAGCCAAATGAAAGCTGAAAAAGAGGCCGCGCAAAAACCCGAAGTTACCAAAGCCAAACCGACAAAACCTCAGTTTACCTGGAGTGATGAAGGCATGGCGCGTATTGAGCGTGTGCCAGTGGGTTTTATGCGGGACGCGACTCGTCAGCACATTGAAAACTATGCATTTTCCAATGATATTACACATATGACGCTTGAGGTTGTGGAAGCGGGAATTGAAAAGGCAACCTCTGAAATGGAAGCAGTGCTTTCTGGCGCGTCCAGTTTAGACGAAATTAAAAAACAAATGGCCAAAATGGCGGGGAGTGACGACGCGGTATCTGAAAACGAGAAGCCGCTGCACTTCTGTGGGATGTGTGGACATGTTGTGCGAAACCTCCCGGAATCCTGTCCTGTTTGCGAAGCGAAAAGTGCCCGTTTTGTCCTGATGCGTGAAGAGATTGATTATTTTATCTGCATGGTTTGTAGTCTTGTTTCAGAAGAAAACGCGCCGGAGCCGTGTTCGCTTTGTGGTGCGGGAGGTGAATACGGGCTAAAGCTTGAGCGAAAAGAAAGTCTCGTTAAGGATGAGGCACAAATGTCTTGGACGGAAGCAGGCACAGCGATTTTGAGAGAAATTCCAGAGGGTTTCATGAGAGATATGACCCGTTGGCGTATTGAGGCCGATGCCCGAAAAAAGGGTGTGTACCAGATTGACCCTTCGGTCGTGCAGGCAAAATACACGCAGTGGACGCAGGTCTCTAAAAAAGTTGAACGGCGTCTTTCATGGGATGATGAGGCGATCACGCGGATTTCACGTATTCCTTCTTTTGTTAGAGGGACTGTTGTGCAGGAGATTGAATCCTGTGCTGATGAAAAGAATCTGACACATGTGACCGTAACATTACTCGATGAAGTGACTGAACGCTGGGCCGAAACAATGCGTCGCCAGGGATTCTAAAATGATGAAGCCGGTTTTAAGAGCAGGTCAATAATATGGCGTATCAGGCCTATTCTGTTTCATGGAATTTAACACAACGCTGTAATCTTTTTTGTACGCACTGTTACATGAGTGCTTTTCCGAATGCCGATGTTTCTGGCGATCTTACGACGGAAGAGTGTTTTAAGGTGATGGACGACATCGAAAAGGTTAACCCCAATGTCTTTCTTATTTTGACGGGCGGGGAACCGCTTGTTCGAAAAGATATTTTTGATATTGCCGGATATGGTTCGGACAAGGGTTTCACCTGTGTCTTGGGTACAAATGGTGTGCTTTTGGGTAAAACCGAAGCACGTAAAATGCGTGAGAGTGGTTTGCAAGGGGCATCAATCAGTCTTGATTCGGTTGATGCTGTCAAGCATGACCAATTTCGCCAGCTTCAGGGTTCGTGGAAAAATGCCATTCGTGGGATTGAACATTTAAAAAACGAGGGACTTGATTTCTCAATCCACATGAGTGTCATGGATTGGAATGTTTCTGAAATTCCCCTAATGATTGACTTGTCGCGGAAACTGGGTGCAAAAGTGCTCAACTTCTTTTTCCTCATTCAAACGGGGCGTGCCGAAGGCATCACAGATATCAATCCCAGACAGTATCGAGAGATTCTGACCTACCTCGCACGGGCACAAGGGGTGGGTTCTGAAAAAATGAGTGAAGAGAATATTTTTACGCAATACGATGATCCCTGGACGCAGCCTGCTGGACGCAGTCATGATTTGATCCTGCGTGCCAAATGTGCCCCGCATTTTAGAAAGGTGATTTATGATCTTGATCCGGAATCCCCTTTACTCAAAAATTATGCGCAAGGCAGTTGCCCTGCGGGCAAATATTATTGCCGCATCACGCCTGAAGGCGACATTACCCCTTGTCCTTACATGCCGGTCAGTGCCGGAAATCTAAGAGAGCAGTCTTTTGATGATATTTGGCACAATTCGCCTATTTTGAATGATTTAAGAGATCCCGTTTTAGGTGGACGTTGCGGCGAATGTGAATTTTCGGAAATGTGTAGTGGGTGTCGTTGTCGTGCTTATGCTGCCCACGATGATTATTTGGCCGAAGACCCGGCGTGTGATTATCAGCCAGGGCAATATGGCGGAGAAAAAATTTCACTGGGTGCGGATCAGACCTTTGGACTGGAAGTGAAGATGACCTTAGCGTGGGATGCCGCTTCGCTTGAGCGTTTAAATGGGCTGCCTTCATTTGCGCGCGGCATGGTTTCAGGTGGTGTAGAGCGTTATGCCAAGGAAAATGGCATCACCCACATCACGCCGGAAGTGATGCAGATTGTACGTGAGGCGGCGGAACTTCGGATGGGACGACGTTTCAATTTTACAGAATTTGATCGTGGTGTTCCTGAAGGTTCTGTATCTAAAAAGTAATCAAGAGGTTTTTATGTTTGGATCAAAAAAAGAAGTCTCGCCCATTACCTGGACCCCAGAGGCTGAAAAACGTCTCAAAAAAGCACCTTTTTTTCTGCGAAAAATGGTACGCAGTCTTTCTGAAAAAAAGGCGACCGAGCTTGGCATTACTGTTATTACCCCGGAAGTCTTGGCGCAGTTTAAAGATAAGATGATGACTCCAATGGCGGCTCAGGGGACGGGTGCGGTCCATGATGAAGCAGGTGTTGAAACAAAGGCCCTGGCTTGGACACGTGAGGCGACCGAACGTCTTGAAACCGTTCCTCAATTTATGCGGAGCATGATCAAAAAAATCGCGGAAGAAGTTGCACTTGAACGCGGACACCTTGAAGTGGACATGGAATTGCTTAAAAAGGCTGAATCCCTTGGTGATGCAAAAGACGAGCAGGCGGGCCCCGCCATGGCCTGGACAGATGCCGCAACTGTGCGACTTGAACAAAAAATCGCAGAAGCACCGGAAATGGCACGTGATTTTGTGCGAGACATGTTGAAAAATGATGCCGAAGATTTAGCCCGAGAAATGGGGATTGAACGGATTGATTTGGCTGCGGCGACCCAGATTTGGGATTCGCCCAAGAGTGATATTACTTGGAGTGTGGAAGCGGAAAAGCGCCTGATGACCTCCCCTGATTTTGTGCGCAGTGGCATCAAAAAAGCGGCTGAACGCCGCGCGCGTAAAATGGGCTTGACCACCGTGACCTCTGAGCATTTGACCCAGTTTAGAAACAAAGCCATGATGAAGGCCATGAAACGGCTGCGGACCTTTGGTTATGATGAGATGACTTTTGATGGTTTTGAAGATGCAAAAGAGAATATACGTCGTCTTCAAAACAATCCCGAAGCTGCAAAACGACTTGACGATATTAAAGACTACATGGGGAAAAAGGGCAAAGTCGGTCTTATTGATGAAGAGATGCTTGAGCAGATGAAGGATTATCTTAAAGATCCTTCAAAAAAAATGTAAGTACGTCTTTAATCTATCTTCTGTGAGGTTCTATGGACCCTAAAGCAACGATAATCCATTGGCTACATTTGATGGGGGCAATTTTTTGGATTGGTGGCAATGCCTATCAGGTTTTTGTCTTGATGCCCTTTCTGAAGTCGGGTCAACCCCCGAAAGAGATTCTGAAAAAAATATCAAAACGTTTTATTATTAGCTCTTCCATTATTTTGATTGTTCTTGTTATTACTGGAGGGCTCAATTTTGGTTATAGGGTTGCGGGTGTTGAAGAAGTTCCAGGGGCTTACGTTTCAGCCCTGGCCATCAAAGTTTTTTTAATCGTTGGCATGGGTTCTGTGCTCGTTTTTGGTTTTGTCGGTTCTTCAAACGAAGACAGTGAGACTCCTGTACCCAGTTTGCGTCATGCGAAAGTGAGTCTTGTTTTTGGGGTTCTCATTGTTTTTGTTGCGGCAATGCTAAGGCATTGGCGCTTTTAGTTCGCATTTAAAGAACCCCTGATTAAGGTCTTTTTTGAGAACTCTTAGCGTTCTTGTTCTTTCTTTCCTTTTTTTCCCAAGTGATCTTTTTGCAATTCATGCCATTTTTAAGGGAGTCATGCCGATTCCCAGAATTCATGGCACCATCAGTCTTGACATGCCGATCGAAACCTTTCGTGAAACGGTCAAGAATACAGAGGTCAGTCCTGCCGTAGGGCAATTTTTGGATGAACATCGTTTTGACCTGAATCTAAGCGTTTTTCCCAGCAAGGTCACACAAGTACTTGCTGATTTTTACAAAGGTCGTCTGTTTCGGATCGAAATCAATTATAAGGCTGTTTCTAGCAAAAGCGCTGATCTTGAAAGCTTAATTGTGAACAACAACAGGTCTTTTGGCTCACCACGAGAAAACATCTTGCCTGGCGTGCGCCTCATCTTCTGGGATGATGGGGCGACGCGACTGATCCTCCAGATTGATGATACGGATGCTGTTCTGAATTATTCCTTGACCTATATTGATAACGATCTCTTTCACACAGCCAGTCGAGATCGGGTGCAAAGAGAAACGGCTGGCCGTTCGAGCTATGGGAAATAGCCTCAAAAAGCCCACCTTTTATTCTCCACATTCCTGGGGTTTTTAAAACGAAATGATCGACTGATCATGGCTCAACTTTTAAGGCATTTCTATCCAAAATCTTCCCTAAAAACAAGACCTTCTGATCTTGTTTTCGCTTATCCACAAGAGATGTGGATAACTTGATGATAAACCCTAAAAATCACGCTAAAGTCCACGAATCTATTTGCTTTCCTGCAAAGTGCATAATTATGAGGCACTATATTATTTTACAATAAAAACAATGACTTAACTGTATACTAAAAAAGACTTTTTCTCTGTCTTCCTTTTTTGTTTTTAAAAAATGCGGTCAAGCCACAAGATGTGGACAATCTGTTGAAATAGCCCCTATATATCGTTTTTTTATAGGGTTTGGGTAGGATGAGTCTTGAGCCCATAAAAAATGTGGTCAGGACTCTTGGGAGGAGAGCACTTAGGCTAAAATTTTGCGGTCGAGGCTTCGGTATTGTACGGCTTCTGAGATGTCCTGGGTTGAGATGTTTTCCCTTTGTTCGAGATCGGCCATAGAGCGTGCAACTTTTAATATCCGGTTGTAGGCGCGGGCGGAAAGACCCAGACGTGTCATCGCAAGTTCAACGAGTGCTTTGCTGGTCTCGTCAATTTTGCAATATTTTTTAAGTTGTTTTGGCCCAAGTTGTGCGTTGCAGCGAACACCTTCCTTTTTATACCTGTTCGTTTGAAAGCTTCTGGCGACTTGTACCCGTTTTTGGATGGTTTCGGAGGTTTCGTCTTGGGTTTCGATGGTCAGATCTCGAAAAGGGACTGCGGGAACTTCAATGTGGAGGTCGATACGATCAAGCAAAGGGCCGGAAATTTTGGAGCGGTAGCGTTGTATGGCTGTAGGTGTGCATACACAATTGCGCTGAGGGTCGGTGAAATAGCCGCAGGGGCAGGGATTCATGGCTGCAAGCAGCATGAAACGGGAAGGGTAGGTCAATGAGCCACTTGCGCGTGCAATGGTGACTTCACCTTCTTCTAGAGGCTGTCTTAGAACTTCGAGTACGTTACGTTTAAATTCAGGTAATTCATCTAAAAAAAGGACGCCGTTATGGGCTAAACTGACTTCGCCGGGACGAGGGATTTGACCGCCACCGATCAGTCCCGCGTCTGAAATCGTGTGATGGGGTGCGCGAAAAGGCCGGGTCAGTAAGAGTGGTGTATTGGGTGACAAAAGGCCTGTAACGCTGTGTACCTGTGTGATTTCGAGGGATTCATCAAAGTGCATCCGTGGCAATATCGAGGGAAAGCGTTTCGCCAACATGCTTTTTCCCGAACCGGGCGGGCCAACCATGAGGATGTTGTGGCCTCCGGCGGCAGCAATTTCCAGGGCACGTTTTGCGTGAGCTTGTCCTTTAACTTCAGCATAGTCTTCAGCGTAAGTCGATATCTCGGAGAATAGCTTGGGAATGTCTACAGAAACGGGGGATAATTCATTTTCTTTGTTTAAAAAACCAACAACTTGGGGGAGGGTTTCCATCCCGAATATTTTTACCCCAGAGACGACGGCAGCTTCTGCACCATTTTCGGTCGGGAGAATGACCCCTTCCAGACCCAGCTGTTTTGCCAAAATAGCAATGGGTAATGCGCCTTTAATGGGTTTGATGCGGCCGTCTAAGGAAAGTTCCCCGACAATTAAAAAACGGTCGAGCCGTTCTTTTTTAATGACGCCTTCTGCGGCTAAAATACCCAGTGAGATAGGGAGATCAAAGGCAGAACCTTCTTTTTTGAGATCGGCGGGTGCAAGGTTTACGGTAATTTTCTTGACGGGAAAACTAAAACCTGTATTTTTTATGGCAGAACGGAGTCGGTCTTTACTCTCTTTTACCGCAAGGTCAGGTAAGCCCACGATAGAGAGCAGGGGTAGGCCCTGAGACAGGTCAATCTCAACATCAATCAAGAGGGCATCGACGCCTGATAATACTGCGCTGTTGATCTTTGCCAGCATGTTTGAATCTTTCCTAAAATGAAGTGAAAGACGGGTGAGATGAGCCTTATAAAAAATTTAGAAACGAAGTCTGGCCTGCAAGCGGTCTTTGAGCTCATTCAGACGTTTTTTGTCCGGGGGGTCAGCGACCCAGTGTCCTAATTCCAAGGAAAAGGCTTCCTGCTGCATATCGAGATCAAGTCGGAAAGGATCTCGACTTGCGACGCGTCCAATTAAACGGCTTCTTTTGACGGGGTTACCGATGAGAACGCCAACTTGGTGTGTTTGCCAACTTGTTTGAAAATAACCGGACTTTTTATCTGAAATGACAATGCGGTCATAATAAAGCAGACTGGCTTCCAAGGAAGATTTCCATGCCTGATCGTAGGCTACAGGTGAATCGGGAAGTGAGAGTCGGGTCGTGCCAGACTTTACGCAGCCAAATAAGGAAAAAAGGAGCACCATGCAGATGGCAATTTTTAGGATACAGAAATATACAAAGGTGTTTGGACTTGATGGGGCGCGTTTTGAATGAGCCAAGCCCAAGACGACCATTAAACAGCGCCAGTGCTGTTTCTTAGGAAAGAAGGAATTGGTTTTCCCTCGTGGCTGTCCACCCAGCTGTAGAGACAGGGTGATTTCTCTTGGGTTAGATAAGAAATGAAGCGAATTCCAAAGGAATTACCGACAGGGCCGCGATGCACCGCGACAATTTTTCCCGTCACCATCTCGCGAAAACTAGTCTCCTCATGCGTTCCAGTGATATTTATGACGACTTGTTTACCTAAATCAAAGAGATGCGAGGTGTGAAAAAGAAGCCCCCCAAAACTCATGTTGCTGATGGTGACATCAACGGGAACGTCGTCTTGCGTGGACAGTCTCGCCTTTCCAGAAAAGGGGACTCGGATGTGTTGTCTTTTATCCACCATAGACGAATTTTATAACATATCTTTTTTCAATAAACAAATAGGATGTGTGGTTTTTTTGTGTGAGACGTGAATTCTTAGCCTCCTCTGGAATCAATTTCCCCTTCAAGGTTTTGTCGGGTGTAGATGATGATATCGATAAATTTCTCGCTTCGAAGAAAGCTATATTTTTCTTTGGCTTAAAATAAGATGACCCCCACCCCCAAAAGTGAGAGAATAAAGCTTATTCTGGATGTATTTAGATGTTTAAGAAACTGACATTACAGGCAAAACAAAAACTCGGTCCCATCTGGCCCTTTCTGATGGTTTACCTGCTTGGGCTTTTTGTCTTAGGGCTGGCGCGCCTATTTTTTATGGTTTGGCAGTGGGATCGTGTGACTGCAGTTGATGGGATATTCTCTGTATTTGCCATCGGGTTACGCATTGATACGATCTTGGTCTGTCAGTTTTTAGCACTTCCTGTGGTGCTTTATTTCCTTGTTCCCGATTGGGGCACTTTGAGTCGTTTTGTTAAAAACTTCGCTCGATTTTGGGTTGTGGGTACGAGTCTTTTGTTTGTTTTTATGGAGGTCTCTACACCATCTTACATCCTTGAGTATGGCTCAAGGCCCAGTCGGATTTTTGTCGAGTACTTAATCTATCCCAAAGAAGTTTTTGGGACCTTGTGGGCAAGTTATAAAACACAGTTATTTATTGCAGCCGTGCTCTTGACCGTGACAGCAATTTACGGTGGGCGTTTCTACAAACGTTTGTTTTATGAAGCAATCATCTGGTCATGGCCTAAACGGTTGTTGGTCTTCCCGGTGGTTGCGCTGGTCCTCTTCTTCGGAATTCGTTCCAGTTTGGGGCATCGTCCGGCCAATCCAAGTATTGCCTCTTTTTCAAATGATCATCTCGTCAACGACCTGGCCTTAAATTCGACTTACAACGTGCTCTTTGCGATTTACAATCTCAAACACGAAGTGAAGGGTGATATTTATGGAAAATTGAAAGACGAAGAAATCATTCAAGCGGTGCGAGATGCCACACTGATTGCCCCTGATGCGTTCAAAAATGACGAAATTCCTTCGCTCCACCAACAAATTCCCTCTGTTCAGAGAGAGAAATTGCCCAACTTGGTGATTGTTCTTGAGGAGAGCTTAGGTGCACAATTTGTTTCAACATTGGGGGGAGATGACTTAACACCAGCATTGGACAAATGGAGCAAAAAGGGTCTTTGGTTTACGTCTATGTATGCCACAGGAACACGCTCTGTAAGGGGGATTGAAGCAATTACTGCGGGTTTTACACCATCGCCCTCCCGCAGTGTGGTGAAGTTAGAAAGATCTCAAACGGGATTTTATACCATCGCACGTACCCTTAAAAACTTAGGCTATACCACAGAGTTTATTTATGGTGGAGAAGGCCATTTTGACAACATGCAGCGTTTCTTTTTAGGAAACGGTTTTGACACAGTTATTGATATTAAAGACTATGAAGACCCCATTTTTTTAGGGACTTGGGGGGTTTCAGATGAAGACCTCTTTGAAAAAGCCCACACCCGTTTGCTTGAAAAAGGAAACAAACCCTATTTCTCGCTTGTTTTTACCTCGTCTTTTCATTCCCCCTTTGAATATCCTGATGGCCGTATTGAACCTGTCGAAGTGCCCGCCTTTACACGCAGAAATGCAGTAAAATATGCGGATTATGCGCTTGGGAAATTCATGGCACGTGCTGAAAAATCTGAATATTGGGAAAATACCCTTTTTCTTGTTGTTGCGGATCATGATTCCAGGGTTTATGGCGACACCTTGGTTCCCATTAAGCATTTTCATATTCCCGCTTTGATTACGGGTTTAGGCGGCAAGATTAAGCCCGAGGTCTATTCAAAAACGGCCAGTCAGATCGACTTGCCTCCAACCCTTTTTTCCCTCATGGGCATTGCTTCAGAGCATCCCATGATTGGACGTGATTTAACACAGGTTCCCGAAGATGTCCCTGGCCGGGCTTTATTTCAATACGAGAAGAATTTTGCTTACATGCTGGGTAATAAAGTCGCGGTATTTCTCCCACAGAAAGACCCGCAGTCTTTTGTGTATCAAAATAAAACCTTAGTGCCCTCAGATGACCATTCGCATGCCTTTATCAAAACAGCTTTAGCGCATGTCCTTTGGACTTCAAAAATGTATCAAGAACAACGATACCGACTGCCTTAGACTCTGATCAAGGCTTTCCCTTCGTACTTGATATATCAAGCCATTCGGCTCATGCCGATTGTGGGTAATTCAGGGCCATTTATGGGCACAATCTGAGTCTTAGGCACGAAATTAAATTCGGTTGCCGTTGCGCTGGTATAGGCACCCATCATGGGTGCGATGATGAGATCGCCCAAGTTTAGTTTTGGCAGCGGGATGTCTGTTGAAATGATGTCGATGCTGTCGCAAGTGGGGCCCGCTAAAACAGAGGCATGTGCTTGCCCTTCATTGAGCGAAAAAATGGGATATTTTGCATGATCAAAGACTTGACCGCTGAAGGAGCCATAAACGCCGTCATCCAAGTAATACCAATTTTGTTCATTTCTTTTTGAAATACCGATGACGGAGGCAACACAGGTCATGGCAGGCGCGGCGATAAAACGTCCGGGTTCTGCGATCACCTGCACATTTTTTGGCAGTGTTTGTAAGGCTGTACGAATGGGGATACAAAAGCGATCTATATTCATTGCAGTGCCATCATAGTCAATGGGAAACCCTCCCCCAATGTCGAGCACACTCATGGGTGCGTCATGTCCTGCTCGGCTTTTTTCCAAGAGTGTTGCGCAGGAAGTAATGGCGGCCACATGTGCATCGGGTTCTTTTGATTGTGAACCCACATGAAAACTCAAACCTTTGATGCGAATGCCTAGTTTTTTGGCTTTAATAATAAAGTTTGGTGCATCCTCGATGCATAGCCCAAATTTTTTTGAGAGATTTACGACTGCATCACCATTTGAAAATGCAATGCGCAATAACAAACCCACCCGTTCGCGGTAGGGTCTAAACTTCTCTAATTCTGTGAGATTATCCACAACAAAGGTCGTGCAGCCGTAACGCATTGAGGCGCGGATATCGATGTCCCGTTTGATGGGGTGGGTGTGAATCGTGCGTTGCGGAGGAATAGAAAGCTGTTCCAGTAATTTTATTTCGCCCTGTGTTGCGATGTCAAAATGACTACCTTCTTGTTTTAAGGTTTCCAGGACAATCTCGTTTGGCAAAGATTTTACCGCAAAATAAATCGTGACCTTCGGTAGTGCAGAGGTGAGTTTTTTGTATTGGGAACGTAAAGTATTACAGTCAAGCAAGAGCAAGGGCGCACCGTGAGTTTTGACTAGATTTTCCCAATCGTACGCGGTGCGAAAATCTGTGTGGGTGTCGATTTGATCCATGGTGGATATTTTAGTTTGCACGTTCGTGAGTCGTGTCGGTTTTTCCGATATTTTCAAGTACAGATTGTGGTAGAGCGAAGGCCGCTTTGTGGATGGATGGATTGTAGTACTGTGTTGTAATTCTGGATTTGTGGTAACGCATTTCGAGTGTTTCCAGTGGGATTTTTCTGAGCTGAGGATTGTCTGTTCCCCAGCCGAAGACCATGATACCGCCCACGTAGGTGGGAACAGCTGCGCTGTAAAAGTGCCAGTCTTTAAAAAGTTGCCGAAATAAATCTGCCGTTTTTTTTGCTTCTTCGGCTTGGAAAAAAGCGACGCCGTTTTGTGTTACGAGGATCCCATTTTTAGTGAGACAGTTTTTACAGTCCTCATAATAATCATGACTAAAGAGGCTTTCACCGGGGCCAATGGGGTCGGTCGAGTCGGTAATCACGACATCAAATTTTTCATCCGTTTCCCGGACAAAGGTGGCGCCGTCAGAAATGACGCGTTGAAATCGAGGATCATCAAAAGCCCCTTGTGCGTGATTCGGTAAATATTTTTTTGAAATTTCGATTACCGTTTCATCAATCTCAACCATTGTGACCTTTTTGACACCCGAATGACGCAGCACTTCTCTCAACATCCCTCCGTCACCGCCACCCACGATCAATACTCGCTCCACCGCGCCATGGGCAAAAATCGGTACGTGGCACAGCATTTCATGGTAGATAAATTCATCACGTTCCGTGGTTTGAATAATACCGTCTAAGACCATGACCCGGCCAAATTTTGCGTTATGAAAAATAATCAGATGTTGGTGTTCGGTCTTATTTTCGTAATAAATTTCATCCACGCTAAAGCGTTGTGCGTAGTTATTGTAAAGGGTTTCTTCAAAGTGTTTGATCATGTTTTTGTCCGCCTCTGGAATGCGATTTCATTTTGAACCGATAGGATGCCTGTTTAGCTTTGGGCTGGGGATCCTAGGATTAAAACCATCCCAATAATATAGCCACCCAATCGCATTTTCATTTCTATTGAATCGCTGGCGCTGGATCAATATCACCTACAGGCCTTGGCATTAAGTAAAAATTATTTACTTTTTTTCTAAGCACTATTTTTCCTAATTGCAGATCTAAGCTCTTTTTCCTGAACAAATTTAAAATCTTCGTAATCACAAAATAAGCATCCTTTCATGACTCGAATATCGCCCAGTGCTGACTGACACATAACGCTTGCACTGGGCGGATATGCTCATCAAAGTGCTTCTAAATCGTGTGGTTCAATTTCAGTGAGATTGTCTACAACACGATCCGCTTGTTTTTCCAAGATATCACGCGGGTATGAACTGCACACGGCGAGACACTTCATGCCGGCGTCGCGCGCCGATTGCAGACCATGCAGAGAATCTTCGATCACCACACATTCTGAAGAGGAGATTGGAGGTTCTGTACGAAGCAATTTATTTAACTTTGCCAATGCGGTTAAATATGATTCGGGATGGGGTTTTCCCTGTCTCACATCCTGAGCACTCACAATCACCGGGAAGGCAGAACGAATCCCGCCCTGATCCAGGGCAAATTTAATTTCACCGCGAAAAGCCCCCGAAGCAATCGCCAAATGGTAATTTCCTACGGCTTTTTTAACAAAATTGACCACACCAGGATAGAGAAACAACTTTTCCTCTGATAACTTTTTGTAAATCGGCATCTTTTTCAAAATAAGGCGTTTCAGGATTTTATTGTCAACAGGCCGATGATGCGCAAGCAGCAGGGCTTCAAATAAACCCTTGTCGTCAAGCGCCAGATATTTTTCGTAATAAGCTTCTTTGGTGAGCACAATGCCTTCTGCTTCTAAAATAATCTGGAAGGCCTTTAAGTGATGAGGCTCGCTATCCACAATCACCCCGTCACAATCAAAAATAATCGCTTTCAACATTAGATTTTTCTCTCTCTTAAAACACCCGAAACAAGACGAATTGCTCGAATTCGATCCAATAGGGGTGGATGTGAATAATTCAAAAAAGCATACAAGGGATGCGGCGTCAGATTTGAAAGATTATTCACTGAAAGCTTTTTCAAGCTTTTAACCAGGTTTTCAGGGGAAGCGATGGATTCAGCGGCAAAATGGTCTGCCTCGTATTCATTTTTTCGGGAGAGACGATTCATAAAAAGCGATAAAACAAACTCAATGGGGCGATACAACATCCCAAAAAAAAGTAGCCCTGCATATACCGAAGGCTCTGTCACAAAAAAAGCGGCGTAGAGCCCTGGATGACTCAGAAAAATAGAAAGCAAATAAAACATCAATCCCACTTGCAAAATAGCGATCACCATCCCTTGGGTAATATGTTTTTTCTTGTAATGCCCAATTTCATGTGCAAGTACGGCAATCAATTCCGGTGTCGATTGCGCATCAATTAAGGTATCAAATAAAGCAATGCGTTTGTTTTTCCCAAATCCCGTAAAAAAAGCGTTTGACTTACTGCTACGCTTAGAACCATCCATGACAAAAACATTCTGCAAAGGAAACTGAACGGAACGCGCAAAGGCCATGATGGCATCTTTCAGTTCTCCCGATGTCAGTGGCTCAAACTTGTTAAAAAGTGGCATAATCCAGATGGGCGCCACGGCCTGAATCAGCAAGATTAAACTTGAGAGCGCAGCCCAGGCATAAACCCAAGCATAAACACCTCCCCACTCTAAAAATGCCAGCAATAACGCTAAAACAGGAAGACCAATCATAATCGCAAGTAAAGCCCCTTTTATTTTGTCTATAAAAAACAGCTTCAATGTCGTTTTGTTAAAACCAAATCGTTCTTCAATCACAAACGTCCTGTAGAGCGAAAAAGGCAGCATCAAAAGGGACTGAAAAACACTCAAAACACCGATATACAATACCCCAGTGAGTAGGCGACTCAAGTCCCACGATCTCAGCCACTGATCCACAATCTCAAATCCACTTAAAAACCAAAAAGCCAGCGTGAGGATCAGCATAAAACTTGCGACAATTCGCCCAAAGCCTGTGGTCACACGGGTGTATTCTTGTGATTTGCGATAGTCTTCCGGATCATAAGTCCCGACCATCTCTTCAGGGAGCGCCGTTTCAAGGTTTTTAAGATTCAGAAAGTCAGCAAAAAAATTCAGAATATATTCAAAAAACAGCATAAAGAGAATGATCATCCCGTAGAGGTTCATCGTGAACTCCGATATCGGTTCTTAAAAATGTTGAAAAAATTTGATCTTTACTAAATTTCCCCATAGTATAGCCCCACAGGGCAATTTGTCCTTCTAAAAATATTATTTTTCTTAAATTTTTATCTTTTATTATTCGACTATGTTTATGTCTCGGGTTCTTTTGCCTTTTTAAGGGCTGAGGCTTCTGGGACAACCTTTCTTAGAAATTGTTGCCAAACAAGTATTTTAGTCCGCTTTAAGGAATGAGATTGACATTTAGGGACAGGGATAAACAAACCTCCCCACGAATATAGACTGTTCCATCACCTACATTGTTTGAAAAACCAAGAGGTATCCTATGCCCCTAAAATTAAGACAGATCATGTTGGTATCCTTCTTGATCACCCTGACTTTTTTAGGGGCAGAGAAAATCGGATATGCACAGGAGAGACTGCAAGTCCGTGGTTATGGGAACACCCATTTCATGGATCATGCTGGCACACCTAATGTCATGGATGATCCCAACACCCCTGAGGTCGAAGATGATACATCACTCAATGACGGGTTTTTCCAAGTGAGAGAGTTCTCACTTTTTTTTGATTTTCTCATTACCGATGAAATCATCGCCTCAACAGAAATTGAAGCCGCCGATAATGGCAATACATACACGGCAAACTATGCTTATATCGACATCCAAGTCAGCGATAATGTCAATATTCGTGCCGGGAAAATCCTTGTGCCATTTCTTTCCTACAATGAAAACAAACCCAGCTTCAAACAAAACCTGATGAGCCAGCCTTTTACCGCCTTCAATATTGCACCCGTCATTGGCGCCCCATTTGTCAACAGTGGTTTTGGTTGGTCTGATGCAGGTGCGGTACTCAACCTTTGCTGTCTCGGTGCAAATATTGGCTTTCTTGACTTAAAACTTGCCATGATCAACGGCTTAGGCTCGAACTCGGATATACTTGATGATAACACCGTTTATCTCGACGATGGCACGGGCACATCTGTTCGTCCGAGGGATGGACTGATTCAAAATGAAACGTCAACCGAGCTCCGGGACAACAACAATAACAAGGCGCTCGTCGGGAAGCTCACCTTCAAGGCTGCAGACTTGCCTTTCGACATGGGGATTTCCTGGTATCAGGGCAAATGGGACAAAGCCTCAAGTAAAAACCTCAGGATGGCGGGTGCTCACCTCAACTGGGTGGGTGAAACATGGACACTCAAAGGAGAATACGTCAAAGCACAGGTAGAACAAAATACAGGCCCAGGTGCGACAGTGAGCATCAATACGGCCACCGGCGACTACAACATGCAGGCATGGTATGTGGAAGGATCTGTGGTCCCCGCACGCTATCAGAACGATAAATATCTCCGACTGATTGTGCGCTATGATGATGTTGACACCAATAACAAGGTTGCTTTTACCCCATGGGATCGTTCACGGATTACAGCAGGCATGGAGTGGCAATTTGCTCACAATACACGCTTCCGTTACGAGTGGCAGCGTCATGAAATCGATGATTTTGAAAATGCGCCAAGCCCTTATAAAAATGCAGGGGGAGAAGAGCGAATCAAAATGCATATGGTATCGCTCATCTTTTCGTTTTAGCACACCCCACTATCACGATGACCCCTTATTTTGGGAGAGACAATAATGATGGCTTTCAAGCGCAAAACAATGAAGTGGATGTCGACCTTATTTTTTGTCATCTTTATTCTTTTAGGACTGATGAATGCAAAGGCACAAGCTGACAACGATATTTCGATTGTCTACACAAGGAAAACTGCGAGTCAAAAAAATAAATTGATGGAGGCCCTGCCCAAACGAATTTCTGCAAAGGCTTATAATATAGGGTCACTCTCAATCATGGATTTTTCGGGAAAAAATAAAGCCTTGCTCCGTATGAACGCGTCGAAAATGGTCATTATGCTGGGTGATGCGCCGATGAAAATACTGAAAAATGCCAAAATCAACACAGATTTACTCGTCATTCAATCGATACGACAGACCCTTCATTCTTCCAGATGGACACTTTACATTCTTGGACAAGAGACCGCTCTGAAGACTTTTGATCCATCTCTAAAAAAGAAAAAGGTGTCAAAAACCGAAGACTTAGGATCAGAGCAGGATCTTCGTTCACTGACACTGCTCATCGTAGATACACAAACCATCTCCTTCCAAGAGGTGATTTCAGAAGTCGTGGAGAAAACCCTTCGCTAACTGATCGTCTTAATCCTCAAGTAATTCTCCCACTTTCGCACCCAATTCATCCAAATCGAAGGGTTTGTAAAGAACGACGTCGGCCTGGCTAAATTCGTCAAACATCTTTTCTCGTTCTGGCTCCGCATCCAACTTACGGGCCGTTAAAATAATAATAGGGATATTTTTTACAATCTTAGATGAAGCAACATCATCTTTGATCATTTTAGCAACACGATAGCCATTCTCTTTTGGCATCATCACATCCATCAACACAAGGTCCGGTTCAATGGCTCTCACCGCACCCAAAGCCTCCCAACCATTAATCGCAGTAAAAACCTCATACCCTTCCTCTTCAAGATGAAATTGAATTCCTTCTAAAATATCCGGCTCGTCATCTACAATAAGCACTTTTTTCTTTGCCATGTCGTCTCCTAATGTTGGGCTACTGTTGATAAAGCTTTTTCAATCAATTCTTTTCCTGTTTCTCCATCCTGGGGATAGGAAACAGGGTTCATAATCATGGGAATAGGTATTTTAATATCTTGAATAGACAGGGTGCTGAGAGAAAAATATTGCGTTAGGCGTTCCCTAACCGTCACCGCATTCAAAGAAGATGTGCCCGGCAAAAGACAGGCAATTCGAGCGAATGAAGGCTGTGCAATAAATAAATCAGAATCGCGTTGAAGCGCTTTTAAAACAAGATCCAAAATATGATCATAAGAATCGGAAGGAGACCTATCTCGGTTTAAAAAAACCTCAGGATCAAAAACAAGCAGTACCAATGAAAACATGGATCCCTTTTTATAAGGACGAATTGCATTTTCTAGTGCGGCCATATCGATGGCCCGCTCTGAACAAACAGGCAGCGAAAAGAAAAAACAACATCCCTGTCCAGATTCACTGACAACAGAGATCCTCCCGCCATGTCGCTCAACCAACTCTTTCGCAATGGAAAGCCCCAGCCCCGTGCCTTGAATCGATTTATTCAAAACATCTCCCACCTGATAAAAGCGGTCAAAAACCCGGGTTTGATCTTCCGGTGAAAGACCCGGCCCCGTATCCGAAACACAAACGGTCACCCATTCACCCTCTGTCTGCGCAGAGAGCAAGACACGGCCCCCTTTTGGGGTAAATTTCAAAGCATTGCCTAAAAGGTTAGAAAGCACTTGTTCTATACGATCCGAATCAGCATAAACCGAAGACAGATTTTGCGCGATTTCGAGCTCAAACTGTGTTCCACGTTCTAAAGCCTGTGATTGAAAAAGTGCGGTAACATTTTTCATCAATGCGCCGAGTGCCAGTTCAGAAGGCTTGATCTCTAGTTTTCCTGCTTCTATTTTTGACAAATCAAGCACGTCATTCACCAAATTGGCCAAACGATCAATATTCCGACTCGCTATTTTTATAAAACGTTCCTGGGTCTCATTAAAAGGCCCCGCCTTTCCTTTTTCTAAAATCGAAACGGCATTTCGAATCGAGGTCAGTGGGGTTCTCAACTCATGGGAGGCATAGGAGAGAAAATCGGATTTCATCTGATCAATCACCTTCAAGGCTTTATTTGATTTTTTAAGTGTCTCTTCTGCTTCCTTCATCTTGGAAATATCAGTCACAAATGCAAAAATTTTTACGGGAACACCCATACGATTTCGAATACTTGTGGCATTAAAAATTGCATGGATGCTGTGTGCATTTTTTGGCTTTAAAATCGTCTCAAAAACCTTTTCTCCGCGGGCAATAATGCTCTCCAGTGCCCCCTTAAATGCAATCTGCTTTTCTTCTGTGATGAGTGTCTCCGCAGGGCTTGATAAAATCTCTTTTCGAGTATATTGAAGCATTTTACAAAGTGATTCATTCAGATCAAGGGTCTTAAAATTAAGATCAAGCAACCAAAAACCTTCCGTTGTGGTATTGATCATCGTTCTGTACTTTTCTTCACTTTCTTTAAGCGATTTTTCCGTTTTTTTACGAAGCACTTCGGCGCGGGCAAATTCCATTGCATGTCGAATCGTATTGCAGAGGATATCCACTGAGAGCGTTTTCTTTTTCAGATAATCCCAAGCCCCTTCCTTCATTGCCGTGACGGCGACCAGTTCATCTCCTTGACCCGTCAGGAGAATCATTGGAGATTGAATCCCGCGTGTCCTTATTTTTTTCATGACTTCCAAACCCGTGTATTCACCCAAGTGATAATCAATGAGAAAGAGATCATAGTCAGACACATCAAGTCGTGTTTCAAGCGCTGCCAATGATGCTGCATCATTAATCGTTAAGGCGACGCCCGAAAAACCCTTTTTGATATAACGGGTGGCAATAAAAACATCATCCGGATTATCATCAACAATCAGTATCTTTATTGAGGCAAAGAACATAAAAAAACTCCAATTAACGCTGGCTTAACTTGTTTTTCATTTCCACACTCTAATACCCGTTGGAATAGATCACCGTCTTCCAAAAACAGTTCAATCCCTCGACTACTTTTAGAAAATCATCAAATTCGACCGGTTTGGAAAGATAGGCGCAGGCACCATTGTTATAACTCCCCACAACGTCTTCCTCATTTTTAGAAGAAGTCAGTACCACAACACGCAGACGTTTTAATTTCGGATCCCGGGAAAGACGCTCCAGCACCTCTATGCCATTTAATTTGGGCATATTGATATCGAGCAGCAAGAGCTGAGGTTTAGGATATTTTTCTTTATCCTGATAGCTCTCTCGATTAAACAGGTAATTGATGGCCTCCTCTCCATTTCTAACCACATGAACTTCGTTTTCAAGTTGTGATTTTTTAAATGCTCTCAAAGCAATTGCAACATCATCGTCATTGTCGTCGGCCAAAAGAATTCTGATTGGGCCATCACTGATGGTTTTGATCATTTATTCCTCCCTACTCGTTATCGTTTTAGAATTTTCCATGCATTCCGCTTCCGGCTTTTTCGGAATTTCGAAATGGAATGTCGCGCCCTTCCCCAATTCCGATGCAATCCAGATCTGTCCTTTGTGGTCATCAATGACACGTTTGACAATGCTGAGTCCTGCACCTGTTCCCTCATATTCTTCATTCGTGTGAAGCCGCTGGAAAATACCAAAAATTCTTTCGTGATATTTCGGGTCAATGCCGATCCCATTGTCTGTCACTGAAAATTGATGGTTTTCCTCTTTTTCCTCATAGCCAATCACAACCTTCGCATCGCCCTCTTTATTTTTTCGAGAAAACTTAACGGCATTATTGATCAGATTTAAAAAAACCTCAGTTATTTTGATGCGATCACAGCGGATCTCAGGAAGGTTCTCTGGGATAACGAGATCAACAGAAGCCTCTTCAAGATCAAACTCCATGCGTTCCGTTACGGATTGAATCAACTCAGTGATTTTTACGGCTTCATAAGGATTTTTTTGTCTTGAAACCCTTGAGAGAGTAAGCAAGTCATCAATCAGCTGTGTCATGCGACCCACACCCCTTCGAATCCGAGCTAAATAATCTCTGCCTTCATCATCAAAAGCATCCGCATAATCTTCTTCTATAAATTTTGAAAAACTGTTAATCCCCCTAAGCGGTGCCCTTAGATCATGACTGGCTGTATAAACGAAGCTATCGAGCTCCAAATTAGATTTTTCGAGGGCCTTTCGCTCTTCTTCCAGTCTTTTTTCTGTCGCACTTCTCTCTGAAATATCAACGATCATAGCCATCACAAATGTTTCTTCTTCATCCCTTTGAATAACGCTTAAGCCAATTTCAACCGGAAATTCTGAGCCATCTTTCCGCATCGCAAAAATATCTCTTTTAGGTAAACCACCCCCCATCATTCTTGTTGAAGGGGCTTTATGAAAAGCCTTCATATGTTTTGGATGGTTTTTTGAAAACTGGTGTGGAATCAAAATTTCAACGGGCTGTTTTAAAAGCTCAGAGCGTGAGTAGCCAAAAAGCGCTTCAGTCATTTGATTGACCAAAATAATCTCATTTTTTCCATCAACCATCACGATGCCATTCGGTGAAGACTCCACGACCGACTCAAAAAACTTTTTTTGTTTATCGAGTTTTCCTTGCTCCTCCTTCAGCGCCTTTTTGTCCTTCCAGCCCTGGAGAGTGGCCGCCTGTGTTCCTTCAAGCGCACGCTCTAGGTCCGACTCACCTGACTCAGCTTGTTTAAAAAGATCGAACATGGCAATGAAAAGCCCTTGCATCATGCAGATATAACTGATTTTTTTAAGCAAGTGTGCAGCATCAAACATCGTATCGAATAATCGAAAAGAGAGACTCATAAACATCACTTGCCCCATAAAACCGACAATCAGGGAGATGATCAGCCAATCATGAAATGCATCTTCCCTCCAATCACCCAGCTTTAAATAACCCAACAAGGCAATCCCAAAAAAAATCGCAGGGACAAACTCTTCCGGTCGACCAAAAAAGAGCTCTGGGTAATAGGCGCGAGGCAGGGGATAAAAGACAAAAAAGAAAAAACTAAGCAGGGTCGCAGCCCCCATGCCTGTGAAAACAAACCACTCTGAAACATGCAGCTGAGGCAGGTCTCCATGTCTCCGCGCTTGGAAACTCACCCACCAGCTCAAGGCCATCAAAAATGACAAAAAAGCACGGGAGGCCACCCAGCTCCAAGGAATGAGTGAGGTGGGAGGAGAAGGGAAATAGAGATCAAAAAATGCACTGGTGACTAGGGCATGATAGCCGTCTAAAAATGCCGTGCCGAGAAAACCCGCGCCGATAAACAAAAAGATATTGATCTTTTTTGTATAAAAACGAATGAGCGCCAGGATGCCGACGATTAAAGCCAAAAAGGTGGCGATAACCTCCATCAGACTATGAAGCATTTTATTGCCCTGCCACTCCATCTTACGCGCAATCAAAAATGCGATAAACAGCAGCGTACACAAGACAAAATACCTGATGACCTTGAGTCGAACCTTTTGAGGTCTAGCATTTACCTGCATTTATCCATTCTCAACATGTTTAGAATGATGCGGATAAAAGCAAACCATGTGCCATTATAAAATAATATTTTTTCAGGTTTCCAAAAGTGCCTCTTCGTTAATAAACAAAGGAACGACCGAGGCCCTTAAACTTTCACTTGCAAAGCCATTACAAATTGCAATATACCTTTTCCATAAAACCGAGCAAGAGACAAGATGATCTTCCCGCTTGAAAACAGCCCTCTTTTTCCCGATCCGCGTCAAGCGAACGCAGAGGGTCTTGTGGCTTATGGCGGAGACTTAAGCCCAGAACGTTTATTGTCCGCTTATTCCAAAGGCATCTTCCCTTGGCCACAAGAACAAGACGACCCTTTGTTTTGGTTCTCCCCTGACCCCAGAGTCGTGCTGTTACCCCAGAAAATCCACATCGGACGCAGCCTGAAAAAGGTCTTAAAAAAAGCCCCCTTTGAAATTCGTTTCGATACGGCATTTGAAGCCGTTATCCAGGCCTGTGCAAAGGCAAAACGAAAAGAAAATGAAGGCACATGGATCATCCCAAAGATGATCTCCGCTTACAGCCATCTTCACGCACTGGGTTTTGCACATTCCGTTGAGGCCTGGCAGGACGGGATTCTGGTGGGTGGGCTTTATGGTATCTCTCTGGGTGCAGCCTTTTTTGGAGAATCTCTTTTTACGCAGGAGAGCAATGCATCCAAGGTTGTTTTGGTCACCTTACTTTATCAGCTTCAGCGCTGGGATTTTCATTTTGTGGATTGTCAAATGCGAACCAATCTTGTGCATTCACTGGGAGCAATCGATTGGGAACGTGAATTTTTTCTGGACGCCCTACAAAAAGCACTGGAGGTGCCAACGCGACGCGGCCCCTGGTCTAAGAATTTGAGTTGACTTGTTTTTGTGCCTTCCCTACAATGACCGCCGATGAAACGTGAAAAATCACAAGCCTTTTTTGAGCAAGCTCAGCGTAGTTTACCCGGTGGCGTCAATTCACCCGTGCGTGCCTTTAAGGCCGTAGGTGGCAATCCGCTCTTTATAAAAAAAGCCTCAGGCTGCACGCTTACGGATGTCGATGGCAATCAATTTATCGACTATGTGCTTTCTTGGGGGCCCATGATTTTGGGCCATGCCCATCCACAGGTAATTGATGCGATTCAGAAAACCGCAGCACTCGGCACGAGTTTTGGTGCACCCTCCCCGCTTGAAATTCACTTGGCTGAACTTGTTCAGAAATTTTTTCCTTTGATGGAGCGGCTGCGTTTTGTGAATTCAGGCACCGAAGCCACCATGAGTGCTATTCGGCTCGCACGAGGTTTTACAAAACGTAATAAAATCATTAAATGTGAAGGTGGCTACCACGGTCACGGCGACTCACTCCTGGTCAAAGCAGGCTCTGGTGCAACAACTTTAGGGGTGCCCGATTCCCTCGGCGTGCCGCCGGATTTGGCCCGCGACACCATTACCGTTCCCTACAACGATCTGCATACCCTCAGAAAAATACTCGAAACAGAAGGCAATCAAATTGCCTGTATCATCATTGAACCTGTTCCCGGCAATATGGGTACGGTTATTCCAAAAGATGGGTTTTTGCCCGGTCTACGCGAACTCACAAAACCCTTTGGCACCCTACTCATTTTTGATGAAGTTATGTGCGGTTTTCGTGCCTCAGCTGGTGGCGCGCAGGAACGCTACGGCATTCGCCCGGACTTGACTTGTTTAGGCAAAGTCATTGGTGGCGGTCTGCCCGTGGGTGCTTTTGGAGGCAGACAAGACATTATGGATCAGATCGCTCCGCTCGGCCCCGTTTATCAAGCCGGCACACTTTCGGGAAATCCCATCGCGATGGCAGCTGGCATCCAGACCCTTGAATTACTCAAAGATTCCGCCGTTTACGAACAACTCGAAGCACGTGCGGCAGCCCTTGAAGCAGGCATACATGCGGCAGCCAAACGCGCAGAAACAACCATTCAAACCAACCGTGTTGGCTCCCAGATGACCCTCTTTTTTAATGACAAACCCGTCACCTGTTACCAGGATGCCTTAAAATCTGATCTCGCACGTTTTGCACGATTTCACCAAAACCTCTTAGAAAATGGGGTTTATTTTCCACCCTCTCAGTTTGAGGCCTTTTTTCTCTCCACGGCACACACACCGGACGATATCGAAAAAACGGTCGAAGCCGTTTATCAGGCCTTCAAAAACTCCAGATGAAAAACCCTGCGGCGGAAAAACCGCCAAAGGCCACACGTATTCCCATTGATCGAGCACGTTTTCTCGAAAAAACAAACACCTCGCTCAAAAAAATTGAGCGCACCAGCCTTTTAATTTTGCTTGTCATCAGCTTGGGCGGATGGTTTTTTTCAAAAGAAACGGGGCTCTCTTTGCTCATCGGCGGCTTCTTAGCCATGTTACATTTCCGCAGCCTCCACCGCATGTTTCAAAAACGGATTCTCTTTCCCAAACAATGGCTCAAAACAAAGTTTATCTATAGCGTGGGTCTCTTTTTTATCCTGTGTTTTTTCTTTTGGGTCATTCAATGGGAAGGCATCACCCGTTCTGGCATCATCACAGGTTTTTTACTCTCAACCGGGGCAATTTTTTGGGAATCCACCCGAAAGAGATGAGATAAACCCAACGCTTCACCCTCCCTTAGCATTACACACCCAGTCATTTTTTTATTTGCTACAATAAAAAGAAGCACTCCAGCTTATCAAAAGAGGTAGGTATGTATATCTCGAAATTTGCTCACAATACGCCCGGACGCTTAGTTCAAGTTGAAGGCGTTTCGGGCATCACACACGCCTTTTTACCCAAATCCCTCCCTCCCAAATGGTCTTGGCCTACCGCACTCTGGCCCCTGCTGATGGAAGCGCACATGGCTCTGTCCCGTTTAGACGGAATGTGCAAACATTTTCCCGAGGCAAAATTACTGCTCTCCCCACTGCAAAGCCGAGAGGCCGTAAAATCCTACCAACTAGAAGGACTATTCACGATTCCTGAAAAACAGCTCTTATTTCAAATAAACCCCGAAAGGATTCGGAGTAAAAAAGATCTGCGCAATACCTATCGCGCAATTTACAACTATGAAAAAACCCTCCAGGTCTACGGCAGTCAAAAAAACCGCACACCAGACACTCTGCCATTGATTCGTAAATTACACAAAGCACTGCTCAAAGGCATACAAGAACCAGGTGATACCTCCGGCGTCTTTAGAACACAGCTTTTTAAAATGTCAAAAGCACCCCACTACGTACCAACACCGCCTGCAGTTTTGATGCGCTGTCTGAATTTTTTCGAAAAATATCTCCGTAAAAAGACACACTACGACCCCCTGGTAAATGCCTTTCTTATTCATTATCAGTTTGAAGCCATTCATCCCTTCCAAAAATGGAATGGCCCCGTCTCTCGCCTGCTCTTATCGGTGATGCTTGCAAAAGCGTGTGGTCATTCAAACCCATGGATACATATGAGTGCTTATTTTGATCAACATGCAAAGGAATACAGAAACCGGCTTTTTTATGTCAGCTCTGAAGGAAAGTGGGAAGATTGGATTGCATTTTGCCTGAAAGGAGTTATTGCACAAGCGAAAGATACAGAAATACGCTATGAAAAATTGCTCGCACTCTCAGATGAGTTCAAAAAGTCGGTGAGCCGAATCATAGACGGAGGGTCACGTATTCAAATGATCGCCAGGGCCTTGTTCTCAGAACCCATCGTCAATGTCTCCACCCTGACAAAAACCTACGCCATCAGCAAAAACACTGCAAAATCTTATCTCAACAAGCTGATCAAAACAAAGATGTTATTAGAAATTGATCATCCCAGCGAAAAGACCTACTACGCCCCAAAAATTCTGACCCTCATTCACCACGACAATACAGAGTAGCTCTTCAGTTCACTCTCTGAGAGTCAAGCATCTGACCGAAAATGGGTCATGGAATACAACGAAGAAAGGCTGGGTAGATTTCAATTCTATACTTACAACTTCATGACTGCCATGCTAGCCGCGCCAGCAATCCGCAAATTCTTGGGCGTGTTGCTCAAAGGTAATCGGGAGCCGACCTAAGACCCTCGACACGTCGGGTGAAACAAGCTCGTCCAGTCCGTCCCGCATCGGTTGAAATAGGGACACGAATTGCTCGATCAGCGGCTCTGGCGTGCCCTCTTTGGCAAAGGACGCTCGCAAGTCGTCATCGGAGATGCTTGTGTAGCTCACCGATTTCCTTGAGACCTTCGAGATAATATCTGCGACCTCGCTGTGTGTCATGGCACGGCCACCAGTCACGTTGTAAGCATGGCCCTCATGCCCGCTTTCAGTCAATGACGCGACAGCCATGGCCGCAATGTCTCGGGTGTCAACGAAGCTGACCTTTGCGTCTGCGGCGGGGAGGCAAATGTCCCCGGTATCGCGGATTGATTGAGCAAACAGCCCAAAGCTGAAGTTCTGCATGAACCAGTTCGGACGAATGAAGGTGTGTCGCAGGCCGCTCTCCGAGACAATACGCTCAGCACGCGAGAACGGATTGTTGCTCTGTTCGGCACCCAATGCAGTCATAAGCACGATCGTATCGATTCCCGACGTCTTACTCTCCTCAACGACCCGGGCCACTGTCTTGTCTGGCTCGAGATCATCTGCCGGTGCCAACAGAAACACCTGGTCGGCGCCTGCGAGCGCGTTTCCTAAGTCTTCTTTTTGCTCTAGGGATACTTGCACTGCGGATGCGCCTTTGGGGAGCTTGGCCGTATCGGGGTTCCGCGTCGCGGCTCGAACCACCTCCCCTTTCGCCAGCAACTGCGCGACAACCTCACGACCCACATTGCCCGTTGCTCCAACCACTAGAATTGTGCTCATAAAATTCTCCTCCCTTGGCCCATGAATGAATGTCAGCCAAATGGCCAATCCGTAAACGATCAAGCTAACCCGCGAGCCCACGACTCAAAATTGACGCAAGAGTCTAACGAGTCGGGTTGAGCGACTCTCTGATAGAAACCCCGAAACCAAATTCAAAGCTAAATTCTCTAAATATCGCAGAAGCCATAAATTTTTCTCTCTATTTCAGATTAGCTCCAAAACTTAGAGAGACTCATTTACAATACGTTTAAGTCGTGATAGAAACTTTGGACTTACACGAGATGAGTCCACTAATCGTTTAAAATGCCTTGCCACTGGAATATTTTCAGGAAATAATTCGATCTGTTTTACTAAATGAGAAACTAGGCGGTGCTCCGCACATAATAAAATTATCTCTTCTTTTTCCAGCAAGCTGACCAGACTATCCGCGAAACGACGATTGATACCTCTGTAAATAGATAGGTGAGGGTTAAAACCGTGTTTTTTCATTGGATAGCTAGGTTTCCACCAAATTTTTCGGAGATGTGGGCTATCAACCATAAAATATACAATCTCTTCATCTTTGTTAGAAAAGCGCCCTACAGGGCCAATCTTCAACACATCATATTTCATAGCTTCCTTGCATTCTTCCAAAATACTTTCAGGGAGTTTTCCTTCATAAGGACCTCGAACCGTCAAATGAGGTGCTCGTTTGGGTTTCTCCCCTACCATAATTTCACTTACCATGGAAAAAAAAGCATTAATTTCTGGATCTAATATTTCAAGAAAGATGAAGTATCCTGGCATCGGCTAAAGCACCAAGTAGCGTCGATATTCCATTGGAATATTTGGGTGTGAAAGTACTTTGTACAAAAAACTTGAAAATTTTTCTGCATGGCTTCGGATAGTCTCTTTATGCTCTCCTTCTTTTAAATACTTTTCTACTTCGTCGTCTTCCTTCCATGTAAGAAAGGACTCGTAAATATTCAGCACTTCTTCCCATTCCCCCTCAAGTGAGTCATCATGCAATTCTTCTACGCCAAATGCTAGACGCTCCAAGGGAGTTTTTCTGCAAAGGTTTTTAAACTGAAATGGAGAAGTAATTGGTTTAACTATGAGAGGAAGTATTGTACTGAATACCGTTAGCATTCGGCTAAACTTGAGATTGACATTTTTCTTTCTCCAAGGTCTATTTGGGTCATGACGCCTCTCCTCATAGTTAAGACAAAGTGTTCGCCAATATCGCAAGATATCGTTCAAGAGGAATAAGGGACGAAAAGAACGCTTTCCAGTTTGGTCTCGGTAGTAATGGTTTAATATCTTTTCTAAACATTGTTCATAAATGTCATCATTTAAAATTGGCTTACTCTCTAACATAAACAAGATGCGAGCTGTAAATAGGTTTTCACTATCATC
>JAADHI010000056.1:42053-42407 GCA_013151935.1 Candidatus Manganitrophaceae bacterium
TTCAAGTATTCGCCATCGTTACTAAACGCTGGGAAGTTAAGTTCCTCGTTGAGCTGTATGAGGTTGGCAAAAAGTGTGTACTCGAATAAACGACTTTTTGGGTTTTGTTTTTCTTCTGCTATCACAAACAGATCAAGATCAGACTTTACGCCAATTTCCATCCGTGCCAATGAACCCGCACAAAAAATAGTAATAGAATGGTCCCGAAAATAGTCGCAATTAGAAAATTTTTCACGAACACATTTGAGTTTATCGGTCGAATCACTATAACGTTTTGCTAAAGATACATGGTTTTTCAATTGCTGCTCATACGACATGTTTTATTTCCGGCTTAAGTACAACAATTAAGCTAAC
>JAADHI010000081.1 GCA_013151935.1 Candidatus Manganitrophaceae bacterium
CGGGAGCCTTAGGGAAAAGCTGGATTCAAAAGGCAGATGGGACAATTATCCCCTTGTCTGGCACAGATGAAATCAAAGTTAGCCTCGGCGACCTGTTTGTGATAGAAACACCTGGAGGGGGCGGTTTTGGGGAGGCATTGTAATTTTTAAGACAAGCCGTTAAAATTTGAAAGAGTACTCTAGGGAGGACAAAATCATGAAATCAAACCTCAATTCGTCACGGACGAATGCGGCATAAAAACCGGTCATCCTGAAAATGATAAGCCGACTTTCCCGCTCAAGAATGAAGACCGGCCTATCTCCCTTGTGTTTTACACAGAATGGAAAAACTGGATCAGACGATCAATCGTTTTTTCCGTTTTGGAAAAAACGTGGGAAGGAAAACGCACTTTGGACTCCACTGTATATAAATGTTAAAATGCAGATGTAATCGGCCGATTCAATTGGTTTTTGGAGCTTTATAAAGTCTCGTGTTGTTTTTTTATCCCATCCACTTTCGAAATTTTTTAAAGCAAATAATGCCACAGCCGCGTACCATTTCTAGGGTCTTTCTCTCAATCATTTTCGCAATGTCTCTGTTTTTTTTATTTAGCCCTACGACAAAAGCATTGGCAGCACCCCGTATACAAAATATTCTTGTTGAAGCCCTTGACAGCGGTCTTTTTGTTTCCGCAACACTGGACAGCGGCTTCCAAAAAAAGACCGTCGAAGACATCCACAACGGCATCCCAAAAGATTTCTATTACTACTTCGTACTTCACCAGAGGGAGAAACGCTGGTTCGATGAAGAGTTGCTCTCTAAAACAATCCTGTTTACGGTAAAGTACGACACCTTAAAAAAGAACTATAAGATCAAACAGATCCGCGATAATAAATCGACAGAAAGAACCGTCTCCGAGTTCAAAGATATGAAGGATATGGTCACAAAAATCAAGAGGCTGAAACTTGCTCCGCTTAAAGTATTGAACAAAACAGACCACCTTTTTGTCAGCGTAAAATCTCAAATGCAGGGAACAAAACGTCCCTTTTATCTCGACTACTTTCTCTTTTTCATCCCTTTTCTCGAAATAGACACCCCTTGGGTCGATTCGCCACGCATCACCTTTCCCGTGGAGAAATAATGTCCACAGCACTTGAACAAAACAGCACCCTCTCTTTCCAAAACTGTTTTTTGGATTTTAAATGAAGACTTCTCTTCAAGCCCCGGAAAAAAGAACAGACAAAACAAAGAAACAAAGTACCTTTCGTCCTGTTTGGATCACAGGACTTTTTTTAACCCTTTCGATTTCACTCACGGTTCTGCTCTTCCAAGGAATTGAGAAGCCCTCACTTTTTTCGACCAATATCCTCATGGTCACCATGGTGAACCTCAACATCACACTGGCCATTCTGCTGGTTTTATTGCTTTCTCGTAACCTCGTAAAACTCTATTTTGAACGACGCGTCGAGCCGAACAAATCCAGCCTTAGAAGTAAACTGATTGCAGGTCTCATTGGGCTTTCAATGATTCCTTCTATTCTGCTGTTCGTGGTGGCCAGTGGATTGCTGACCAGTAGCATCGACAATTGGTTTTCGATTCAAGTTGAAAAATCCTTGGATCAGTCTCTCGAAGTTGCACAAGACTATTACGAAGAAACCGAAAAAAGTGTCAGCGCAATAACACAACACATTGCACTTAAATTGACAAAGGGACGACGTTTAAAAAACACGCGAAAGAAGCTCGAACAATTCCTTCAAGATATAAAACAAGAGCATCGGCTTCACAATCTCTACCTTTTTACGCCCCAATATAAACCGATGGCAGAGGCCATAGACCCAAACAATGCAGCCCATCGTCCAGACGAAAAAATGCTGGTATCTCTATTTGAAGACAAGGATCAGAACACAAAACATCAGAATGGGAACCCCTCTCTCTCCATCACTTCTATTCCTCAAGGGGATTTAGTCCGTGGTATTCTGCCACTTGAAAAGTCCGGGCGACGTGTCGGCATTCTCATCGTTGAACACCTCATCCCCTCATTGCTTGTAGGTAAAATGGAAGGGATCAAAAAGTCAGTACAGGAATACAAACAATTAAAAGCCTTCAAAAACCCAATCAAAGGAAGTTATATCCTCTCGTTTTTAATTATTGTTTTTCTGATTATATTTTCTGCCACCTGGTTCGGACTCTACCTTGCAAAAAATATTACAGGACCCATTCAAAAACTGGCAGAAGGGACACAGGCCATCGCACAAGGAGATCTTGATGTTCAGATCGACGTAAAAGCCACGGATGAATTGGGGATCCTGGTCGATTCTTTCAACAAAATGACCACCGACTTAAAAAACAGTCACCAGAAAGTTGCCGATGCGACACAATCTCTCATGGCCTCAAACAAAGAGCTCGAAGGGGTACTCACCAACATTGCAGCTGGGGTTATCTCAGTCAATGAAAAGGGAATCATTACCACCTTCAACCCCTCCGCAGAACGCATCTTAGGGGTCACTTCAGCCGATGCGGTCCATACAAACTACATTGATTTTTTTACAAATCGTGGCATGAAAGCCATCACACATCCCCTTCAAAAAATACAAGAGAAGGAACAAGAATCTCTTCAAGAAGAAGTGGCGCTGGAGACACAAAATAAGCTCTCAACCCTTCGCATGGTGCTCTCGGTCTTACACGGAACAGACCGCTATTTTCTTGGCTATGTGATTGTTTTTGATGACTTAACAGAACTCATTCGCGCACAAAAACTGGCCACTTGGCAAGAAGTAGCCCGTCGTATCGCCCACGAAATCCGAAACCCACTCACGCCCATTCAACTCTCAACAGAACGTCTGCGGAAAAAATATTTTCAAGGCTCAGAGGATTTCGACCGTATCTTCGACGAATCCACGCAAATCGTCATCAATGAAGTCCATGGCCTTAAAATGCTGGTGGACGAATTTTCAGATTTTGCCCGAATGCCGCCACCACGCTGTAGTCTGCAAGAAATCACACCGATATTACAGGAAGTCATTTCGCTTTATCAAAGTGGGCATAAAGACCTTGAGGTGCGCTTCGATTTTGATCCGGCCGTCCCTGCCATGAACCTGGATAGGGAACAAATCAAACGCCTTTTTCTCAATCTTTTTGAAAATGCAGTCACCTCCATGCAAAGCCATGGGGTGATTTCCCTCACAACACAGTGTGACCCACTACAAAAAAAAGTGCGGGTTTCAGTCGCAGACGAAGGAATAGGCATCCCCCCCGAAGATCTGGACAAGCTTTTTTTGCCCTATTTTTCAAGATCTAAAACAGGAACGGGTTTGGGTCTTGCCATTGTGAATCGCATCGCAACCGACCACAATGCCCAAATACGCGTTTCGGCCCGGCAGCCCAAAGGCACAACAATTACGATTGAATTTTCTGTATAGAAAGACTCTGACTAGGTCATGACTTGCTCAAAAGCTTCATCAAATACTGAAATTAAAGAGAAGATTCCCGAAAGGAGACCATGCCTGAAACCATTCTTATTGTAGACGACGAACCCGCCATACTGACAACCCTTTCCGGTATTTTATCCGACGAAGGCTATGAAGTTCAATCCGCAAGTAGTGGGCTTGAGGTCATCCCCATGGTACAAAATACCCCTCCCGCACTTGTGCTCCTGGACATTTGGATGCCGGAACCCGACGGCATTGAAACCCTGCAACGCTTAAAAACATTTTTACCGAACTTAATCGTTATCATGATGTCAGGACACGGCTCCATTGAGACCGCCGTTAAAGCAATTAAATTGGGCGCCTATGACTACATTGAAAAACCGCTTTCTTTAGAAAAAGTAGTCTTGATGGTGAAACACGCCTTCAACGAGTTTCATCTCCGCGAAGAAAACCGCACCTTAAAAAAACTCGTGGCTAAAAAATATGAAATGGTCGGTGCCAGCCGCGCGATTCTACATCTAAAAGAGCAGATCCGTATGGCTGCCCCCTCTCACAGTCGCGTCTTAATTTCAGGGGAAAATGGCACAGGAAAAGAGCTGGTTGCACGCACCATCCATGCAGAAAGCCCAAGACGTAACGCGCCTTTTTTAGAGGTTAACTGTGCTGCTATTCCCGAAAACCTGATCGAGAGTGAACTCTTCGGTTACGAAAAAGGTGCATTTACAGGTGCGGCCCAACGTAAAAAAGGGCAATTCGAGTTGGCTTCAGGCGGAACACTTTTTTTGGATGAAATTGGGGACATGAGTTTGGTGACACAAGCCAAGGTCTTAAGGGCACTACAAGAACAAGCCTTTATGCGTGTTGGCGGACACGAGCGTGTCCACGTAGATGTTCGGGTGCTTGCCGCCTCCAATAAGGATCTCCCCTCAGAAATCAAAGCCGGACGGTTTCGGGATGATTTGTATTATCGCCTTAATGTTATCCCCCTGAACGCGCCCCCTTTACGCGAACGCGTGGATGACATCCCCCTTTTAATTTCCTACTTCATTAAACAAGTTGCCGAAGAGCAAGGCATCCGTGCAAAACGTTTCACCTCAGAAGCCTTTGAGTACTTAAAACACTACGCCTGGCCTGGAAATGTCCGTGAATTAAAAAATGTCGCAGAACGTTTACTTATCATGGCCCCGACCCCCATCATTACCTCTCACGATATCCCCGATTTCATCAGAGATGCCACGCCTCCAACTTACACACCGACTTCGAGTGTAGACAAGACAAAACCCCTGAAAGAAGCAAGAAGTGCCTTTGAACGCGCACATATTTTGGCGGAACTCACGGAAAATGCCTGGAATATCCCACAAACGGCTGAAGCCCTACAGATCGAAAGAACCCATCTGTATCGCAAAATGAAGGTACTCAATATCAAAGCGCCTACTGAAGACCCTTCCTGAAAATAGATTTCTAAAAGACGCCATATCGCAGATACACCACCTGAATCTAGATAAACAACCATAAAACGATACAAATTACGATAAATTCTTGCGGAATTTTATAGTGCCCCTCTGTATCATTGCTTGATCTATATCGGGTCTTTAAATTAGACGTTCTGAGTGCTTTTCAATACTCTGCCCCATGCTCAGACTTTTAGATCATTGAGGGGCATGGCTCAAACACGGGGGGGATGAGTTGTAAGAATGCCTCCCTCTTTATCCTTGATTAAAATCACCACACTCTTTTTAGATAAAGCGCCCCGATCTTCGGTTTCTACGTAAGTACAGTTGGCAAGACCTAACTTTCATTTAAACTTAGGGCAACGGTATGAATATAACCGATTATTTCAAACAGCATTTTGAAATCGTCCCCGCCGATACCGACGACTTAGTCGAAGAAGTTTTAAAATTAAGATATCAGGTCTTTTGTGTTGAAACGACCATTCTAAATAAAAGAAATCACACCGATTGCAGGGAACAGGATTTGTATGATAACCGTTCTGTGCATTGCCTCATTCGACACAAAGGGATGAGCGTATTCGTTGCGTCTGTTCGGCTGATTCTGCCCGATCCAGAAAATCATCTCAATAATTTTCCAATTGAATACTACTGTGGCGAAGGCTTTTTCGAAGATGGGATCATTTCCGATCCGCTTAAGAGAAAAACCTTAGGGGAGGTCTCCCGAATCCTTGTTTCCAAGGAGCGAGAACGCCTAGTTCAAGAGTATACCCGAGCCTCAAGAGATGCCTCAGGAAGTAGCAAAAGGAAGGATGGTTTGCTTTGCTACCTTCTGCTGTTCGGCCTATTTTCAGCAGTGATGAAAATGACCACTGAAAGTAATATTTTGATGTGGTATGTCAGTGTAACCCCGATTCTATTTCGATTGCTCAGACGCTTTGAAATCAATTTCCAGCCAATTGGATCACCTATTGACTACAATGGAACCAGAATACCTTGCCTCGGCTTTACTGAAGAGATCTCATCTCTGGTATCCAAATATCGTCCTGAACTCTGGCATTTTGTCACCCAAACGGTCACTTCCGATAAGACAAGTCAAACCATGAAAACCCCTGAGAACCCAGTACCCGGGACTGGATTTTTATCTGAATGAAACGACTCATTCCTCTTCTCGGCATCCTCCTTACCCTGCTCCCTCTACCTCAGGCTATTGCCCAAGAGGTCGTCGTCCATCAAAAGGTTCATCAAGAGGAGATATCGAGAAATACACTCCGTGCCATCTTTGGCATGCGTCTACTTAAATGGCCCGACGGACGTGCGATCAAAGTCTTTGTTCTTCAAGACGACCACACGACCCATATCACATTTTCTAAGTCAATCCTACACATGTTTCCGTATCAACTCAGAAGAGCCTGGGATCGTCAGGTCTATTCTGGGACGGGGCAGTCCCCCAACGAGGTCAGCTCCTTAAAAGAAATGTCGGAGAAAGTCGCCAGTACCCCTGGAGCCATTGGCTACTTATCCCATTCGATAGAACATCAATTCGAAACAAAGTTGGATCTGAAGGTGCTTCATGTTTGGTAACTTTTCAAAATTAACCCTGATCCTGTTCACCACAGGTCTTCTTTTTTTGGAAAGCGTGAGAGCACCACTCTATGGATTCACATGGTCAGATACCCTTCAAATTCACGGTTTTGCCAGCCAAGCCTTCATCCAGACTTCAGAAAATCGTTTTTTCGGAGACAGTAAAGAGGGCAGTTTTGATTTTACCGAACTCGGATTAAACGCCTCTATTCGTCCCGTTCCAGATCTGCAATTTTCCGTGCAAGTTCTCTCTCGTCGGGCAGGGGGAGGCGACAATGGAGACCTCCAACTGGACTATGGATTTTTGGACTACAGTCTCATTTCAAATGCCTCGAAAGACTTCGGCTTCCGACTAGGCAGAGTAAAGAATCCGCTTGGTTTTTACAATGATACACGCGATGTTGCCTTTACGAGACCAAGTATCTTATTGCCACAATCGATCTATTTTGACCGAACAAGAAACCTCGCCCTTTCGTCGGACGGTATTCACTTCTATTCTGATCATAGAACAAAATATGGAAACTTTTTTTATGAACTTGGAATGGGCTATCCAGATGTCGATGATCTGCAAACAAAACCAGAAATCATTGGGCCACAGCCGGGCGGTCTTGATGAGAGACTCTCCTATGTGGGGCGTCTTCTCTTTGAGAAAAATGCAGGGAAAATTCGCTTGGGTGTGAGTGGTGCAATCGTCAATTTCAAATTTGAACCGGTCTCCCCAGCACAAGAAACAGGAACAATCCGATTCATCCCTTTAATTTTTTCAGCACAATACAATTCAGAGTTTTGGAGTCTTACTTCTGAATACGCACTTCGCTACTCGAAATACAGACAAGTCGGGGCGATTACAGATTTCAATCGGACTGGAGAAAGTTACTATTTGCAAGGCGCTTATCGTTTTTACGAGAGGTTTGAGGCCTTCCTGCGATACGATGTGCTCTACCAAGACAGGAATGATCGCGGTGGAAATAAGGTCGCGACAGGACCAAAATACTCACTTTTTGCAAAGGACTGGACGGCGGGGCTACGTTGGGATATTACAAAATCGTGGATGTCCCGCATCGAATACCACTACATCGATGGAACCGCTTGGCTTCCAGTATTGGATAACCCCGTGGGCTCTAAAACAAACCGATATTGGCAACTGTTCACTGTGCTCGTTTCATACCGTTTTTGATACTTTACTTCGGTGTGAGTGACAGAACAAGATCAAGGTAGAATTAGAATGCCCATGGTTAAGATGGAAAAAATCCTATTCATTTTTTGCATCTTAACCATGGGCATTCTGTTTTCGGAGGGGAAAAGTCTGGCAATGCTCGAGACACTCCAATTTCACGGATTTGGCAGTCAAGGGTTTATCCTGAGTTCAGAAAATAATTTCTTCGGAAAAAGCAAGGAAGGAAGTTTTAAATACCACGAAGTCGGAATGGGAGCCTCTATCCGGCCTCTTTCTGATTTGCAATTTTCTGCTCAAATGCTTTCCCGTCGTGCAGGAGCCGGAGATCGTGGCAACATTCGCCTCGACTATGGCTTCATGGATTACAAACTCGTTTCGAAAGCATCAAACGATTTTGGCATTCGCATTGGAAGAATGCAGAATCCGATCGGGCTCTATAACGACACGCCACGCGATGTCGCCTTTACACGCCCCAGTATCTTTCTACCTCAATCTATTTATTTTGACCGAACTCAAAATGTGGCACGATCCTCAGACGGGATCCATTTCTACGCTGACCATCGCATGGGAATCGGCGATCTGTTGTACCAATTGGGCGCTGTCTACGCAGACGTAGACGGTCAAGAATCAAAAAAGGTCCTGCTCGCTGAGGTACCGGGAGACCTTGAAAGTCGCCTCTCATATATCTCGCGCTTGATGTTTGAACAAGACGGTGGCAGGGTACGTCTGGCAATAACGGGCCTTTTGCTCAATGCCCAATTCAAGTCGGCAACAAGCCCACAAGGGAGAGGAGACATCCGCTTCCGACCTTTGATCATCTCAGCCCAATACAATGCTGAACTCTGGAGCCTCAGCTCTGAATATGCCCTTCGCAACTTTAGATATCGCAATGTAGGCCCGCTTAATTTTAACATTACAGGAGAGAGTTATTATCTCCAAGGCACCTATCGCCTCTTCAAAACATTAGAACTCCTTCTACGTTACGATGTAACGTTCCAAGACAAAAAGGATCGCAAAGGCAAAACCTTTGCGGCCAGGACAGGGCGTCCCGATCATAGCCGATTTGCAAAAGACGCGACCATTGGTCTACGATGGGACATCACAAAGACGCTCATGTCTCGCATCGAATATCACATTGTAGACGGGACGGCCTGGCTTCCATTACTCGACAATCCTCCGCCCGCTCCAACGAAGCGGTATTGGGATCTCTTTTCAGTTTTAATCTCCTTCCGGTTTTAAAATAAACCGGCCTGTAGCGGGACAACATCCGCAAAACAAAAATGACAGAAAATGTGAAACAAATCGGGCGGTTTTTAAGTCTCAAGTGGAAGGCACTACTGCTCTTCAGCCTCTTTCTGTTGATTATCAACGCCTCTTTCCCTTACTTCAGCCATCAAAATTTGATGACACATTTTGATCAACGCCGAGAAGCCATCCATCAACACAATATTCAAGAATTTAACGCCCTCATGGTTCAAACTGTCAAACGCTTACAGCAATTTGGTGGGGTTATCCCTTCTTTTTCTGGCATGGAAGCCGCTTTGGCCAGCGCTGAAAACGAGCAGCTTGTTGTCGCCTTTGAAGATCACTGGCCCTTATTGCAACTCGACATGGGCATTGATCTTGTCCGATTTTACACCGCATCAGGTCTGGAATTGGGACGATGGGGAATGTCGAATCAGGTAGAAAATGAAGAACAACTCATTATAGACTGGATTGAAACCATCCGAAAAAAAGAACACCCCATCACAGCACTTTCATGCACAAGCATTTGCACACAATATGTCATGGCCCCGATTCTTTCGGCAGGAAAAAATATCGGCACGATCCTCTTGGGGGCCTCTTTGGCGGAAGTCGTCATCAATTTTCAGCAGATTTCCAGCCTGGATGTCGGCGTCGTCATTGACCATAAGGACAACACAGATGAAAACAAAGAAAAGACCATCTCCCTATGGAACAAAAATGTTGTTGCACTCACAAACATGAAGCTGACACTCCCCCTGCTGCGATCCGTCGCTAAAAAGAACATTCCTTTTTCCGAAATTAAGGATTACAAAAAAATTCTTTTTGACAATAAAAATTACGCCCTTCAACTCATCCCACTTGAAGGATTCTCCGGCGGCGGTTCTGGAGATCTTATTATTATTGACGATATTTCGCAGGTTTTGGCTGAAATAAAAGCGGCAACCCGGCAAAGCCTCATGGCGGGCATCTTAGGACTACTGCTCTCAGAAGCCCTTCTCCTTGCCATTCTCTGGACCCCCATGTCCCGTCTCAAACTCATCACCGACACCCTCCCTTTACTGGCAAAAAGTGCCTTTAGCAATGTGCGTAGCGCGGTCGGGACACGAAAAAAAAGGTGGCGCGATGACGAAATTGATATCCTGGATGACACGGCGATTGCGCTTTCCTACCAATTAGAAGCACTCGAAACCGAGGTCAAAAAACGCACAAAAACACTTGCAGACCGCATGGAAGAATTGGGAAGTGAAAGAGACTTTATCGCACTTTTATTGGATACCGCCCGGGTCATCATTCTGACGCAAGACCAAACGGGAAAAATAGTAACTCTGAACCAACATGGCAGCCATTTAAGTGGTTATAGCGAATCAGAACTCAGACAGAAAAACTTCGTAGAGCTCATTACCGAAGAAGAACTCACCGTGGATATGATGCATCAACTGGCACAACTCCATGCCAGCGAATTAGATGACCTCTCTCACGAATCGCTGATGACTTGTAAAGATCAATCCACAAGACACATTCTCTGGTTTCACTCCCGCCTACTGAGAAAAGGAAACAAAAATCCTCTCATTCTCTCCGTTGGACTCGATCTGACGGCCCGAAAACAGGCCGAGCTCCAGCTCTCCTGGCTCGCCGATCATGACCCGCTCACCGGTCTGTTTAACCGCCGTCGTTTTCAAAATGAACTGGATCGCATTCTACTGGAATCAAAACGCTATGACCGTTCGGGTGCACTCTTATTTTTTGACCTTGACCAATTTAAATACGTCAATGACACCCGGGGACATCATGTAGGAGATGCGCTGCTCAAACTTGTGGCCAGCCAACTGTCACGACTTGTACGCTCCACAGACATCATCAGCCGTTTAGGAGGCGACGAATTTGCAATCGTCATTTCAGAAACAGAAGAAGTAGGTGCAAGGCAAGTTGCTCAAAAAATCACGGAATATCTTGCCGATGTCGAAATGCCCATACTTGAACATTCCTACAAAGTCTCCGCAAGTATTGGGATCGCACTCTTTCCCGAACACGGAGAAAGCGTGCAAGAACTACTCTCCAATGCAGACCTCGCCATGTATCAAGCCAAAGAACGTGGCCGCGGCAGTTGGCATCTTTTTACCGGGAAAGAAACCATCAAAACTCAAATGAAAGAACGGGTCTATTGGCAGGATAAAATCAAACAAGCCCTGGATCACGACGGTTTTGTCATGCACTTTCAACCGGTTCAAGAAATCGCAAGCGGGGAAATTTTTTATTATGAAGCACTGCTGCGAATGCGTGATCAAGACGATACCCTGATCGCACCCGGTGCTTTCATTCCCATCGCAGAACAATGCGGGCTGATCTACGCCATTGATCACATGGTCTTAGAAAAAGTCATTACGCGTCAGGCTGAAGCAGCCCGCGCAGGGCTGAATGTTGGCTTCACCTTAAATCTCTCGGGTTATGCCTTCAATGACCCCGGACTATTGCCCCACCTCAAAGAAACCCTCGCACGCACCGGTGCAAATCCGCGAAACATCGTCATTGAAATTACGGAAACCGCTGCTGTTTCTGACCTGGTCGCCGCCTGTAGTCTCATGAATGAAATCAAAGCACTCGGTTGTCGTTTTGCGCTAGATGATTTTGGGACGGGATTTGCCACTTTTAACTATTTAAAACAACTTCCAGTGGATATCGTGAAAATTGGAGACACCTTCATCAAAGAAATTGCCTCACATCCTGATGACCAAATCTTTGTGAAATCACTGACTGAAGTGGTCAAAGGATTGGGGAAAAAGACAATTGCTGAAGGCGTCGAAGATGAGGCAACACTCTTACTGCTTCGTGAATACGATGTCGATTTTGCGCAAGGCTATCATGTCGGAAAACCTGCCAGAGAATTACTTGAAGAAGTGTCGTAGATAAATCCCCCTCTTATCCCCCTTTTTCAAAGGGGGAAGACATGCAGAAAAAGTTATTTTTCGAGCGCAAGCTCAAACACAAAACACGCCATCTAGAATCATTTTTGAAATTTTTTCGAAGTCTTTCTGTAGGGACCTGTCTTCATCTAAGGGAAGTACTTCGGCACGCAATTTTGTGATGCCGACTTCGACGCCGCGCCCGGCCTTCAGCGGCGCGTGAAAAGCAACACCCTCTGCGGCAGAAAATAACTCTATCGCCAATATATCCGAAATATTTTGTGTGATTTGCTGAAGTTTCAGGGCCGCACCCATGGCCATGCTGACATAATCTTCCTGGTTGACCGAGGTCGGAATCGAATCAACCGAGGCAGGATGCGCCAGGACTTTGCATTCCGAGGCCAGTGCAGCCGCCGCAACCTGGGGCATCATCAAACCCGAATTTAAACCGGGTCTGCGTGTCAAAAATGGCGGTAAGTCAATACACTCCGGGTCAATCAGTTGTGCAATTCTGCGTTCTGAAATCACTCCCAAATGGGTCAAAGCCACTGCGAGAAAATCAAGGGAAAGCGCCACGGGATGACCATGGAAATTCCCCCCGGAGAGGATTTCTCCGTCCTCTGGAAAAACAATCGGGTTATCCGTCACACTCCTCATTTCAATCAATAAAGTGTTTTTGACAAATCCGATGGCATCACAAACAGCACCATGCACCTGAGGAATACAACGAATCGAATAAGGGTCTTGAATGCGATCACAGGCAACATGGGAATCGCGAATCTCGCTGTCTTCCAATAAAATCCGTACCTTTTTTGCCACGGCCAACTGGCCCGGATGCGGTCTCAAGTTTTGAAGTTTTTCATCAAAAGCCGTCGGCGTACCCATTAAGGCTTCCAGACAGAGACATCGCCCCGGCTAAGGTTGCTGTTTCAGCCAGTCGCTCAGCACGATGCAGGGCCAAAAGCCCCAAAGACAAGGCCGCCTGTGTGCCATTGACCAAAGAAAGCCCTTCTTTGGCTTCAAGGGTTACAGGCTGAATCCCTGCGCGTTTTAAAGCTTGCGCGCCCGGAAGCCGTTCTCCTTCAAAAAAAGCCTCCCCTTCCCCAAGCAATAGCAAAGCCAAATGTGCCAAAGGGATAAGGTCTCCGCAGGCCCCAACCGAACCTCGACTTGGAATAAAAGGGTAGAGATTGCAATTTAAAATTTCAACAAGACGTGCCACAATTAAGGGACGCACACCCGAATGCCCCATCGCCAAGACCTGCGCCCGAAGCAATAACATTCCTCTCACGGCCGCTTCAGAAAGCGGCGGACCCGCGCCACAGGCATGACTCCGAATCAAATTCACTTGAAGCTGCTGAATTTCAGAATTAGAAATACGTTCACGTGCAAGTTTTCCAAAACCTGTATTGACCCCATAAACAGCCTCGCCCTCCGAAAGGATTTTTCCCACCAGACGACGAGAACGATTCATCTTTTTCTCGGCGACTTCAGAAAAATGCACGGGCTGACGCTCCAGGACAACCGCATAAAAATCAGAAAGTGAGAGTTTATCCCCACTTATCTTTAAAACCTTCGTCATGCTTAAGACCTCAATTTAGGGTCCTGTGGAGAAAAAGAAAATACCCGTTTTAAAAGTAAAATTTGATATTTTGCATAAAATTTCATCGCGATTTTAAAACGATAATAAAAAACAAGATCTTTCAAAGCCGAAAGGCTTAAGGTTTTTAAGGCGTGTAGCATGAGCGTCATTTTTTCATCTTCGGGCTCACGGTATATTTTTTGTGTCAGCAACTCAGAAACAAGCCATCTCATGCCACAATAACGACGCATTTCACGTGCGTAAGGTTTTAAATCTGGGATCTTTTTTTCCAAAAATTCCTGTACCTGTCTTGCCGCTATTTCGCCGCTTTTTAAGGCATGACGAATCCCTTCAAATGTCAGCGGATTTACCGTCGAAACAGCATCCCCAATAGCAATAATATTTTGATCCACATAAGGGTCTTGATGGTGACAGGTATAAGAAATCGTTTTGCCGTGTCGGTCAATGATCTTGATCTCTTCGGTTTTAAGACACTCAATGATCAATTGATCTAAATAATCTTTCATCGCACGGTGATGGGGGACAAATTGTGTGTTGGGGAAATTTCGTCCCACACCGATTTTAAGCAAATTTGCAGACATTGGAAAAATCCAGGCATAGCCTTGCGGCATCCACTTGGAGCCGATGAAAAATGAAAGACAGTTCGCGTAAGTTTGATAAACAGCTTCAGGCACTTCAACAAGGTATTCAATCCCGCGACCAACAATCACGTCACTCGCTGAAGATCCATCCGTTTTAAGACCCTCCCCCAAAACACGTCGATCTGAGCCTGTCGCATCAATCAATACTTTCGCTCGGACGCTAAGCAGGACATCATCACCCGCCTTTTTAAAATTAACCACAAGGGCTGAGTTCTCGCGACGATAACTGCGATAAGCGCAACCAAAAAAAAGGCTTGCACCATTTTGAATGGCTTCTTCTGCCAAAAAAATCCGGAGTTTTTTAAAATCGAGCACGACAGCCACAGGCTGATCATCCTGCCAGACATGGCTATCCTGTGTCGCTGAAATACGAATTTTACAGCAATACGCACCGACAACTTGTTCAGGCAACTGAAAATCGCTTAGAATTTCAAGAGGTGCACCGCCACTGGAAAAATCGTTTGCTGCAAATGAACGCTCTTTTTCAAGCAAAAGGACCTTAAATCCCGCTTTTGAAAGTTGACGCGCTGCCGCAAGTCCTCCCGGCCCCGCACCCACAATCACCACATCAAAACAATCCATCTCTCACCATAAAAAAATATCTGGAGAGATCATACCCTATTTTGTCGTTTTATAAATTTCACTTAAAGATTTTTTAAAAAAATGTCTATATTTTATCAAGAACGACTGAGGCGTTCGATATTGGACACGACCTTCCGGGTCATCGCATGATCTGGGCCGAGCACTGTACTAAAAATCTGAAAGGCTTTTTGAAACAACACAGCCGCCTCTTTTTGTTGCCCCATTTTTTCCCAGGCCATGCCGATATTATTGTACCGAATTGCAACCTTAGGGTGGTTTTGCCCATACCCTGAGATTTCAATTTTAAGCGCTTTATTGTGATAGACAATGGCCCGTTTGAGCTCACCCAATTGTTCCCAGGCCAAACCCAAGTTGGTATAACGAATAATCATTTTCGGATTTAAATCCCCATAAACCTGTAGGTCGATCTGAAGGGCCTTCTCATAAAATTCAATCGCCTGTTCCATATCATTTAATTGATAAAGCGCAGAACCCAGGTTGTTGTAAGCTCTCGCAATTTCAGGGTGGACTTCCCCATACAAGGCAAAACCAATTTCAATCGCCTCGGTATAAAGCGAAATAGCCTTTTCAGCATCCCCCAAATGATAAACGGATAGGGCAAGATTATTATAGCTTCTCGCGGTATTCACATCTACAAGTCCATAAATATGACGATTTATCTTGAGTGCCTTGTCATATAAAAAATAGGCCTTCTGATATTGCCCGACCTTAATCAGAATTGCCCCGATATCATTGTAACGTCGTGCGATTTTTGCGTGGGTCGCACCATAAACCTTCATTTCAATTTTAAGCGCTTTGTCATATAAAATGATCGCCTCCTGAAGATTTCCTAAGGCTTTCCATATTTTTCCCAACATGCCATAACGCTCAGCCACCTTCGGATGACTTTCCCCGTAGACCACGCGCTCAATGTTCAGGGCCTTCTCGTATAACGCAATGGCACGTTGAAAAGTACCCTGCTTAAATAAACTGCGTCCTAAATCACCATAGCGTTTCGCAACTTTTGGGTGCATATCCCCGTAAATTCTGAGATCAATTTTGAGGGCTTTTGTATATTCCTCCAGAGAACGGTTGTAATCTTCCGCCTGATAATAAACGGTTCCCAGATTACCATGACGGGTCGCCGCTTTGGGCTGTTGTGGGCCATAAGCCGCCACATCAATCTCAAGGGCCTTTTTATAAGCGGCAATTCCTTTTTCAAACTGCCCTGCTTTTGCCCAGGCACGACCCAGATTATTGTAGCGTTCTGCCACTTTGGGATGTGTCTCACCATAGCGTGCTAAATCCAATTCAAGCGCCCGAGAATACAAAACAATTGCCTTATTTGCATCTCCCAGTTTGTACCAGGCCAAGGCAAAATTGTTGTATCGAATGGCAGCATTGGGATCATTCTTGTCATCTTGAGCCGAAGCCGTTTCAAGGGCCTTTTTATAAAGCGCCTGGCCTTCTTTAGATTCTCCCAACTGATAAAGCGCCATGCTCAAGGTATTGTAACGACTCGAAACATAGGGATCGCGCTCCCCATAAAGTGCCACGTCAATCTCAAGCGCCCTTCTAAACTGGAGAATAGAGATTTTTAGTTCTCCCGCCTTCTCCAAGGCTTTTCCAAAATCATGATGCGCCATTGCCGTTTTTTGATGTTTATCGCCATAAATATTTTTTGAAGTGATCAGTGCTTTTTCGCGAAAATTGACCGCTTTTTGTAGACCTCCTGCCCGCTCCCAAGCCTGTGCCACCTGATTGTAGACCGTCACAATCTCCGGATGTGTTGGGCCATATTGCTTTAAAAGCAATGCCAAGGCCTTTTCCAGATGCGTGATTGCAGCCTTGGGTTTACCATAAGTACTAAACATCACACCGAGATGCCTTAGATAGATACTGTTTTCTGGATCAAGTGAAAGCGCGTCTTCGTAATGGCTTTGCGCCATCTTGAAATTTGATTGCATTTCTTTTAAGGCCGCAAGCGCAAAAGCATCTGCTCCCGCAAAGTGTTTTCTCTTTTTATGACCGCGATTTTTTTCAAGAGACGCCCTGAGCAGATCTTCCAGTCTCTGAAGATCTCCTTTGCGTAAAAACTTCACCGCCTTTCTCAGCTCGGCTTTATCTTGTGCAAAGGCATCTGCAAGACGTTTTTCCAATACCAGCTCTTTTTTAGAAGAATATTTAAGACTTGCTGCTTGCCCTTTTGTGCTTTGGGCATAAGACGGCGAAACACCTAAAAAATAGTGCAATACCACGATCAATAAACATAAATACAAAAACCGACAAAATGAACGATGACATAAAGAATGTGTGAACGGCCTACACATAGATAAATCCTCAAGGGATTGAATGAATTTAAGAATCAGAGCTTCCTTGAATAATTATAATGCCTTTTTTAATTTTAACCTGAAAAACCCAAAATAAAGACTGACAAAATCAAGATCGGGTTTGATAGAATGATTGCGACAAGCGAGCATTTGAAACATAACTTCAAGGAGCATGGATACACAAATGGAAGAACTTATTTTGACAAACGGGAATGAAATTCTTCAAACCCTGGCAAAGATTGAACTCAAGGGCAATGGATTTGTCACAGAATGTCTCGTAGGTGAAGTCATGGACGCAGGCATTTCCAACCCCGACTTTTTTAAAGCCAGTGGCGCCGACCCTGATGCCTATTACGATGGCAAAAACAACGCTTGGTCAGATATTCAAGTCCGCGAAAGCAAAAAGGTCTTTATGGTTTACGGGGGGGCAGGAAAAACACGACGGTTTCATATTGCAGATACACCGTAGA
>JAADHI010000074.1 GCA_013151935.1 Candidatus Manganitrophaceae bacterium
CCACCTTTGCGAGACAAGCTGCTGATACACAGCCGACATAACCCAAACCAAAAACCGATATTTTCAAATTATTTTCCTCCAATTTTGTATTTCCATAACCATTACAATCATTTGTTTTCTAAGTGAAAGACCAGCACCAGCACGCTGTTTTTTTCAAATTTTTCGTCACAAAAAACTGCATTCTCAGCAGTCCTTTTGTCGTTTCGGTTTTAGCCTAGTTTCTGCGCTATATAAACAATTGTGGAATTTGAAGCCTCATTTTTGGCTAACGCCCCTTTTTAAGCAGCATGATTTCCGTTTTAACCGTATCATCTACCTCCGGTAACACCAGTGTTTTGTTCAGTGCATCAATATGCTCTAAAACATGGTTAATTTTGTCTCGCATGTCTTTTGAGTCTGTCGCAACATAGCGTACAACCCCTTCGGGGCGCCGACCATTTTCACTTGCAACCACTTGAGTCCCAACGGAAAGCGCTTCTAGTACAGAAGACGCGACGCCATCCGAAGTTGGCGTCCTTAAATAAATATCTGCTCTGGCCAAAAGACTTAAAAACTCATTGTGATTCAGAGATTTAGCGAGAAAAACACGACCTCTCGTTTCAAAATCCCGTAATTTTTGATAGAGATCAGAAACTTCTCCATCCTCTACTACCCCAATTCCTGTTAAAATAACGCCTACATCTTCACTCAAACTTTCTAAAAATTCGAGTAATGTTTCAATATAAAACCCATTACGAAGCACAATATATGAAACAATAAGCGATTTTTTATTTTGTGAAAAAGCTTCGATTTCTTCGGCCAAAGGCACTGTTTCATAGCGAAGATATTGTTGACTAAAAGCAGGAATCGGGTGAATTTTTGTCGCTTTAATTAAAGGGCCATATTTTACGATTTCTCTTTTAATCGCTTCATCATTGCAAACAATCACGTTTGCAAGAAAAAAGTTGAGCCAAATCACCGGATACATAAGCCCGCCGTTTTGTTTCGGGTAATAAAGCTGTTGCAAACCCCCGTGAAATGTCAGGGCTGCACGACTGCAGGTTACAAGTGAAATCAGGTGGGCCATTAACCCAAGAATTGGGCCTTTCACTGCTTGTGCATTGATATGAATATGGAAAACATAGCCCTTCAAGCGCATACGCAAGAGGTTTTTGATGTAGTGTTGCCCGCTTTGAACGTCAATATATTCCGGACTTTTTATCTTTCTATTTTTCCCCAGATTCAGGACTTCGCAAAGATCACCTGCCTCTCGGAAAGCATCTCGGATATATTTAATCCGTACACTCCAACCCGAAAATGGCGGTGGATAGGAACCAATTTCTAAGATTTTAAAACGACTCATTTCTAAACGGGAACTCCATCACAAAGCACTGAAGGGCTGTCATTTTCACGAAATGAAACCATATAGTTCTGCTCATCGAAAGAAAATGTAGCCGGATAAAATTCATTACGCTTTGTGTCCAAGCGTGTCTCTTTTTTTGATGAAAAAATAAGTTTGTTTTTTTTCCAAGGGAGCAACAACAATGGGAACAGGACTGTTTTTTTAGTCAGGGGAATGACAAAAGACAGCACCCAGGTCGGGTTTTTATGTCCATAGCCAGCGGCCTGCCAACCGGCTTCTGGTCCCATGCCTTCTACCCCGCGTCGCGCTTCTACTTCGTAGTCTTCAAAATACTGAATCAAGAGTCCGGCACCTTCGGCACTGGCGATAATTTGTTTTTTTTCGCGATCAACCTCAATATTAACGGAGGCATCAAAATGAAAATAAGCAATCGCCTGTTCATTCCGGCCTGCGCTTTTGAGTTGATCCAATAAGACCCAAAACTTGGATGAAACTGAAAGGATTTCTCTTCGGTGGGACATCTCCTTGTCATAAACAATCTCACCACAAACAGTCTCCAAGTTGTCCGCTTGTCGCCAGTAATGTAATTTTGGATGGATCACCGACTTCCAGGTCAGTCGCCCGCAATATTCGGCCTGGCGGGACTTTCCCATTTTAATGGTGTTGTGAGCTGCTTCTTCCCGAAAATGGCGATGCCACTCCAAGGGGCCAAAATAGGTATTAAAACCACTCTCTACCAATATCGGCTTTCCAAAAACAGACAGTTCAAAAGACAAGGCATCTGCGTGACCGTGGGCTGCGGAAGGCACACCATCTTCATGTAAGCCTGCCGCCATCACACCGCAGTCAAAACAAAGATAGTGGCTGTCTTTTTCCCAAGCACTTCTCATCACATAATAACCACTACTCGACAAGGCTTTCGAGGTTTCCAGTGGATAGGTGCTGTCCATCGTCTCAAAATTTGTGAGCATGGTCTCGTCACAGAGCCAGAGCAATTCTTCGTAAGAACCACTGCTTTGCCGTTTAAAATCGGAACGATTAAACAAGACAGCGCCGAGACTTAAAAAACCCCTGAAATCCCAGGAATGTTCCATATTGAAATAGAGTGATCGTGCATTGTCGATATCGCCGATGGCTGGTAATTTGCCGTTGGGTTGGGTGAGATACATGGAAACATTCAAGGCTTTTTCAATACCAGATAAGATCTTTTCTGAAACGGGCTTGTTATTTAGTTTACGGAGCAGTGCAGCCTGTAAATAAAATCCCAAAGTGAAGTGATGGTAAAACGTTGCCTGCTCGACACACATGCCGTCATCAAAAAACTGCTTATCAATATTGTTTTCAAGGATAGACCAAGCCAGCTTCTCCCACGCTTGTCCCAACTTTAGTTGAGAAAAAAGGCTGCCAATCATGTGAAGCCCTGCGGCCTCACCAATCAAATGATTATAGGGACTCGAATAATAAGACAAGTGCTGTTCCATGTGAAGCCCTTGTTCATAAATGGATTTTAAAAAGATAAAGTGAAATGCAGCATCCATATGTTGAGAACCCCGGCAGAAAAAATAGGCCCAAATCCATGAGATGCTCCGAACAGCCAATTCGAGGGAGCTCGTCCAGTTAACCCCTGAGTGATAGGGATTATCTGAAATCCAGGAGGAAATAATTGCACACACTTTTTTGGCATATTTTTCATCGCCGGAAATCCAATAGGCTTTACCCAGAACAATGAGATATTGGTGACGGTTCATTTCCCAGACATATTTGATATCCACCGTTACACTGGGTTTTATTTTGCTCACTTGTTTGTAAAAGGTGCGTGGCCATTCGCAGGCTTCCAGCGGATCTTTATGCCACTCACCTGCTTGGGCCAAGCGTACATCTTGCCCTAAAAGACACAGTTGGCCTTCGCAGATTTGATCCGCTGTAAGCAGCCAGTCCTGAGTGTTGAGATGTTTTTTAATCACTGTCGTCCGAATGTTTTTTTCATAGCCTTCGGTAAAAAAAGAGTCTCTTTTTCCTGAATAAAAGTTGTCAAATAGTCGGTGGATCGCATTATTCTGAGAAGAAAGGCCGCAACATTTTCGGATAAAGTCTTCATCGCTAAGCTGATCTTTTCCTGAGAGATGATGTTTATATTCCCTCTTTTCAAGACGTCGTTCGGTAATGCGAAAAAGGACTTCCTCCTTTGGCATTACCAGCAATTTTTTAATTTTGTTCATCAGCATAACTGTTTTACTCATCGGTGGATCAATTTTTTTGAATGACTTTTTTTAGATTGGACAAATATTGTCGATACTGCCATTTTTGGTAAATTTTCTTAATTGGAGAAAGGCGATCTGTTCTTGAAAGATCAAGCAATTGATTCACCATATTTCGGACATAGTAGGATAAAAAAAGTGGACTTTCCCGAATAAAATTTTCCGAGTAGCCTTTCAGAAAGGCATCTTGTAAATGAGTAATCGTTGTGCCTAAGAAAAAAGGATTTGTAATAAGGTCATCTAAATGTTGATGGAAATATGCAAAATCAAAAGAAGGTGGTCCTTGACGATACATCCCTAAATCTAAAAAAACCACTTGATCTCCCGAGATTAAAATATTTCCAAGGGCGAAATCTCCATGAACACTACAAAGATTTAAAGTTTGTCCATCAGTTTTTTCGAGTTGTTTTTCAAGGTAATTTACAACATTGAGGCGTTCTTTCATTTGTATAAAACCATGCTCTAATAAGAGTCTTAGTCTCAAATCTACATACGAAATGAGATTTGAGGGCAGTTCATCTTTTCCCATATTGAGGACGGGCATCTTTTGAAAAACCTTAAGAGCCTTCCCAACTTGGAAACAAGCGTGTTTGAGTAAATCCAGTTTTTCAGATCCTGGCTTCCCTTTCCCCGTTTGTGCAATGAGACTCATTAATGGTACGCCTTCTTTTTCCTTTGTTACAATCACCAACTCATCAGGGAAAAAAGCAATCACATCAGGAACTGATACGGCGCGTTCATTAGAAAAAAAACTTGAAAATTCTTTTGTGACCTCAACCTCTCTTTTTGTATTTTTATGGATGCGTTCATATTCACCTTCCACATTTTCTTTAACAAGCGGGAACTTGATGTAGACACCGAAACTCTTTTGATCGAATTGAACAACACATTGAATAATATCCGAGAATGGACGGCGGAAAATGCGTACAATTGAAAAAACAGGAGGAACGCATTCACCAAAATAACGTTCTGATTCTTGAGCCAGTCGTGTCGTAACACGGGTATAGGCTGCTTTTTGTTTTTCACTATAAAATTGAGGGACCTGAGTCCCACTCTTAGAAATTATATTTTTGAATGTTTGTGAGGCCATCACCGACCCACCTTCTGAAGCAAAGACTCATAAAACATTTGATATTCTGAAACCATATTTTTTAGGCTAAAATATGTCTTTGCCCTTCTTTGCGCTTCAATTCCAAAAGACAGTCTTTTTTCTTGATCCTGTATGACTTCTCCTAATGACAGGATCAAGGCTTCCTCATCTCCAGACGAAATAAGCATGCCATTTTTACCGTCCTCAATCACCTCTGGCACACCTCCAACGGATGTTGCAATGACAGGGATGCCACATGCCATCGCCTCAAGTACTGCATTGGGCATCCCTTCGCTTAGGGAGGGTAGCACAAAAACATCAAGGGCATTGAGGATCTCAGGAATATTGGTTTGCCCTCCGGCAAAGTGAATCTTTTCTGAAAACCCCAGTGTTTTGACCTCTTGTTTGAGCTGAGCCTTGAGAGGCCCTTCTCCGACAATCATAACTTCGACGTTCTCAAAATTATGTAAGATTGTTTTACAGGCATTGATGAGCAGCAATTGATTTTTGACAGGCCTCAAGCTTCCGACTGTACCAATACAAAAACTGTCTTTTTTTAGTCCCAGTTTTTTTCGTATCTCTTTTTTTATTTCAGGGTTCGGAAAAAATAAATCAGTATCCACACCGTTCACAATGGCCCGAATCTGCTCATGAGGAAATCCGACAAGATCGGTCATTTTTTGACGGTGAGCTTGGGAAACAGATAGAATTTGATTGGGAAAGCTCCACAAAAACCGTTGCAATATGATGTTATGTCTTTTATCCTCAATCGTTCCGCGTTCCGCATGAATGATTGCAGGAACACGGGCGAGCTTTGCTCCGAGAATACCTTCGAATGCGGTTCCCCAATTATGAGTTTGCACAATATCTGCACCGATTTTTTTTAATAAAAGACAGATCTTGTAAATCAATATCGGATTGTTCCCGCCTTTTTTGTTGAGAGAGATAACTTGTACACGCTTGGGATCGACTCGACCATTCAATGGTTTTAGGGGAGCAAAGCTTATAATCGTTGACTCAAAACGGCTTGGATCAAGATGATTGACGAGATTCGTCACCATATTTTCCAAACCGCCAAAGCCATAAGTATGAACGAGAAAGGCAATGCGAATTTTTTTGTGTGTCTGTTTTTTCACGATGATCGTTTGAACTTTTTGAACAAAGGTTTTAGATCCACTAAAAACTCTTTCATCAAGGCAAGTACCGGGGCCGGACGGAGGACAAAAAAGGCACTGATATAGGTGATTATGCCCACTGCAATGGATAAAAAAAGTACTGGGAAGGAGTGGGCTTCTCCTGCTCCAGAAAACCACTTCTGAAACAATAATACCATCCCGTACATAAATATTGAAGCAATAAAAGGGGAGGTTTGGGGACGCATGAGGGCAAGGTAGGTCAATTGGGTCAGTCGTCCAAAATAGAGGGTTGTTGCAACAGAAAGGATGCCACTCACAATTGTGGCGGCCGTTGCCACACCGATGATGCCCCACTGGCTGCCAATCCAACAAGCCACAATGAGTAATGCAAAGGCAACAGTACGAATCCAGGCCTCAACCTTTACCTTTCCCATGGCATTCATGACGATGCTCGTGACCTTTAAATGTAAGCGTAAAAGCCCTGAAAGACACATGATTTGTAAGGGAATGACACTTGGCATCCATTTTTCGCCGTAGAGCAGGAATATAAAGGGTGGGGCGACGGAAGCAAGACCAAAAAAGATCGGATAACTGATGAGTGAGAAGGTTAGCAGCACTTTGTTGTAGGCGGCTAGAATTCTTCCGCGATCATTTTGAATTTTTGAAAATGCCCTGAAGAGTACCGGTTCCATTTTATCGCCAAGTTCTTTAATGGTCATATTCATCAGGCTGTAGGATTTTTCGTAAAACCCAAGAGGGGTGGCTCCGAGTCGGTTTGCAATAATAAAAAAATCTGCCTTGTCTGCGCCGTAAGTCAAAATCCGTTTAAAAAAAATAGCGATGCCAAAGGCATAAAGATCTTTCATGGCTTTATGGTGATACGAAAAATGCGGTCGCCACTTTGCGTAAATCATCAGTACAGCCAAGCTGACTGAGGCTCCTACCAATTCAGCATAAACAAGGCTCCAAACCCCAAAGCCGTACCAGGCAAGGGAAATGGCGGAAAGTACGCCCAAAAAGTGTTGCAATGAGCCCGCAATCGCTGTGCTTTTAAAGGCCATTTTACGTTGAAGCAGGGCACGTGCGACGGATGAAAAGGGTTTTAAAAAGAAGAGAAAGGCCAATACGGACAGCACTTCTCCGGCAATCGGGCTGTCGAAACTCCTGCCGATCCAGGGCGAGCCCCAGATAAGGAGCACTGCAATTGTCGAAAAAAGACACAAATTAACAACAAAAAGGGAAGAAACATGTTCGTCTTCAATGTGTTCCCTCTGAACGAGGGCTAAACCAAAACCTACGTTTCCAAAACGGGTGGCAAGACCGACGAAGAGAAGCGCAATGCCAAAGACCCCGAAGTCTTCCGGTTCGAGCAGGCGTGCCATTACAATGCTGCCTCCTATGTTAATTAGAAAGACTAAGGCACGGCCTAAAAATGTCCAGACGGCCCCTTTTTTTACAGAACGGGCGAGTTGATCTGAGGGTGGATGATTTGTTTTTTTATCTACAGACAATTTTTATCGGCCGAAATAAGGTGAACGGTAGTTTTATTATCCTGACCGCGATAAACAATACAATTAGAAATCTGTGTCAAGAAGGCCAAGGCACTTTGATCATTCTCTCGTTTAAGTTTTTCGATACGAAAAGGGTCTGACAAGAACCAAATCTTCTGTGTTTCATTCTGGGATAGCAGAGCGCCTATTTCTGCGCTGCTGACTATTTTTGCATTTGTGTCATTGAGAAGTGGCGCGAAACGATCTTTCTCCGTCCCCCGCCAAAGATAGTCAATTTTCTGTATGTAATAGAAGGGAATGAGTTCACGCATACTGACAACGAGGTCTCCATCAGAAAGGTGTGATTTAATATAATCAGATGTCGATTTATAATCAGGATAAAAAGTGTAAGATTTTCTGCTCATGGGAATGGGTCTTTCAAAAGAATCTCCGTAGTCTCGAAGGATCACATTGCCAAGATTGTTTAGGCGTGTATCACTCAATACGAAAAAAAGAACAAACAAGAAAACCGGAATCATCACCCTTTTTTTGTGTGCAAAAAATTTATTGCCTAAAAATACAAGCGCATAAGCCTCAAACATTAAAAGGAAAGGAAAAAGATGAAAACTATAACGCGCAGAATTATCATTCGTGTTCGCAAAACTGAGCAGTAAAATGGGCCCGACAAAAGAGAGTAAAGCAACAATGCTCTCTTTCTTTCGATATAAGATCGCCGACTGCCATAACAATATCCCCCCGAAACTTGCCAGCAGCATTTCCAGTGGCCATCCAGGCAGATAGTATTTTAAAAATCGATCTTTTAAGTAGGGATACTGAAGTGTGAGGCTTAGAATTTTGCTTAAATGAAGCCCTTGAGATAAACCCCAAATTGTCCAGAAAAAGAAAGCGCTGACACAAATTGCACACGCGATCAGGAAGGGCTTTTCTTGCCATGATCGTAAGTCTTTAAAAAAAAGAAAGGTGTAGCCAAAAAGAAGCACCAAAGTCAGTGCTAACTGATTCAAAAAACTTGCGACAAGAATTAAAATAAGGTAGAGGTATTTTACACAATGTTCTTTATGTTGAAGGCCTCGATAAACGAGAAAGAAGAGAAGTCCAATAACAAGGCTAATGAGGAAGAAGAAAGAAATACCGCCATCTTTTATCAGGGTTTCGATTAGGTCACTTGGAGGACTTGCAATTGGAAACCCTTTCCCGCTTTCCGCTCCGGATTGATTTTCAGAAACAGGGCCAAATCGCAAATAACGTTGAAGGCGATTACCCAATACCCATAAAAAACCAACAAAGAAAAAACCGGGAAAGAGCACATATTTTTTTTTTAGATCAAGGGTTTTAATAAAAAAAGGAATCATGAGGATGGCTAAAAGCGTGATGCTGAGTTGGTGAACAAATATGGTAAAGACCCAAACCGGAATGACAAACCATTGATAGCGTTTGTCTCCTTCAATGTAGGCACGATAAAAGACATAAACACTGAGTAAAAAAAAGAACTGAAAGAAAATGTACATCCTTGCATTACGCGAAAATTCGATTTCCCAGCTTGAAAAAGCCATGAGGACGACGACAACAAGCGCGACCCCTTGTCCCAGCAGTCGCTTGCTGAGTTTGTAACTCATTACAATAACCGCAAGGCCCATAAGGGCGACCGGAAACCGTAAAGCAAACTCATTTAATCCAAATGTTTTAACCGACAATGCTTCGAGATACAAAAAGGCCAGAGAACGCGGATAGATTCCGTCTGAGGGAAGACGTGGGTAGCCGTATTCTAGAATTGCTTGCGCGGAAAGTGCAGAATATCCTTCATCCCCCCACAATCCAAGTTGTCCTAAATTTACAAAGCGAAAAAACGCCGCAGCACTCATCACAAGGAGCCAAAACAAACACATTTGTGTGTTGGGTTTTTGAAAAAAAAGGCGATTTGTTGCGGACATTTATTGATCTGCCTCTTGCAGAATTGTCTTGAAAACGTCTTCAAGTTGTATTGTTAAAGCCTGTGCATTAAAGTGTTTCAAGGCCTGCAGATAGCCCTCTGAAAGCGGCTCAGTAGCAAAGCGTTTTTCATAAAACTGAAATAAGATCTTTTTGATGGACACAATATCCATTGGCTGTGCAACAGCTCCCAGCTCATAATTTTTTACAATGCTTGATGTTGCGCCATCATCAGTTAATGCCAATATATTCTTTTTAAGCATGATGTATTCAAAAATTTTTCCAGGAATTTGAAGTCTGGTTCCAGGTTGAATCAAAAGGAGCAGGTCTGAAGCTGCGATCGCTTGCAAACTCTCCTCATGTGTCACCCAAGCAATACGCTCGACACATGCTGTCAGTCCAAGCCGATCAATTTCTTCTTGAACCCCGTCAATTTCACATCGTCCGATAAGCCGAATCCGGATTTGTTCCTGTGCAATTTTTTTTTCGTCAATTAATGCACTCAGTGCTTTGAGAAGCCCAAGAGGTGTTCTCTTTTTATAGAGTGATCCGGCATGGGTAATGATAAAGATCTTTTCATTTTCCGGTTTGGGGGGTAAGGGAAGCACATCTTCAGGGTCAAAACCGTTGTAGATCGCCGTGAACTTTTCAGAGGGGAGATTGGGATAAAAGTCTGCAAAATCATCCCGCATTTCGTTTGTATTTAGAATGACACGGTTCGCTGAAGCAACAACACGACGTTCTAAGGCCATTTTCCAACGATGATGCCATGTTTGTTTTGTGGCTTCGTCAATCCAGGCCTGCCGTGTCCAAGGGTCTCTAAAATCAGCAACCCAGGGGAGTCCCGTAAGCTTTTGAAGTGCCCAGCCCACAAGGTGGCAGGAATGCGGCGGGCCGGAAGTATAAAAGACTTCGATTTTTTGTTGTTTATAGGTCTTCAAAGCACGCAAGATGGCCCAAGGCACCCAGCCGATTTCGGCATCAGGGAAACGTAAGAGTGTAGAAATAAAATCCTTCAATTTTTGAAAAAAAGTGGTTTTTTCTGGGTTTGTTTTTTGAGTGGCTGCGGTCTGTTTTTTCTCTTGCGGTTGAGAATTTTCCTTCGCCCCGTCTCTAAAACGTAGCAGTGCTTCTAGAATCCGCGTTGCATGTGTGCGTTCAATCTGAACGGCATCGGGAATCTTTTGCAAGAGCGCGGCGTCACGAGGGAGGTTCTTTCGGATACAATTTTCCCGGATACTTAAAACAAAAACACCCCAGCCCAGTTGATTCAAATGACGGATAAAGCGGATATTTCGGTATACTCCGGAACCTGCGTAAGGCGGAATACCGGGAGTAATGACCATGACTTGTTTTTTTATCATGCGTGGACCAGCACTGTCGTTTTTTCCGATTCGATGACTTGGAGGTTTTTGAGTGCCGCCGCGAATGCGGGCAGCCAATAGGTCACTTCTGCCATCAACCTAGAGGTAAACGCTCCTGCAGTTAAGAGTCCGATATAGCCCAGCGTGATGGCCAAGCTATATGCCCATATTTTCCGGCCTTCCTCCGTTTCGGGAGCATTTTTTCGAATATCATGCAATTGGTAAAAAGTGCTCAGAATAAAACCGATAAAAAAAATGAAGCCTTGGATACCATAATCAGAAAGGACCAGGAAATATGTGCTATGGACATTCCGACCACTTCCTCCATGGGCTTCCACAATATGAGGGATATAGATTGGGCTTAAATATACAAACCCTCCTCCTCCGGCACCAAGTGGATAGTCCTGAACAAGATCAATTGCACCCATCCATGAATCAAGACGACTTGTAGCAGATCCATCCTTCCCATAGTCTTCTCCAATTGTTTGACGCTCAATAAATGTGGGATCTACCAAGAAGAGAAATAATAGGCCTCCGGCAACCATCATGAACAAGACATTCCGCCGCATCGGACCCTTTGAAATTTTTAAAGCCATAAGACTTTCCACACCTAAAGCGAGAATCCCGCCCCTGCTGTTGCAAAGAATAAATGCATTGAGTGCAAAGGCTGCTGCGCCACTGGACGCTAATTTGACCCATTTTGATCCTGTTAAAAAAGTCGCTGCGATAAAAGGTAGAATCGCGACTAAAATAGATGACGTGGAATTGTCGTGTAGAGAATCTGGCCCGCCGATGCCATACAAACGGCCGGCTTTTCTCTTAGGATTGGTGAAAGCTGCCCATCCCCAAGAAAAAATACCAAAAATATGCATAGAGATGACATAAGAAAAATGTTCTTTTGTGCGAACGGTGCCGATAATCATGAAGTACAAGATGCCGTACTTTAGGATCTCGATCGTATTTTCCCAGGATTTTTCCGGCCAAACAGCCGTGGTGGCAGAAACGAAAAAGGCATTGGTAACAAGAAGCACCAGCCATTTTGTTTGAGGGTGAGATTTGATTCTTAAGGGAGGAAGAGACCGGCGTCTAAAAAAATACCCGGCCATCAACGCAAGTGAAATGATCAACGACCAACGCAGGTTCGGTAAAGCTTTTTTCCCCCACCATCGTAGTTTGGGCAGTTGATAGTAAGTTAAAAAATAGGCGAGCAATCCGTATATGGGATGGACAAAGGCCATCAGCGCACCAGTGACATAGGCAATGAGCCATACAATTGCAGTTGTTGACATTAAACTGCCTTAGAATCTCGGTTAATCATCATGACAATCAAACCTTTTACTTCCCGGTTTAAAATTCCCAGAGCATTTCTGAAAGATTTTCAGTCGCACGCATTCGGCGTAATTCAAAAAGATCGCTCTCGAAACCCGGTTTCCCGGCTTTCGAAGTTGTTGCAGATTGAAAGCCTGTTTCACGCAGCAAAACCTTGGTTTTGTCATCAAAGTGGGCGACGCTCCCGCCATTCGGATAGGCGAAATGGCTGACTTCGATTTCAAGCTGCGTTTCCAAGAGTGATTTACATCCTCTTATTTCTGCCAGCGCCTCATCTTTTGTGGCGCTGGGCAGATTGGGATGGGTCATGGTGTGTCCTCCGATTTCCATCCCCATCTCTACCATTTCTCTTAATTGAGGCCAATTCAACATCAGATCTTTTGGAAAAGAGGGGGACATCGTTTAGTTCAAATCGAAAAACCTTTCGGATATTTTCTCTTGTTTCAATGGTGACGGATTTAAACAAGCGGGTCATTTTTTTTATGGCCTTTTCCCGTTCGGAGGGATTGGAAATCGGGATACAGCAGTCTCCATCTGGTAATGCCAGGGTCATTTTTTTTTTATTTGTGTTTTCGATCAAATGCCGTACTTCGGCCACCCAAAACGATTCTTCACTTTCGATGCAGCCTGCCGTAATATAAAAAAGACCGGTGAGGCCGTATTTTTTGAGTATCCTTGCTGCTTCGAGATTGTCGGTATAACCATCATCAAATGTTAGCACAAGCGTATTTTTTTGGAAGGCTTTCCGGTTTTGAATCTGTTCAATCAACTGGTTCATTTTGATCACGTGAAAATGGCTTGCGAAATAAGCCACCTGTTCAGTAAAAGCCTCAGGTGTAATGCGAATGCCAGCGCTGATTAAGTTACTCTCAGAGCAGACGGAATGATAACGGGCAATGACCGGGATAGCAGATGGCATCAGACGCCGCGTCATCGCATCAATACCGCTTTGGTAAACAAAAGATTTGACCCTGAATGCGATTCTACTTTTAATACTTTTCATTTCAAATACTCCAGCCTTGCCTAATGAACGGTATTTTCGGTGTTTTTGAAAAGCGTATCAATTGCCAAAATCACCGATTGGTAGTTTGATTTAAATCCTTCAAGGCCACCGCCATAAGGATCTTTAATGACGATGTCTTTTTCCGAGGAAAGTGCACCCAAAAAATAAATTTTAGTGCCGGCGAAAGAAAAACGTTCTGTCATGATTTTTTTGTTTTCCTCATCAAAAATAAAGGCC
>JAADHI010000118.1 GCA_013151935.1 Candidatus Manganitrophaceae bacterium
TAGGGGGTTCAGGAGGTGGGGCTTCGACCTTCTTTTTTGACTTCCCTTTTTTTGCCGGGGTCTTGGCCTTTGGAAGATCCTTCCGTTTCATGACGGCTTGTACATCATCTTCCGTTAGAGTACTCATGTGGCTCTTAACCTCAATGTCCATCTGCTTGAGGACTTCAATCAACTCTTTCGAGGAGATACCTATTTCTTTGGAAAGCTCAAAAACTCTCATTTAATCCTAGTCTTCTGGGATATCCTCAGCCACTGCGAGGGCTTCGGGGTTTTCAGTGGTCGCCGATTTACTGGCTCCTATCTGTTTTGCGACAAAATCCAGGTGCTCCTTTGCACCCTTGATCAGACGTAAAGCCGTCTTTGAACCAATTAAAGGCAATTCCGACAAGGTCGCTTCATCCGATTCGGCCAATAATGTGACGCTTGAGATCTCATGCGCCTTCAGGATATCGGCCATTTTTTCACCGACACCGGGTAAATCAGATAAATCAAAGACCTCTTCGCCTTCAGAAAAACGCTGCGCCTCAAGGACTTGTTCTTCTTTTTGAAGATCATGTTCACGGGAAATCGCATCCGAAATTTCCTGATCCCGCTCTTTAGCCCGCTCACTTTCGTATTCTGTCTGATTGATGATGTCGATTTTCCAACCCGTCAGCTTTGAAGCGAGACGCACGTTCTGACCTTTTTTCCCAATGGCCAAGGACAACTGCTGTTCAGAAACCACGACAAGCGCCGACTGCTCTAACTCATTCACACCGACTTTATCGACAACAGCAGGACTCAAGGCTTCGCCCACGTAGGTCCGTGGATCATCCGTCCAAGTCACAATGTCTATTTTTTCACCACGGAGCTCTCGAACAACCGACTGCACACGAGAACCTCTTACGCCAACACAGGCACCCACGGGGTCCACTGAAGACTCAGTCGAATAAACAGCGATTTTAGTTCTATCCCCCGGTTCACGAACAACACCTTTGATGATCACAACGCCTTCACCAATTTCTGGTACTTCCATTTCAAATAGTTTTGCAACAAATTCAGCCTTGCCTCGGGACAAAATAACCTGCGGCCCCCGCGAAGAAAGTCTCACTTCAGACAAATAGGCTCGAATCCGGTCTCCACGACGATAGCTTTCTCTCGGAATCTGCTCAGAAATCGGCAACAGGGCTTCTGTTTTCCCAAGCTCGACAATATAATTCCGTCGCTCCTGCCCTAAAATCATGCCACTGATAATCTCTCCGACCCGGACTGAATATTCACGATGTACAGATTCCCATTCGGCCTCACGCACACGCTGAAAAATAACCTGTTTTGCAGTTTGTGCAGCAATTCGCCCCAAATCCTCCATTTCGAGCAAGGAACCGATTTCGTCTCCTTCTTCGGCAAGTTCATCCAACTCACGGGCTTCCTCCAGGGAAACTTGCGTCTGAGAGTCGTTTACTTCTAGGACAACAGTTTTGAGCGAAACCGCCTCTATCTCACCCGAATCCCGATCAAGCCGAACCTCAACATTTTCACCCACGCCATAGCGTTTTTTTACCGCAGAAACCAAAGCGGATTCGATCGCACTTACAATCGTTTCACTTTCAATCCCTTTTTCACGGCCAATCTGATCGATAATAGACAGTAATTCACGACTCATCTTTGTTCAACCTCTCTTTTTTTGCTCAAGGGCGAACTCAGGCTCAAGACAGGCCTTGGCAACCTGATCAAAAGGAATTCGCAGTGTGTCTCCCTCGTCCGTCGTCATGAAAACAGCATCTTCCCTAAAATCATTCAGACAACCAATAAAGACTTTTTGCTTTTTAATTTTTTCATATGTTTTAACTTTAATTTTTTTACCCACGTAACGCAGAAAGTCAGCCGCATGCCGCAGAGGACGATTCAAACCCGGAGACGAAATTTCCAGGGCGTAGGCCCGGGACATGGTTTCGTCAACATCCAACGCCGGACCGAGCAGTCGACTCAATTTTGAACAATGCTCAAGGGTAACACCAGATTCTTTATCAATAAAAATACGCACTTGGTTCCCAGAGATCTGTAAATCGAAAAGCTCTAAATCAAGAGAACGGAGATAGGGCGCAGCAAGGGTTTTAATTCTCTCAGTCAAAGAGATGCCATCAGAAGGATGGTCTTTGTCTGATGAATTAGCAACAGAAGTTGTCAATGTCACAATCTCAGCGATAGGGTTCTCCAACGGGGATAACATGAGCCGTCTCTAAAAATAAAAAAGTGGGCGAAACACAGCCCACGACAGGAATAGCCTAAAACCAAAATTTTATAGCATAGTCATCTAGATGAAAGCAAGATCACCTTTATTTGTCAGTGCTTCATTCCGCTGAAACTTTCACAAAAAGCCCTTAGAAATACTAGCGCTCCTGGACATAAGACTGAAACGCTTTATGGAGCGCCTGTGTTGTTTTCCCTGGTTGTCCTTGTCCCACAGGAGTCCCATTGAAACGAACCACGGATAAAACCTCTATTGTTGTGCTCGTCAGAAAAATTTCATCTGCTACGCACAGATCCTTAAAAAGCAAGGGGGCTTCACACATTTCAAAATCGAGACTGGGCCCCAGAGACAAAACCACTTCTCGTGTAATGCCCGACAAAATATAAGGGCCTTTGGGGGGCGTTACAATGCGGCGATTAAAAACAGCAAACAAATTGCTCGCGGCACCTTCCATGGCCTTCCCCTCGCGCACAAAAATCGCTTCGAAAGCCCCAGCGCGGGCCGCCGCTTCTTTTGCCAAAACATTTGGCAACAGATTGAGTGATTTCACATGACATTTGGCCCAACGAATGTCTTCGGTCGAAACAATTGAGACCCCGGCTTCGCGCATCTCTTGCGGAATTTTTTTTGTTTCACGAAAAGTCATCACCCATGTCGTCTGGGAGGAATCAGGATAAACATGATTCCGCGGCGCACTTCCTCGTGTGAGTTGGATATAGATCTGAATATCGCTAAAGCCACATTTTTCACAACCTAAACGAATCGCAGCATCCAGTGACGGCAAAGACGCTGGCATAAGGATATCGATTTCTGCTGCACTGGCCTGTAAACGGCTTAAGTGCTCCCTCAATCCAAAGACGGCTTTCCCGTAAGTTCGGATGACTTCATAAACCCCATCCCCAAACTGAAACCCCCGGTCCTGAATCGAAACCACAGCTTCAGATAAAGCACTCCAAGTGCCATTCACAAATGCAATTTCAGACATACTTCCCCTTCAAAACCCCTTGTTAGAGCGTTTTTCCGCTTAAAACCTGCAAAGCATTTCCTAAATAAGCATTTCTTCTGATAACAATTGCCCCGATTGAAACCGTTGTCCCGAGAGCACGGAGAGATCAATCCCCTGATAGTCTCCCTGTAAAATAACTTCGGCCAAAGCCCGACCCGCTGCATAAGACTGCATCACGCCATGCCCTGAAAATGAATGCGCCTCGAAGGTATTTTTAAGACCTGAAACGGGGCCGATAATGGCGTGATGATCAGGAGAAACCCCGTAGAGTCCGGCCCAGCCTCCAATCAACTTTAAACGATCAAAAGAAGTGCTTCTGGCTGCAAGACGCGGCCAAATTTCTGTCATAAAATAGTTTTCGCCCTCATAAGCAAAGTGATAGCCTGTGGCTTCTGAGGGGACGGCATAGCCCGCAAGCAGATTCCCGGCTTCATGATGAAAGTAGAGGCCGCTTGTATCCACCATCATGCCATAGGGCGACAAATCAGCTTCTTGGCAATGCAGCACTGCCACCTGCCTTCTGATGGGATTTGTGGGAATTTCGCGATCGTACAAACGGGCCACTTCTGGCGCCCAGGCCCCTGCTGCATTGATAAAGGTTCCCACACGAATGTCTTCCTGCTCCGATTCAAGAGGCAACTCATGTCGTCTCAAAAAAGCTTCTACAGTATCCTCTGACGCAACCTGACGCAAACGCACCGAACAAATACCACCTTCGCCCAGATCAACCCGATCAATCACTTGATGATCGATCCAATCGATCACATCTGAGGGAATCCGGCGACGATAATGGGTCTTCAAAAGGTTGGGGTTAATGAGCCCATCTTTTGGAGAAAAAACAGCACCCGCCACACCATCCAGACGATCTAAAAAGGGAAATTTTGCTGTAATTTCAGAGGGCGTCAACAAAAACACCTCACAGCCTGAACGTTCCCAAAGATCCATGCGTTTTAAAACCTGTGACCAAGCCGAGGCTTCAGACAACCAAAGATAGCCCTTTTGCCGAAAACCCACCTCAGCAGCCACACCTTCATAATAGTCAATCGAAGATTTAGAAAGCGCGATATTGACAGGGGTATCCCATGTTACCCGTACACCACCCGCGTTGCGCTCAGAAGAACCCCATTTGCCACTTAAGTCACAATCCAGCACCGCGATGCCACTTGCACCCAAATCGGAGAGGCTCATCGCGATGCTGCTGCCGATAATCCCGCCGCCCACAATGAAATAATCATATGATCGCGTCATCAGGATCTCTTCAACCAGAATTTCTTCAAACAGGGTTTCTTCAACAAAAGAAGGCTAGGAAAACAAGAGGGTTCGGTTTTTAAAAACAAGGATTTTGCGATTCAGGTGACGCCAAATTGCCCGCGCAAGCACGACTTTTTCCAAATCACGCCCCTTTCGCACATAATCGGCCACAAGATCTGTATGGCTCACTGGAACGACATCTTGTTCGATAATCGGGCCACCATCCAATTCTGCGGTCACATAATGACTGGTCACGCCAATAATTTTCACACCCCGTTGATACGCCGAATGATAGGGTTTTGCCCCCGGAAATGCAGGCAAAAAAGAATGATGAATGTTGATAATACGATGCGGATAATGACGTGTAAAGTCTGCACTTAAAATTTGCATGTAGCGGGCAAGCACAATAAACTCAATCTTGTATTTTTTGAGCAGCCTAAGCGCTACGGCTTCCTGTTCCGGCTTATTGGATAAGGTAATGGGAATACAGTGAAAATCGATCCCCACATTTTTTGCGACATTTTCCAGTTCGGGATGATTACTAATAATGAGCGGGATCTCGACTTGCCATTCTCCCGCCTGATACCTTGAAAGGATGTCGTACAAACAGTGTGAATATTTTGAGATAAAAATGGCCATCCGGGGTCTTTCGTTTGAGAGAAAAAAAGACCAGGACATGGCAAAAGGCCTGGCAAGCGCCACCTCGAATCGCGCTTCAAACTGATCAGAGGGGATTTCAAAACCCTCAAGATCCCACTGTACGCGCATAAAAAAATGATTTTCTATGGGCTCAACATGCTGCTCTAGCCCGATAATATTGCCCTTATTTTCATGAATAAAAGCCGTCACCGAAGCAATCAGGCCCTTTTGATCGGGACAAGAAACAAGCAATATCCCAGAAACAGCGTTCGTGTTTTCCATTCTGCGTCTTCCCTTTACCTAGATCAGGACAATATTCTCGCCTGAAGATAGGCATTTCGCTTCAGAGAAGCAAATGTTTTTTAAAGCGTTCAGCTCAGGCATTCACACCCAGACAAACAAAACAGGCCTGTACCTGCGAACCCATTTTTTACCTTGATATTTTGGATCTGCTATCATGCGAAATATGGATACATTTGATGTCATGGTTATCGGAGCGGGAAGCGCAGGTCGCTACGGCGCGAGGGCCGCAGCCGAACACGGTGCAAAGGTTGGCTTAATTGAGACCGGGCCTTTTGGTGGTCTCTGTATTTTAAAAGGCTGTATGCCCACAAAGGCTTATTTGCGCTCGGCAGAGTTGGTGGGCTTGATCCAACGCGGACCCACTCTAGGGGTTTACACCGAAGGCAAAATTCGTATCGACTTTGCACACATCAAAAAACGGAAAGATGGTCTTATCGCAGAAATGGCCCACTACGCCAAAATGGGCATAGACGGGGAAAAGAACATCACACTGCTCACGGGCTCCGCCCGATTTTTATCCCCCGAAAAAATCCAAGTGGGTACAAGAATCTATACCTGTAAAAAATACTTGATTGCCACAGGATCAAAAGAAACCATCCCGCCGCTTCCCGGACTTGCAGAAACAGGGTTTATCACCAGTGACGATGCACTGAGCATGGAAGAGCTTCCCGCTTCACTCATTCTTTTGGGTGGGGGGGTTGAGGCCCTTGAATTTGGGCAATTCTTCCACCGAATGGGCGTAAACACCACGATCATCCAACGCAGCGCCCACCTACTCAGCGCGGAGGACTGCGATGTCGGGGAATGTTTGGGCGAGATTTTTAGAAAAGATGGGATCGCACTCTATACAGGAACCGCAATCAAACAAATCAAAATGAAAAACGGTCTTAAAAGTGTGTCCTTTGAGCATGAAGGGAAAAATATCCTTGTCTCCGCTTCAGAGATTTTAGTGGTCACAGGACGTGCGGGGAATGTCGCGGAACTGGGGCTTGATGCCGCTGGGGTCACAACAAATAAAGCCGGGATTCCCGTAAACGAATATTTGCAAACCAGCAATAAAAATATTTATGCGGCAGGAGATGTCACCGGAATAAATCTTGTCGTGAATGTCGCAACCCATCAGGGCCGCGTGGCTGGATCGAATGTAATGCAAGGGCCGCATGAAAAATCCAATTATCGCGTCATTCCCGTCGCAGTGTTTACCGATCCACAATTTGCAAAAGTAGGTCTCTCAGAAAAAGAAGCCAAGGCACAGGGGATTGCAGTTCAGGTCGGAAAATACCCTTTTGACGATTTAGGAAAAGCCATCGTCACAGATCAAACCGAAGGGTTTATCAAAATTTTGGCCGATGTCAAAAGTGGCGAAATTTTAGGTGTGCAAATTGTTGGAGCGGAAGCCTCAAACCTCATCCATCAAGCTGCAATTGCCATGCACTACCACGCCACATTACAAGACTATGCCAGTATTGCCCACATCCACCCCACTCTGGCTGAGATCATGCTCTACCTCGTTGACGACATGCTGGGAATCGACTGAGCATATTACCAGGGCGTCAATTTAAGACGCTGCGGTGCGCTACTGAAGACCCCATTTTTCTTTCCGGTTTTGATCGCATTGCCCTTTTGGTCAAACAAATAAACATCCAATTGATAATTATCGGGGTCAATGTTGATGCGACAATAGTTGTCCGCTTGCGTAAACCCCCAGGCCTTGTAATCCATCACGCCATTGCCTTTTGAAAGTTCAAACGTATCTTCGTTTGCGGAATTTGTCGAATCATGCACGCTGTCCGAAGGGTTGCCGTCCGCAAAAGGAAAGGGCCAATAAAAGGCAGAAGAAGTAATATTGTAAAGTTTTAGGTGATTCGCTGGCCCACCCTTAAAGGTCATTTCACAGACATTGCCACAATGCACATCTCCACTCAAAAACACAATATTTTCAATTTTGTTTTCAACGATAAAGTCAAGAATGGCCCGACGTGTATTGGGAAAACCCGGCCAGGAATCGCTGGCCTCTTTATTTTTATAACCCCCACGGGTCGAACGCACCGGGTTTGGCGCAAAGACGCTCGCAGAGACAATAAACTTTGGCGTATTACCCCGCGTATCTTGCTGGGTTTTCAACCAATACAGAAAACGCTCCAGTTGTCCTGGCTCGGAAATATGCTGTGCCGGACGACCCAGGAGGTGATTATCATCTAAACCTTCTTGTTCATCCTGACAACGTTGCGTCCGGGTATCCAATACAAAAAAGGGATAGCCCTCACACAGAAAATCGTAGTAGAGCAAGGCTGTTTGTGGATGATGCAAAGCTTCTTCTGTGGCAGAAAGCCGTTTTTTTTCAGGGGGCGGGGCGCAATTATTCCAAGAACGCGGGCCATGACTCCACTGATAACTCATGTAGGCATCTATCGCAAGATTAAACAAGACGCGTTTTTCCTTATTTTTCATACGATCTTGCGTCCAGTTATCCTCAATTTCGTGGTCATCTAAGGTCATATAGGTCGGAATGTGTCGTAAAAACTCACGCATATTTCTGGACCCAAACGCGGTGGTGTACCGTTCTTGAAATTCTGCATAGGTGTCTGCCAATAAAATTGGAATATTACGCCCCAATACATCAGCATAAATTTGATCCCCCATCATCAAAGCAAAAGCAACCTCGCCCTGATGGTTTTGCAACATGGGGCCAAAAATCCGGTCTGACTTCTTTCGTTTCCAAAGTAAACCCGGATAACGACAGGATCCCAACAAAAAGCTCATGCTCGTGTCCGGCTTGCCATCATCAGGGGGCTCAGCAAAGGTTTTGAAATTTGCCTCAACATAGGCTTGCGGCATGCGGTTAAAAACATCTTCCCAGCTTGCAGGTTCAGGTAATCTTTCGATTAAGGTGTCATCCGAAACATCGGAGTCATTGTCAAAAGCATCATCAAGAGAAAGGGTTGCCAATCGCACCCGATAGGATGTCTCAGGCTCCAAGGCTTTCACGGTCAAACCACGGATACGTCTTTTTAGACCCAACTCGTCCCCCAGATTAAACGTTCCAGTACGGCTATATTCTCGGTGCAGACGAAAATATGAAATCGAATTCACATCGATTTTTCCATTGTCTTTGACAATGCCAATAAGACCCAGTGTCCGTCGAGCCTCAGACTGCTTTTCATCCGCGGTGTCCGGGTTTTCAGCCGAGATCCAAAGGCGGCAAGACTGATGTGTGGTGTGACCCACAATGGGCCCCAAAGACGGTTTTCTTAAACTGCTCATGAAATACTCCTTCTAGAAGATCACTCAATCACTTTTTTTGGAAATATTGTCGGTCTGGGTTCCCTTTTTTTTGTCATAGCTGCGCATACCAGCGATTCCGAGCATGCCCGTAATCACCACCATCAGTTGATCTGCGGCTAACACGGGGGGGGGCTCAAGATCTCCGGGCACCCATCCATTGGCTTGAAAAAGCTTCCAGCCCCAGGTCAACAAAGGGTAGAATAAAAACTGATACGCCATGGCTGCACCACCGACCCAACCCATAAAGGGACGCCAACCCGCCACAAAAATACTTTTATGCTGCGCCTCAGCTTTGTTGATTTCGAGCTGTCCCTTAACCAAACTGGCATCAATTTTTTTTTCGTCAAGGGCAATTTTGAGACGTTCTTCGTCCGAAGTAAAAAGATCGTCGGCCACCTTCCCGACACCGCCAATAATTTCTGCAATACTGCCAATCCCTAAAAAGCTCATGTCAGCCCCTTTATTGTTCGGTTAATCCATCCCAGAAGGAATTTGTTTTGTGAGCGGTTACGATTACAAATCTCCGCATACCGTGTCACCTTCGTCAAAGCGTATTTGAGAATAAAGACCTCGGGGTCTTGTTTGTTGACTCTGTCTATTGTGTTTGGGCCAATAATGCCATCGGGCACGGCACCCACAACGAGTTGTACCAATTTCGAGGCCGTCTTCACGCCTGCATTAACTGCAAAATCAAAGATGGTTTCTGCAACATTTTGGTCTTTAATCTTCGCACCCTTAATGCGATCCCAAAAATTCTTTTCATAAAAAGCGCGCACCGCTTCAGAAAGCGCCGGGTTGTCTGTGTCTCCCTGGTCAATATAAGACCACCCACCCCAATTGGGGTGGAACTTCCGAGCAACGCCTGCGTAGGTTTGACCGCCACGATCCCCCTTAACCTCGTGCAGGACATAGCCCCCTTCATTACGGATCATTTTTTCAAAAGCCGGACTAAAATTTGTCATCGAGATACCCTCTTAATTTTTCCATTGTCTTGTGGTTTATGTCATCAAATAAACCTAGAAATATGCGTGGGACGCTTCGCAAAACATTAAAGACGCGACGCGACAGAAATCTGATTTTTTTTTACAAGATCGGGGAGAAATACCTTCGGGCAGAGGAGGAAAAACCTAGAGATGAAGTTCCTCAGGTATACCCCTATAAAAGATATACAGAATATAAGTCTAAATTGCAAGATAACATCACCTACAGAACACCTCGGCTACTGAGACAAAAGTTCAGATAAAGACAGCAAGCAGAGACTCTTCTTAGAATTCTAAGCCCCTTTATTTTCTGTTGACAACACGGTGAAATTAGCTATGATTATGGTTGTAGAGCTTTTGCTTGTCCGGGGGTGTCCTTATTTTTCGTAACCACATTTATAATAGGTGTAGAAATGCTGCGTTCTAGTTCCTTGTTTCCTTTTCTCTTGTTTACTGTTGCCCTCACGATCACGGTACCCTCTACAGTGAAAGCCTCGCTCTCCATTTGGGGTTTTGAAGACCCCCAGAAATCCTCAAATCAGACACCCTCAGATCCCGATGCGACCCTGCAAACTAAGGACAAAGCCCTTGAATCTGAAGCGATTCCAAACCGTAACGGAGAAGAAGCAGAGCAAAATAAATCAGACGCCTTCAAGGAAGTCTCGCCTGAAATTGATGCCAGCATCGACATTGACGTCGCACCAGAAACGCAAGCGGTCTCCGACCCTGCAAAAGAGGCCGTGCCTACACCGACAGAAATCGAAAATACCTTTACAAGTGACGACTTTTCAGTTGAAGCCTTCTCCGATTTAATTGAGGCCGTAAACAGTGAGGAAAATGTCGATCAAGATCTTGAAGTCACCTACGATATGCCTGTGGTTCCAGACAATGTCCACGTCAAAAAATACATCACCCTTTTTCAAAATCGACTTCGCCCCAATTTTGAAATCTGGCTGGCACGCTCCGGAAAATATGCAGAAATGATTCAAAGCGCGCTTCGGGAAAACAATCTGCCTGAAGACCTGCTCTACCTCGCACTGATTGAGAGCGGTTTTAATCCAAGGGCTTTTTCACGTTCCAAAGCAACTGGGGTTTGGCAATTTATGAAAGGCACAGGAAAACGTTATGGCCTTCGGATTGATCACTGGATTGACGAACGACGCGATCCCGTAAAATCAACGCATGCCGCCGTAAAATACCTGACCGAACTCTACAATATGTTTGGCTCTTGGCCGCTCGCCCTTGCAGGCTATAATGCAGGAGAAAGTCGGGTCTACCGTACCATCGTCCGGGTCAGAACCCGTGATTTTTGGACTTTGCGAGAATCCCGGCACTTGCGACCCGAAACACGAAATTATGTGCCGAAGTTCATGGCTGCAACCATTATTGCAAAAGACCCCGAACGGTATGGCTTTTCCGTGGAATACGAAACACCCTTGCTGTACGACGAAGTTGAGATTCAGAATGCCACCTATCTCAGCGCCATTGCCCACTATGCAGGCGTTACCGTCGAAGCACTCAGAGATTACAACCCAGAACTCAGACGAAACGTGACCCCTCCGAGAGCACCCGGCTACAAAATCAAGCTGCCACCCGGAACAAAAAAAGCCTTTATGGCAGCCTACTCCCCTGACAAACAAGAACAGATCTTCGTCGGGCGCTCCTTTAAACACCGTGTGCGCAAAGGACAGACCATTTCTTCCATCGCCCAACAATATGGTGTCGGCATCAATATGTTGCTTGAAACAAACGGCCTACACAGACACACGATCATCAGTGTTGGACAACAGATTATGATCAATGAGACTCCAGAACGAGTCGGCGGCAAACACCGGATTCGGCGGGGCGAGAGCATTAGCACCATCGCCTCAAAATACAAGGTCTCCATCCGACGCCTATTGGAAGCGAACAACTTACACAAAAGAAGTGTCATCCGTGCGGGAAAAACATTGATTATTCCAGGACACACCACGGCTTCATCAAGCAAAATATCTTCCACAAAAGGGACTTCTAAAACACGGAAGAGTCATCAGATTCGCTCTGGAGAGTCCATCAGCACCATTGCGCAAAAGTATGCCGTCCGCATGAGAGACCTGCTCAGCGTAAATCAACTCACAAAAAAGAGCATCATTCGCGCAGGACACACCCTCATTATTCCCTAGTTGCTGCGAAGTCCTGAATCCAAGTGAATACGAACAAGCGAAGGGGATGTCATCCCCTTCGGCTGGATCTGTCGATTCTGAAGTGTGTTTTGGGCGGGTTTGTCTTTTTTATTCTTCTCTAGTTTGTGGAATCTATAGCAGAATCTATGTTTGAGGGATCTGATTGCTGGGTTTCTGAGGATGTTTCTGTTGCGCTTTCTTCCTCAGTAGAGTCTGCCTGAGGAGGGGACAATAAAAGGCTACGCGCCTTCGCTTCCGTCCCCCAAGGGGTCTCGACATAGTCTTCAGACAGCTTTTGATACAAGACCTTGGCCTCATCATCTTTGCCACTGACTTCAAGCGCACGGGCTAACTCAAAACCAGCCTGATCCTTGTTATCAGAAGCGGGCATTTC
>JAADHI010000132.1 GCA_013151935.1 Candidatus Manganitrophaceae bacterium
CAACAAAAGATGGCGGTCTTCCGTCGCGTATTTGAAGACGATGGCAGTCCTAAAATCACTTCAGAACACTTTTCCACAAATAAAGAAGAACCACTCAAAGGGGAACTCGCGTCTTTTATCTCATCCATTCAAACTGGAGACCGACCCAAAGTCTCCGGTGAGGATGGACAACGCGCACTGGATGTGGCCCTTCAAATTGTCGATCTCATCAAGGAAAGCACTGAAGACCCCCTGATGAAGGAAGTGCCGATTAAGTCATAAGTCATTTAAAACTGCCTAAAAATGTCCACGGAAACACAGCATAAACCCAGCAAAAAATCGCCCCGTATCATGATCATCGCCGGAGAGGCCTCTGGCGATTTACACGGTGGGAGACTGGCGAAAGCACTCTTGAGCCAAAACCGCCCCATTGAACTCATCGGCTTTGGCGGCACGGCCATGCAACAAGCCGGGGTCGATATTCGTTATGATATTAAAAAGCTCGGGATTGTGGGTTTGATCGAAATCCTCTTTCACCTGCGTGTGATTTGGGAGGCCTATCGATACGCCATCAATTTGCTAAAAAGCCAGGTCGCCCTGCTCGTGCTTATCGACTTTTCAGGTTTTAATCTGCGTGTTGCAAAAGCGGCAAAAAAGATGGGCATTCCCGTGGTCTATTATGTCAGTCCACAGGTCTGGGCCTGGCGGTCAGGACGTGTGCAAACCATTGCAAAATACGTCGATCAAATGATTGTCATTCTGCCTTTTGAAAAAGCAATTTACGATAAAGCCCATGTCCCCTGTGAATTTGTAGGTCATCCGCTTTTGGACGAATTGTCCGAGATCAAAAAAGCCGATAAACACATCAAAAGAAACAATGACGAAAAAACACCCACCATTGCCCTGCTTCCGGGCAGTCGAAAACGTGAAGTCCTTTCCCTCTTACCCACCATGCTTGCTGCGCTTGAACGAATACAGGAAGAATTTCCCCGACTTCAGGTTTTGATCCCAGTGGCCTCTTCTTTACCCACTCAGCTCATCCCTGAGTTGACCACAGCATCCCCTTTACCGATCACCTTAATCAAAGGCAGTGTTTATGATGTTCTTTTTCAAGCGGATGTGGCAATCATTGCCTCAGGAACCGCAACATTGCAAGGGGCTTTGGCCAATATTCCCATGGTCATCGTTTACAAGATCTCGCGGATCAGTTACATTCTGGCAAGATATTTAATCCAGATTCAATCCATGAGCCTCGCAAACATCGTCGCAGATAAACCCTTTATTCCAGAACTCGTTCAGGAAAATGTTTCTGCCACACGTATTTCAAGCGAAATACGACATTTGTTAACAGACAAAGACGCCTACAAAAAAATGAAACAAAATTTAAGTGAGGTCTCAAGTCGTCTGGGCTCCCCGGGTGCCTCAAATCGGGCTGCAAAAATAATCTATCGCCTATTAGACAAACAGAGTCGCCCCACAGCATCTTCAGGGCAATGTTCATGAAACTTTACCTCAGACTGCTCACCTACTTAAAACCTTATCGTCTCTGGCTCTTAGGCTCCGTGTTTTGCGCGATCGTGGTTTCGGCCATGACAGCGTCTTATGCCTGGCTGATTAAACCCGTCATTGATGATATTTTTGTGAAAAAAGACCAAGAGATGTTGATGCTCGTCCCACTCGCGATTATTGCGGTTTCTTTTTTTAAAGGCATTTGCACCTATGGTCAATCCTACATGATGCGTTATGCTGGAAGCTGGATTATTGCTGATCTCAGAAAAGCCCTTTATCGTCACATGCTCTTATTGCCCATTGCCTACCATAGCCAGCAAGCCACGGGACAACTCATCTCGCGTATCGTGCATGACGTCCAAGTCATGCAAAATGCCGTTTCGACCGTCATCAAAGATCTCTTCCAGCAAACCCTGACCTTAGTCGCCTTGGTCGGCGTCGTTTTTTATCAGGATTGGCAGCTCGCCCTGTTTGTCTTTTTTGGTATGCCGCTCTTGACACTTCCTATTGTGATGATCGGTAGACGTTTGAGAAAAATTGCCCAAAAAGAGCAGGAACGGGCGGGCGATTTAACCAATATTTTGCAAGAAACCTTCTCAGGCATCCGCATCGTAAAGGCCTTTGGCCGAGAACATTTTGAAGCCGAACGTTTTTCGAAAAAAAATACGAACTACTACAAAACCATCGTGCGTTCCATTGCGGTCGGGGAAATTACCTCGCCCTTGATTGAAACCATTTTAAGCTTCGCCATCGGAGCCGTTATTTGGTACGGGGGCTCCCGTGTGATTTCGGATGCCATGACACCAGGCACCTTTTTCTCCTTCATGACCGCCGCCTCCATGATGTATAAACCCGTCAAAAGCCTCAGCCAGGCCAACAACAATTTACAGCAGGCCATGGCCGCAGCGGAACGGGTTTTTGGAGTCATGGATCTAAAAAATGAACAGGAACTGGATTCAGGCAAAAAAATCTTGCCCAAGCTTCAAGGATCAGTTGTTTTTGAATCCGTGGGTTTTGTTTACGCAAAATCAAAAAGCCCCGCACTCTCAAACATCCAACTTGAAGCAAAACCGGGAGATATCATCGCCATTGTTGGAAGCAGCGGGGCAGGAAAAACAACATTAATCAACCTGCTGCCCCGCTTTTATGAAAGCACGACTGGACAAATTTTAATGGACGGTATGCCAACACAAGACGTCACACTCGCCTCGCTTCGCGCACAAATAGGAATTGTCAGCCAGGAAATTATTTTATTTGATGAGAGCATCCGCTGGAACATCGCCTACGGCACAGAAGGCGCAAGCGATGCTGAAGTTGAAGCCGCAGCCGAAGCCGCTTACGCCGACACCTTTATAAAAAAGCTTCCCGAAGCTTACGACACGCAAATTGAAAAAGGCGGGGCTAATTTTTCGGGGGGCGAACGTCAGCGTTTGGCCATTGCGCGGGCGCTGCTCAAAAATCCGCCGATTCTCATTTTGGACGAAGCGACATCTGCACTCGATACCGAATCTGAGTTTATGATCCGCAAAGCTTTGGCCAGTCTCATGAAAAACCGGACAACCTTTGTGATTGCCCATAGACTGTCCACCATTCAACGTGCAACCTGTATTTGTGTCATCGAAAATGGACAGATTGTGGAACGCGGTCGGCATGGCGACCTTATCAAACAAAATGGACGCTATAAAAAAATCTATCAAATGCAATTTAAAGACATCGAAGGTCTTGCAGAACATGAGGCACTGTCTGCCGAATAAAAGCAGATGCAGTCATGAAAAAATGGATCCTTTACGGCATTTATAACCTGCTTGGCTTGATGCTTTTCCCTTTTTTTATGCTCTTTCTTGTGGGTGCGTGTTTAAGAAAGCCCGTCTACCGCAAAAATATCGCACAACGTTTTGGCCGCTACCCCTCTGATTTTTTTTTAAAACTTCGGAACAAAAAAGTCATTTGGGTTCACGCCTCGTCCGTCGGAGAAGTCATGATGTCCCGGCTTTTTGTGCAAAATTTACGCAAACAATACCCAAACGCAGGTATCGTGATTTCCACAATGACACCCACGGGACAAGCCGCTGCACGGGAATATCTCGCAGCGTGTAGCGATTTATTTATTTATTTTCCGTTTGATTTAAACTGGATAGTCCCCGCTGTCGTTCAAAAAATATCACCCACACTTTTTATTTTTATGGAAACCGAAATCTGGCCCAATTGCCTTAAAACACTGGCCGCAAAAAAGATTCCCACCGTCATGGTCAACGGTCGTATTTCAAATAATAGCTTTCCGCGTTATCAGAAACTAAAGCCCTTTTTAGTACACGCACTTTCAGATGTGGCGTTTTTTTTGATGCAGTCTGCAGAAGATGTACAACGGATCATCGCCTTGGGTGCTCCACCCGCACAGGTGCAGGAATGCGGCAACATGAAATATGATCAGGCCGCATCCAGTGCAGCATCCACAAACAAAATGCCGACAAAGGCAACACTGGCTTTAAGTGAAGACAGGCCTTTAATGATTGCAGGCAGTACGCGGCCTGGAGAAGAAGAACCAATATTAGAGGCCTATCAAAACCTGCGTTTGTCTCTCCCCACACTGGCGCTGTTGATTGCCCCACGGCATCTGAATCGTCTCGAAATGCTGGAAAAACAGCTCAGAGACCACGGCCTTGTTTCAATCCGCAAGAGCCAACTTTCTGCACCGAACCGGGATGCCCCCTTAGAACACAGACCCGTGATTCTATTGGATACTTTGGGAGAATTGAATCGGCTCTACGCCTTGGGAGATTATATCTTTGTCGGAGGCAGTCTCGCAGACTTTGGCGGACACAATCCCTTAGAACCCGCCGCCCATAAAAAGCCCGTTTTTTTTGGACCGCACATGGAGAATTTTAGGGACATTGCCTTAGCACTTATCGCTTCAGGAGGTGGAATTTCAGTCACAGACGGGAAACAGCTGGGTCAAGCCATGGTTGCGCTCGCTCAAAATCCAGAAGACTATAAAAAATGCGCTGAGGCGGCCTATGGCATCGTCTTGAAACATCAGGGCGCAGTCAGACGTCATCTTGATCGCATCACAAATCTTATGGCAACACGCTAAATGGCAACACACAATCAAAAATCCCTGCTGGCCCGGCTTTGGGAAGACAATTCAGGAAAGCCTCATTTTCTGCATTTCCCCTTAAAGCTTCTCTCTTGGGTTTATGCTTTTGTCATGCGTCTGCGTCTGTGGCTCTACCAAAAAGAGTGGCTTGCTCAAAAGCGTGTGCCTTGCCATGTTGTGAGCATCGGGAACATCACCACAGGCGGCACAGGAAAAACCCCAATGACCCTCTATCTCGCAGAAGAATGGCAAAAAAGAGGGTACAAAGTCGGGATCGTCAGTCGCGGCTATCGTAGGAAAAATAAAGTCCCGCTTGTGCTCGTCACGGACGGTACACAAATTTTTGCCTCCCCTAGTGACGTCGGGGATGAGCCTTATCTCATGGCGCAACGTCTTTCGGGTGTCCCCATCGTGGTTTGTGCGGATCGTTTTGAAGGCTGCCAAGCACTCATCCACCGCTTTGCGGTCGAAGTCATTCTATTGGACGACGCATTTCAACATTTGAAAATGTATCGCGATCAAAACATCCTCATCATTGATGCAACAAAGCCCTTTGGCAATGGACACCTGCTACCGCGCGGCCCTTTGCGAGAACCCCTCTCGGCAATAAAACGTTCGGATCTGCTCATCTTTTCGCGCGTAGAAAATGAGACCGCAATGCATGCGATGATGCAACGTATCACCCCTTATCAATCACAAATCCTTCAAAGTTGTTTTGAAACAATCGGCATCATTGATCTAAAAACAGACGATTTTTTTGCGCCCGAGGTTTTAAAAGGAAAATCTGTGTTGCCTTTTTGTGGTATTGGCAATCCCGATGCTTTTTTGGCGCAACTAAGACGCTTGGGTGCAAACTTAGCTTCTGCCCATATTTTTGAAGACCATCACGATTATAAAAAAAGTGATTTAGAAAAAATCATCAATAGCGTAAACGAAAACAATAATATATGGATCGTGACAACAGAAAAAGATGCCGTTAAAATCAAACCCTTAATGACGGAGACCACAAAAATTTATGCACTGCGTATTGGCCCGGTTTTTAAAAAAGGCTCTGAGAACATACTCGAAAGATTATTTATAAAATGAAAAACAAAATTGAAGTTTTTTTTTTCCTGCTCTTATCCCGTTTTGTCCGTCTACTCTCTTTTGATCGGGCCGTCACACTCGGCGCGGGTTTAGGTCGCCTTCTGCATCGTTTTGATAAAAAACATCGTTTGATCGCACTTGGCAACTTACGTCCTTCTTTTAAAGATAAAAGCGAAGCAGAACTCTCAAAGATTCTACTCGGCGTCTATGAAAACATCGGTCGCTCCGGTATTGAAGCTATCCGTCTTGGCGATATGACCGCGGAACAAATCAGTGCAGGATGTGAAATCATTGGCCTCAAATATTACAAAGCTGCGCTCAAAGAAAATAAAGGGGTCATTCTACTGGGTGCACATTTTGGAAGTTGGGAATGGATTCCGCTCGTCTTGGGTGTGGCAGGTGCGCCAATGTATGTGATTGTGCGTCCCGTCAATAATCCCTTGCTTGATCAAAAACTTCAGACCATGCGAGAGCGTTTTGGCAATGAGGTCCTCAACAAACGCACAGAGACGGGCGAAATCATAAAGTTGCTTAGAAAAGGAAAATCCATCGGGTTTTTACTGGATCAGGATGTGGGTCGCAACAAAGGCATCTTTGTGGATTTTTTTGGACGACTCGCGTCAACTAATAAAGCCTTAGCCACCATCGCCCTGCGCACGGGAGCCCCCGTGCTTCCCATGTTTATCGTCCGAAAAAAAGGCGGTCACCAGCTTATTATCGAAAAACCCATTCCCCTCCCCAAAACGGGTCGACTCAAACAAGATATGATTGAAATCACCACCCTGTTTACAAAAAAGATTGAGTCTTATGTGCGACAATACCCTGATCATTGGCTTTGGCTACACCGCCGCTGGAAAACACAGCCCGAAGAAGCCCCAAGGAAGAACCATTGATTTCAAGACCCATCCAAAAAATATTAGTACGCGCACCCAATTGGATTGGCGATGCTGTGATGGCAACACCGAGCTTAACGGCGCTGCGCCGTTTTTATGAAAGCGCAGAAATCGTTCTACTCGCCAAACCCGCCATCGCGGCGCTATTTGAGCAGCATCCCGACATCGACCGCGTTATGACTTACGAAGACCTCGGACGCCATCGCGGTTTTTCCGGGCTTTGGCGTTTGAGTCGTGAGCTTAAATACGAACAATTTGATATGGCTTTTTTGCTTCAAAATGCACTTGAAGCCGCCCTGCTTGCCTTTTTTGCAGGAATTCCCAATCGTGTGGGTTATGCGACGGACGGGAGAAAGTTTTTGCTCACACGGAGCATCAGAAAGAAAAATCCCGCCCCACATCGCAGCGATGCCTATCTGGCCCTCATGGGGCTCGTGGATGCCGAAGGGGACAGCATCAGTGCGGAAGAAAAATGCCCACCTTATCTTGTGGTCTCCTCGCAAGAGCGCCAAGCGGCCCGTGATTTTTTGAAGTCTTTGGGTGTGCCCGATGGAGAAGGCCCCTTAATTGGATTCAATCCTGGGGCCGCCTATGGTACGGCAAAACGCTGGCTTCCTCAGTATTTTGCGGCACTCGCGGATCAATTGATCGAAGAAAAACAGGCCAAAATCCTTATTTTTGGGGCACGATCAGAAATTGAAGTCGCTGAAACAATCCTAAAACAAATGAAACATCCAGCCTTTATTTTGTCCGGTAAAACAACGGTCCGGCAATTGATGGCCTGCATCAAAACATGTCATCTCTTTATCTCAAATGACTCGGGCCCCATGCATATCGCATCGGCACTCTCCGTACCGCAGATTGCCCTCTTTGGCCCGACAAACGCTGCGGCCACTTTTTCGGCAGGGCCTTTTGATCTTATGGTACAAAATAAAGTGGATTGTGCACCCTGCCGCCATCGCCATTGCCCCATTGATCATCCATGCATGACGGGGCTTTCAGTCGAGACTGTTTTTACAGCCGCGACCCACCAATTATCTCAAACACACAAAAAAAAGGCGGCCGTTTTCTTAGACCGAGATGGCACCATCAATCCAGACACGGGTTATATCGACACCATAGACCGTTTTACGCTCTTTCCCGGGACTGCCGCCGCCATCACACGATTGAATAAAAAAGGCATTCCCGTCATCCTCGTCACAAATCAGTCGGGGGTGGCCCGTGGGTTTTTCCCCGAATCCTTCGTCGGGCATTTGCATTTATATTTGCAACGATTACTGGCAAAAAAAGGAGCTTATCTCAATGGAATCTACACTTGCGTGCATCATCCAGATTTTGCAGCCTGTAACTGCCGCAAACCCGCAGGCGGCATGATCCGACAAGCGCTATTAGATCACAGCATTGATTTTTCAGGGTCTTATGTCGTGGGAGATAAAAGCTCGGATCTTGAATTAGCCAAGGCCCTCGCTCCAGAAGAAATCGCCACCAGTATTTTGGTCAAAACGGGAGAAGGCACTCAAACTCTGAAAAAATTAGAACGTTTAGGAAAATCCCCCGGTGCGGTGGCTGAAAATCTCAGCGATGCAATCGATTGGATTTTAAAATAGGAGATCAAAAAATGGCACTCAGTGAAGAACTACTTAATATTTTGGCCTGTCCAAAATGCAAGGGCGACATCCATTTGAATAACAAAAAAGACGGACTGGCTTGTGAGGCCTGTCAGGTCCTTTATCCCATTCGTGATGACATCCCCATCATGCTCATCGACGAGGCCTTGCCTTTATCTCAATAAAGGAGAACAGAAGCCCCGCCTTCGAGAAAAATGCTGACTCAGCACCCCTTCATTGACTTAGAAAGAACAAGCGCTTAGGATCACTAGACTATCTAAGGAGGAAATAGAAGATGAAACAGATCACGAACATAAAAAAAGGTATTTCGTTTCTGGCAATTTTGGGTCTTTTCGTTTTGGCCCCGGTTGTGGCCTCAGCTTGCTCCAACTTGGGCCCTGAAAAACACATGGGAGTTGTCTTAAGCGTGGATCCCATTAAGGGAACAATGGCCTTAATGGATGCTGAAACCCAGGAAACCCTTCATTTTGTGATAAATGAATCACTCCTCAAAAAAATCCATGTCAACGACCGTATTATTATCCGCTTTCAGGAGGAACAAGACCAATTGATTGCAAAAGACCTTGAAGTCCATGCCTCAAAAAAAGGCGTGTCTTTTCACGGCTAGACTGTGACAGGGCGACAAAGAGGGGATCATTCGATTAAGAAAGCTGTGCGAGGCTGTCGTCTAAATCGATGATCCCTTCTTGTATGCCCTTTAGGGCCGCCTTGGTTCGGTCGTCCACTTTCATTTTTGAAAAAATATTGTGCAGATGATTTTTGATCGTTTTTTCACTGAGGTCGAGTTCATTTGCAATCTCTTTATTCGATTTCCCCCCCGCCACTTTTTTCAGCACTTCTATTTCTCGATGACTCAAATGATATCTATTTTCCTGAGGGTTTTCCGAGCGACGCCTGGGACGTTGTTGCCTCAACTCGCTCAGTATTTTTTTTGTAATCTGAGGATCGATAATGGATTCACCCCGATGCACCGTCATAATGGCATTGACAATGGTGTCAGAATCCGCATCTTTTAACAAATAGCCATCCACCCCCGCCCGGATCAGCTCAAAAATCGTGGCATCATCATCGTGCATGGTCAGTGCAATGATCCCGATTTCAGGGGATTTTTCTTTGATCAGTTGGGTGGCCAGAATACCATTCATTTTCGGCATTGAAATATCCATTAAGATCACATCGGGTTTCAAATCAGCCGCCATTTGTATCGCTTCCAATCCATGGGTTGCTTCTCCCACAAGATCGATACCGGCCTTGGTTTTCAAAATCGCACCAAGACCTTCCCGTACGACGCGATGATCATCCGTGATTAAAAGCCTAATTTTCATTATACCGCCGCTTCAGGTAAGGGAATTTCAATCGAAACCGTTGTACCTAAACCAAGATGACTTTTGATCGTCGCTTCACCACCTAAGAGGCGAGCGCGTTCTGAAATTGCTTCCAAACCAAAAGAAGTTTGTTTGTCCTTTTTATTTTTTTTGGCCTTAAACCCTGCGCCATTATCAATGATGGCCGCCGTGAGTACACCTTTTTTTGTAATCACCTTCACGGTGACTTCCGTGGCCTCTGCATGTTTTTGCACATTGGCCAGTGCCTCCAGAATAATCCGAAAAATAAAAACCTTGGCTTCAGGTAAAATAACCGATTCACTCCCACTTGTTTTGAGGTGGGTCTTAATTTTGTACTGTTTTTGATAGGTTTTCATATACTTGCTTAAAGCGATGTACAAACCAGAGCGATCAAGATAAATCGGACGTAGATTAAAGACGACCTCACGCGCCTCCGCAATGGCTTCTTTCAGTAATTTTTGTGTTTTTTGAATCGCACCCGCCGCGCTTTTCGGGTCTTTTTCGATTTGGTCGATACAATATTCGATGTGGTAGTTCAAACCTGCAAGGGTTTGCACCAAACCATCATGGATATCGTAGGCAATGCGTGTTCGCTCTTTTGCAATCGCCAACTCCACTTCTTTGACATACAAACGGTAGAGAGACTGATACTCCAACAAATGTTTTTCGATTTTTTCTTTGCTACGGATGCGTTCATCAATGAGCTGCCACATAAATTTTGCAGAATGCCCCCCGATAATAGACATGCCCGGACGACGAGCCGCCTGGAGCGCTTCTTCAATCAAGGGGTTTCCCGTCACATCGACCACCAAGTCGGCCTCTTTTGATTTCAAAAGCCGTTTGTAATCTTTTGTCACAGGAATGCGAAGTTTTCGTGCAAGCCGGATCCCCGGCGCATTTTTGTCGATGTCAGAAATACCAATAATTTGAACCAGGGGGTCTTTATGAAAAATTTCAAGGAGAGAGGTTCCACCCTGTCCCGCGCCAATAATTGCCACCTTACTCATTTAAGGCACCACGTCTTAACACCAACACGGAGAACGGTGGCAATGTGAGCACGATAGAGTCGGATCGGCCATGTGTGCGCACGGGTTCGGCTTCGACACTGCCTAAATTGCCGGCACCGCTCCCACCATAATAGGCAGAATCACTATTAAGCACCTCCTGCCAACTTCCCGAAAAAGGAACGCCGATGCGATAATCATGACGAAGCTCAGGCGTAAAGTGACAAATAAAAACAAAAACATCAGAGGAGGCATGGGATTTACGCAAAAATGCGAGCACACTTTGATTACGATCCGAACAGTCGATCCATTCAAAACCCGCTGCACTGAAGTCTTCTTGATGAAGCGCCGCCTCAGAGCGATACAAATGATTTAAGTCTTTCACCCAGCGCTGAATCCCTCTGTGGGCACTGTATTCCAATAAGTGCCAGTCCAGACTGCTTTCGTGATCCCATTCTCGGCGCTGTGCAAATTCACATCCCATAAAAAGTAATTTTTTGCCGGGATGACCGTACATGTAGCCATACAATAAACGCAGTTGTGCAAACTGTTCCCAGTCATTTCCCGGCATTCGATCGATTAAAGCCCCTTTGCCATGAACGACTTCATCATGAGAAAGGGGCAATACAAAATTTTCAGAGAAAGCATAGTCAATGCTAAAGGTTAATTGGTGATGTTCAAACTTTCGATAGATCGCATCTTTTCCCAAATAAGAAAGCGTGTCGTGCATCCAACCCATCTTCCATTTCATGCCAAAACCCAAGCCCCCCAAATAAGTGGGTCGAGAAACCATGGGCCAAGCGGTCGATTCCTCCGCAATAACCTGCACATCGGGGAAATTCAAATAAATCGTTTCGTTTAATTTTTTAATCAAGGCCAGGGCTTCCAGGTTTTCCCGTCCCCCGTATTGATTCGGTGTCCACTCTCCTGCTTTTCGAGAATAATCCAGATAGAGCATGGAGGCCACAGCATCAATTCTCAGGCCGTCTAAGTGATATTTATCCAGCCAAAAACAAGCGCTGCTCATCAAAAAAGACTGAACCTCATGACGTCCAAAATCAAAGATGCAGGTGTTCCAATCGGGATGAAAACCTTTTTGCGGATCGGCATACTCAAATAAAGGCGCACCGTCAAACTCGGCCAAGCCATGTTTGTCATTTGGAAAATGGGCGGGAACCCAATCTAAAATCACAGCAATATCATTTTGATGGAGGGTGTCGATTAGAAACATGAGATCCTGCGGGGAACCAAAACGACGGCTGGGTGCAAAATATCCGGTGACTTGATACCCCCAAGAGCCGTAAAAAGGGTGTTCCATCAAGGGAAGAAACTCGACGTGGGTAAATGCCATTTCAAGCAAATAAGGCACGAGGGTTTCTGCCAATTCCCGGTAAGTGAGAAAACGATTGCCCTCCTGGGGTTTTCGTTTCCACGAACCCAGATGAAGCTCATAAATCGACATGGGTGCATCTAGCGCATTGTGCTTGGCACGTTTCCCCATCCAGCTTTCATCGTTCCAATCATAATCAAGATGTGTCGCAATGGCGGCTGTTTTGGGTGGCTCCTCCCAAGAAAAGGCAAAGGGATCACCTTTTTCGAGTGGGCGGTCATGATATTTGGAACGAATGTGATATTTGTAAAGGGACTCCGCAGTAACATCGGGAAAAAAACCTTCCCAAATGGCAGAGTAGTCTTTCCGGAG
>JAADHI010000022.1 GCA_013151935.1 Candidatus Manganitrophaceae bacterium
CCATCACTCCTCCAGAGTTCCCTTCCATAAAAACCATCGTCCGCAAATAGAACAAGACCCCCTTTCAAGCCTAAAAGGGGGTTTAATATCGTGATGGCGGAATCGCGATACAAATGTATGTTTTTAACGAGGATCGTTCCTGTCGCGGTACCGTCACTTTTCCAGAGCTCAGTGCTGTTGATCCCGTCATTTGCGCTAAAAAAGAGTGTCCCGTTTACATTGGTGAGATCTGAAGGAAAGCTAGCTGCAAACGATGCAAGGCGGTTGATGTTTTTGACAAGAACCGTTCCTGCCACAGAGCCATCACTTTTCCAGAGCTCAGTGCTATTGATGCCGTCATTTGCACTAAAGAAGAGTGTCCCGTTTACATCAGTGAGATTCGACGGATTACTGCTTGTGCTAACATTTATGTCTTTGAGTAAAACAGTCCCTGCTGTGGTGCCATCACTTTTCCAGAGCTCAGTTCCGTTAATTCCATCATCAGCGCTAAAGAAGAGTGTCCCGTTTACATTAGTGAGATTTGACGGATTACTGCTTGTGCTAACATTGATATCTTTGAGTAAAACTGTCCCTGTCTCGGTGCCATCACTTTTCCAGAGCTCAGTCCCGTTAATTCCATCATTTGCGCTAAAGAAGAGTGTCCCGTTTACATCAGTGAGACCGACTGGAAATCCATCATCCCCGGCGGAGTTGATGTTTTTGACAAGGATTGTTCCTTCCGCAGTACCGTCACTTTTCCAGAGTTCAAACCCATTGCTCCCATCATCGGCACTAAAGAAAAGTGTTCCATTTACATTGGTAAAATCTTCAGGAGATCTGTCACTCGGGCTGGTAATGTCCTTGACAAGAACTGTTCCCGCCGCGGTGCCGTCACTTTTCCAGACCTGAGTGCCACCAAGCACGTCATTCGCTTTAAATAAGAGTGTCCCGTTTACATTAATGAGATCACGAGGAGAGCTGCCATTCGTGCCGGGTTCGATGTCCTTGACAAGAACCGTTCCCGCCGCGGTGCCGTCACTTTTCCAAAGTTCCTTGCCACTGAATGCATCATCAGCGTGGAAAAAAAATACGCCATTTATATAAGTGAAGCCGGAAGGAGAACTACTTTCTGTGCCAGCTTTAATATCTTTGACAAAAACCGTTCCTGCTGTGGTACCGTCACTTTTCCAGAGTTCATTGCCATTTACTCCATCGTCGAATGCGAATAGAAAAGGCGGTTGTGAATTGCCATCATTCGGATTGCTGCTAGAGAGAACTTCCTCGATGCCAATAATACTATCTCCATCAAGGTCTTCATTAACTTGGAAGCTGAGAGGCGAAATGTTTGTTGTTTGCCCGACAACAACTTCCGCGTTAGTGGTCGCTGTGGCAATTAGTATGCCGTCGAGGTAGTAATTTATGATGAGTGTGTGCAAACCGGGGGCAAGCCCTTCGATACGTGGTCCTGTCACAATATTATTTTCAAGATCAACTGTGAGGGGGATTGGCGCACCGCCATCAATCAATAGCTCTGCAACGATATTTAAACCGGTCCGGTGTTTTTGAAACGATGCAGGGACTGAAGTAGAGAAATTTCGTTTAGGGCCAATTGATCCCGCCACAGAGTTGTTCTTGCCATCTGAGCATCCAGAAAGAAAAAATGATGTTGTCAGTAGCACAAAACCCGAAAGAAGCAGATATCTCAATACGAAAGACCGGATGCACAACATTAAAATTTCCCAACTTGAATCATTTGAATAATTGAATCTGATAAGATCACGGTCCCTTACGGGACTGGTCCCGAGACATCAATAGAACCCGTCGTGGGTGCGCCCGCACCACCACCCCCGCCACCTCCAGAGCCAGCAGCAACACCACCGACCACGGCCAAGGCAATCGTCCAAACCCACCACTTTTTATACCAGGGTTTTTTCTCTGGGATTGTTTGAGGCGCAAGCGGCTTTTCGGTGCTGAGGGCAAAGGGTTCTCTTTCGACTGGCAGGATTTCATTCGCGAGAATCGTATCTTCTCTTTCGGTAGGGATCGGCTCAGTAACGATCTCTTCCTCTATTCCATCTTTTGAAGCGACAACAACCTCGATCCTGAGCGGAGAAAAAGGAAAGGCGTGTTGGGAGGTGTTTCCATTGAGATCGCTGGCTTGGATGTAGTATTCGAGGCCGGGTTCGGCGATGTCTTCTTTGGGGATGACGGCACTGTAGTCCCCCTGCCAAATGCTTTCCATGTTGATGCTGGAATAAGGTTCGTTCCCGTATGTGCGGTAATAGAGGATGACTTCGCTGACGCCGATGTTATCACTGACTCTGGCTTCGATTTTATAGGCTCCTCCGCTTTGCAAGGCTTCTTCAAGGGGCTGGTGTCGGATGAGTGGGGCGAAAATGTCGGTGTCTTCAGACAGCTCAAAAGGCTGTGCCCAAAGGGGTGTTAAAGGCAGTAAAATAAAAGCATAAAACGAAAGGAGAAAAAGAAAAGTCGTACTTGTTTTACGTGAAATAACGGACACTCCTATGAAACTAAGAAACTTTTTTAAAAGGTAATAAACAAGAGGATGCTAAGAGATGGCTTGTGAAATGTCAATCCCCTCAGATGGGGGGTGTCCCTGAAAAATCTAAACATAAACAGGTATTTGGCTATTCGTATCGAACGAGAACGCAGGAAATATTGTCTTTGCCGCCGTAATGATTGGCTGTATCGACCAAGTCCTGACAGCGTGATGCTTCTGTTTTGTTTTTTGTAAGAATGGTTTCAATCTCCTGGTCGGAGACCATATGCGTCAGTCCGTCGGAGCAAAGTAATAAGAGATCTCCCTGATTTAATATTTCCCGCCGAATTTCCATTTCCACCTCTGATTCGATACCCAATGCGCGTGTGATGACATTTTTGAATCGGGGGTTCAGCGGGGCAGAGGGCATGCTGTCATCTGTTTTGAATTCAGCTAAGGAGTGATCCCGTGTGAGCCGTTCTAAGTGATGTTTGCGCAGACGGTAGGCGCGACTGTCTCCGGCATGGGCAATGATTGCCTTTTCGCCATCAATGGCAAGTGCAACAAGGGTTGTGCCCATCGGCTTTCTCCTTGTTTCCTCCAAGGTAAGAGTGTCTTCCACTTGTGTGTTCTTTATTTGTGATTGTGTGTAGATTCGTCGATTGGCCTCATCTGCCGCGTCTTCGATCAAGGAAGCAGCGTCTTTATTGTGCGCTGCGGAAAATCGATTTGCGATGCTTTCAATTGCGAGCTTACTTGCGATATCGCCATTGGCTCGCCCACCGATGCCATCCGCCACCAGATAAAGCTGAAGGTCGTCGGAAACAAGGATGGCATCTTCATTTCTACTTCGTTTCTTACCGATATCTGTCAAACCCACGCCATGCGGCCGTGCTTGTGCAGAGCTTTTGAAAAAGCTTTGTTTGATTCTACTCCAGAGTGTTGGAAGCATTCGATGCCCATTCTGTTTGTTTGTGTTCGTAGGTCACAACTGCACCTACAGAAAATGCATTTCATATGCCAGAATGTCTTGCCGCTTTTTTTAGGGGAAATGGGTACTAAACTATTGATAAATAGAATACTTCATTTTTGAGGCAATAGCGGATCGCTGTAAGTTTGTTTTAAATTTTTGAAATGCATTTCAAAAATTTAAAACAAACTTCAAAAAACAATGTAAAGCAGGTCTTATTCTCTTACTGGATCATCTTTCTGAGATCAACCCCGTATTTCTTCAGACGGTAATAAATCGTGCCACGACTCACCTTGAGTTTGTCTGCTGCTTTTGTCGTATCCCAACCCTGGTTTTCAAGGGTTTGCAAGAGCAATTGTTTCGAGATTTTGTCGAAAGAGGGGTCATCGTCGTCATGCGAGAAGGTCGGTGCTTCGTCTGGAAAGTCATCTTTCGTGAGTAAGTAGGGCGGATGCGCGTAAACGAGGGCTCCGTAGAGGCAATTCTCCAGTTGGCGTATATTGCCCTGCCATTGTTCGGTCTGGAAGTATTGAAGGAGTTCTGGTGAGGGTTGGGGAGGGGGCGCGAGATTGAGTTCTTCTGCGAATTTTTCGAGAAAATGGGTACATAACATGTGGATGTCTTCGGGATGTTCCCGCAATGGTGGAATCATCATTTCAAGCACTTTAAGACGATAATAGAGATCCGCGCGAAAACTGCCATTCTGCATGGCTTTTTCCAGGTTTTTGTTGGTAGCGGCGACAATGCGAACATCGGCCTTCATTTCCTTTCCGCTGCCAAGGTGCATATAACTGTGATCTTGCAGAAAGCGCAGTATTTTGGCTTGCGCGACAGAAGAAAGCTCGCCGATTTCATCTAAAAAAAGGGTGCCGCCTTCGGCTTCTTCGACCTTTCCTTTGTGAGACACCATTGCCCCGGTAAAGGCTCCTTTTTCATAACCAAAGAGTTCGCTTTCGATGAGATCAATCGGCAAGGCCGCACAATTGACAATGATCATGGGTGAGTCATGTCGAGGACTAAGCTGGTGAATCGCCTTCGCAACCAGTTCTTTACCCGTACCATGTTCGCCACGAATTAGAACTGTCGCCCGACTCGGTGCGACGTCGGTAATGCGCTGGTAAAGTTGTTGCATCGCCGGACTTTCGCCGACAAGTGTGCCGAAATGGGTCGTGATTGTCATGGGTGCTGTGGTAGAAGAAATCTTCAAAGTTTCCGGATCGCTAATCGTTGAAAGTTTCTCTATTGAAATGGGCAGGGTGTTGTCCTCGCCGTGCTCAGTGGCATGAATGATAAAAGGAAGCACTGTAATTTCACATTTTTTGGGGAGGTCAACAAGACCCTCTATTTTTTTCCCATTGAGCAAGAGTCCGTTGAGACTTTTGTTCTCAATAAGAAATGATTCACCGCTTTTTCGAAGCACAAAATGAAGCCGGGAAACATGTTTGTCCTGAAGCACGATGTCGTTTTGGAGGGATCGTCCAACTGTGATGTGAGGCTTGCTCAGAACAGTCCTTTGCAGCAATTGTTTGTTTAAAAAAACTTTGAATTCAAACACGAATTACCACCTGCCCTTCCCCCACTGGCCTTCTGCTTTTTTGAAGCTCAGTTGCGCATCTTTCCAGCTTGAGGAAGGAAACACACGGTTTCCATCAAGCGCAGTCAGTTCTTTAATCGAAATGATCGCCTTGGCTTCATTTCCAAACACGGCAAGATCTGTAATGGCGACTTGAATTCTTTTATAATGATCAAAAATTTGTTTGAGGAATTGCGCTCGCTTTTCAGACAATTGAGTGAGTGCCTCAAGCTGCGCAAGGTCTTTTTTCTCGTAAGCCGCCTTGAGTTCTGCCAAGTGATTGCCTAAATATTTTGTATCCATTGCTGCTGAGGATCGTGCTTCTTCTTCTTTTTTAGCTTTTGCCTTTTCTTTGGCTTTTGCTTCTTCTTGTGCCAGCTGTTGACGTTCGGCTTCAGCTTGTTTTTCTGCTTCCAGGCGTGCTTGTGTTTCTTCTTTTTTTCGTTGGGTTTCTGCCTTGATTTGTACTTGTTTTAATTTTTCCTGTTCTGCCCGTGCGAGCGCTTCTTGTTTTCGCCGCTCAGCCTCAGCCTCAGCTTTCAAACGTTCCCGTTTGAGACCTTCGGTTCTCGCACGTGCTTTCAATTGTTTTTCTTTTTCCGCCTTCAATTTTTCGGATTGAATAATGCTCTTTTGTGCAAGGTCCTTTGCATTCACAAAACCCTCATGGGATGCGCTAAAGAGGCGCAAGGTATTTTCCAATCTGGTTTTTGCCTCTGAAAATTGCTCGGTTTTTATAAATTCATCCGCTTTATCGAGTTGTTTTTCACCTCGATTTTCTAAGTCAAAGGCTTCTCCATACAGATCTTTTGCCCAGCGCGGGGCGTTGTTTGCGTCCGCTTCTTTATGGGACTGTGTCAATTTTGTTTGCATGGCCCGAATTGATTTCTGAATACGCTTGATCTGATCTAAGGAAGAAGGAGCCGGAGGCGCTTGAAACGCCCCATCCATCACAGAAAGATAATAGCCAAAACCTGCAAAGAGGAGCGCGAGACCTGCAATAACGAGGATGACACGTGTCCAATTAAAGCTTGGAGGCGGTTTTTCTGTAAAAGGGATTTTTGATTGTTTTGCTTTGAGTTGTTCAGATCCTTCAGATGGCCTTTGCTCAGAGGTCTCACGATAAATATCTGAAGAAGGTGGGGGAAGGTGACTGATTTCTGGTGGCGTCTTATTGAACATTACGGTTTCAAAGGAATCTTCCGCATCTTCAGCAGGTTTTCTTTCTGTGCGCTTTGCTGGCCCGCTCAAGGGGAGTTCAGGGACAAGGATTTCTTCAATTGTTTCGGACTCGCTTATTTTTGTCTTGAGTTCAGAGGACGCCTTATTGAGTAGGTTAAGGAGGGTTGTGGTATCGGAAACACGCTCGTCTTTGTCTTTCTTCAGCAAGGTGCTGACAAGGTTCTGAATGGAAGGCAAAATATGGGCTTGAAATGTAAGGTCATATTCGTTCTTTTCATAAACGAGTTTCCCCAAAATGGCCATTTCCGAAATGCCCGAAAAAGAGGTCCGTCCTGTTAGCATTTCATAAACAACCATGCCAAGAGAGTAGAGATCACTCCGGCTGTCGAGGTTTTCTCCCCGTGCTTGTTCGACAGACATGTATTTAGGTGTGCCGATCACATGTCCTGTGAGCGTAACGGATGCTTCATCCGTCGCTGCGGCGATACCAAAATCAGCTATTTTGACAAGGCCCGCTTTATTGACCATGATGTTCCCGGGTTTAATATCGCGATGAATAATGCCATGTGCATGTGCATAAGAAAGGGCTCTCGTAATTTGAAGTGCAATGGCGAGGGTTTCTTGTTGAGGAATTATTCCTCTTTCTAAGATGATTTCTTTGAGATCTTTCCCAAAAAAATACTCCATTACAATATAATGGAGACCATCATCTTCACCGACATCAAAGACACGAATGATATTTGGGTGGTCCAGTCGTGCCATGGCTCTGGCTTCACGCTGGAATCGCTTCAAAAAGGCAGGATCTCCCGTATACTGGGCGTGAAGAACCTTAATGGCAACCGTACGATTGAGTGTGCCGTGCAGTGCCTCATGAATGACACCCATGCCACCACGACCAATTTCTCGTTTGAGTTCGTATTTTCCGGAGAGTGTTTTTTTGTTCATCTTTTCAGTGTGATGATCTGTAAGGGATTGCTTTGAGTTTCTATTGTAAGCGCAAGCAGATGACGAAACTGACGAGGTATATCGTTCATAATAAGTTCTCTATTGTGGTATTTGCCTGAGAAAAGAAACGTATATTTCGGGAAATTCCCGCCGTTTCAGGGCAAAGCTACCACCTTTTCGGGCTAAATTACCAGCCGTAGGGGCGATGAGGTGGTAGCTTTTAGTGGACACATTCTTAAGATTGAGTGATCAATCATAGAGGAGGTGTTCAATGGGAAATAAGCAAAGAAGGCATCATCCAAAATGATCCGGAAAGTCTTCGGGATGGGGTGAATATTGTCTAAATGGCGATTTTTATTTGGTGGAGCTGGGGGGGATTGAACCCCCTACCTCCTGATTGCGAACCAGGCGCTCTCCCAATTGAGCTACAGCCCCATCTAGAATTTTTTATGGATCGAAGGAGGGAAGATATAAAACATTTTCAATCACTTGTCAATTTTTGAGATGCATTTTTCTGCCATCAACACATCTTCTTCGCTGCCGATAATGAGCGGGACGCGGTGATGAATTTTTTCGGGTATGACATCAAGCAGTGGAATTTTCCCGGTGCTGGCCCGTCCCCCAGCTTGTTCTACAATAAAAGCGAGTGGGGCGGCTTCATAAAGCAGTCTCAATTTCCCATCCGGGTTTTTTTTGTCCGCAGGGTAGAGAAAAATGCCTCCCTTTAAAAGATTGCGATGAAAGTCAGCGACGAGTGAGCCCACGTAACGTGCAGTTTTGTTTTCTTTTCTGGCCGCGTCTACATAGGCCCCGATGTTTTCCGTCCAGTTACTTCGATAGGCTTCATTGATGCTATATATTTTCCCTTGTTTAGGGGTTTGTATTTTTTCGTGAGAAAGGATAAATTCTCCGATGCTGGGGTCGAGTGTAAATCCGTGCACGCCGTGACCGGTGCTGTAGACCAGCATGGTGCTTGAACCATAGATGAGATACCCTGCTGCAACGAGTTTACGGCCCGGTTGAAGAAAGTCGGCCATTGTCGCCTTCTTGCCTTTGCTTTCCCTGCGATAAATGGAAAAGATTGACCCGATGCTGATATTGACGTCGATATTGGACGAGCCATCAAGCGGGTCCATCAAAAAGACGTAGTTCCCGATGGGGCAGTCTTCGGGGATGTGATAGATATCCTCCATTTCTTCTGAGGCGATGCCCGCCAAATGTCCAATATGGCAGAGGGTTTGGATAAAGATGGCATTGGCGTAGTCATCCAGTTTCTGAACGTCTTCCCCGTGGACATTTTTTTTGCCCTTGTAGCCTAAGATATCGATGAGCCCGGCCTTATTCACCTCACGGGAGATGACTTTTCCGGCCGTGGCAATGCCTGAGAGCAGGCTGGTGAATTCTCCTGAAGCCCCAGGATATTTGCGTTGTTCTTCAATTAGAAATCGGGTGAGTGTGGTGCCTAATGCCATATGTAAGGTTCTTTCGTTGTTTGTGGGTTAAGGTGGTTTTCTTTATACCCTAAATTACTTTAAAGTTGCAGTACTTTTATTACGATTGAATTTCCCGCGCCCCTTCAAGATCCATTGTGGTGATTCGGATTTCGGAATCAATGTCATGTCTCGCAAAGGCGGTTTTCATTGCCAGCGCAATTTTCTCCCCCTGGATTTTATCCTCAGCCACGGCAAATATTGCAGAGCCTGCACCCGAAATAGAACATCCCAGTGCACCTGTGCTGAGTGCGGCATTTTTGACATCGTCAAAACCCTTGATCAGTGGTGCGCGTGCGGGTTCGATAATGTGATCTTGGATAGATTCTCCAAAGCGCTTTAAGTCTTTTTGAGACACGGCCCATGAGATCATGCTGGTCTGTGACATATTGGCGATAAAGTCGGCCATGGGAACCGATTCTGGCAAGACCTCGCGTGAGTCTTTTGTTAAAACGCGGAAATTAGGGGTTACGATCACAATGACGGCATTTTCGATGGCGCCCAGTCTCACGACTTCTTTGCTGAAAGGGTTGTTCCAAGTGACCCCACCCAAGAATGAAGGGCCGACGTTATCCAGAAAAAAACCCCCGCTGACTTTTTCTTCGGCGACGGCCGCAAGGGGGATGAGTTCTAATTTCGAAAGGGGCGCGTCAAATAAGAGATTGGCTGCATAGGCTCCCGCCACGGCACTGGCGGCGCTACTGCCCAGCCCGGTTCCTGGAATTTCTTTATGCAGGCTAAGGCTTATTCCGTCTTTTATTTTGAGATGGGTGAGCACGGCTTGTGCTGCGATCCCTGCGGTGTTTTCTCTTGCGTCTGAGGGGAGTTGGCCTTTGTCTCCGGTAATTTTTTTGATGACAATGCCGGGTTCCTTCCGTATTTCTGCACGGAGGGTATCACCCATGCCAGAGAGGGCCATGCCAAGCACATCAAAACCGGGACCAAGGTTTCCAACGGAAGCTGGTGCAAAAATGGTGACTGACTTTTTCATGGATTTTCCAATGGATTTTTATACGGTGTGTGGATGATATTTGTTGATCATGTTGATCATTTGTCTGTAGCGTCCAAAACTCTTTTGATTAAAATTGAACAAAATTCGATGAAGGGTATTTTGCTGCGGTTCGCAGCATTCTTCGGGCAGGGTTTCTGTTTTCTCTATTTTGCCGCGAAGGATGATATCTGAAAAATGATCATTGAGTTGCTCAAGAAAAATGTCCTCGACGGGATGATGTAGACGGATGATGGTGCGGTCTTTCATAAAACAACTTGAATTATAATTGTGATAGAAATTTGTAATTTCATCAACAGCCACATCAATTTTGTCGGTCACTTTAAAAAGGGAGAGGTCTTCTGGAGAGATGAGCTCTTGTCCCAGGAGTTCTTCTTTGACGTAATTGAGCCAGGAGCGCCAGTAAGTCCCGCCGGGCACGTCAATGAAAACGATGGGCATGGGTTCGGTTTTTCCTGTTTGCAGCAAGGTTAAAGATTCAAAGCCTTCGTCGTGGGTGCCGAAGCCACCGGGGAAGAGGGCGATGGCATCTGCTTCTTTTACAAAAAAAAGTTTACGTGTAAAAAAATATTTAAAGGTCATGAGCTTCGGATCGTTTTCGATAAACGCATTGGCACTTTGTTCGAAGGGCAGGAGGATATTGATGCCAAAGCTGTTTTGACGCCCTGCACCTTCTTGCGCGGCTTGCATGATCCCTGCTCCCGCCCCCGTAATAACCATGAAGCCTTTTTTGACCATTTGCCGGGAAAACTCAGCGGAATATTTGTAGGTTTCTTGATTGGGATGTGTGCGTGCAGAACCAAATATACTGATTTTTCTGATGTCCCGGTAAGGGGTGAAAAATTTAATGCCGTAGCGCATCTCTTTGAGGGCGGTATTAATGATTTGGATATCATTTTCTGTGACATGGTTTTCTGAAAGACGGAGGGCGGTGATGATGAGTTCACGCACGATCCCAGGGTGTTGGCCTTCGTGTGAGACTTCTTCGATCAGTGTTGCAATTTTTTTATTGAGTGATTTTTGATCCATGTTATCCAAAATAAAGCGAGATGCGGGTCAGGAACGGAGTTACGAGACTGCTGCTATCTGTCGATGCTCGTGTTTTGTGGGGTGTCAAGCTCAAGTCCACCGAAAACAAATTTTGGTCGAAAAACGAGGACCAAGGAGGGCAGGATCGCCAAGGCTCCCAAACAACTGGTGAGCATGGCGAGTGGGACCAAGATGCCTTCCATGTGGAGGTAGTATCCTGTAAAGGCCAACATGCCGTAGCCTGATGAGACGGCGATTGCGACAAAAATAATGGCCTTACCTGATGTGAGCAGAGTGATCCTCACGGCTTCGGCGACGTTTCGACGTTTCCGAATTTCTTCACGCAGACGGAAGATGAGGTAAATTTCGTAATCGGCTCCAATGCCGACGGCCATGGCTGAAATCGCCGCCGTGCCGATCCCCAAGTGAATACCCGTGAAGCCCATCACCCCAAAATTAATTAATACAGAGAGGCCGAGGGGGATGATGACAAAAAGTCCACCGAGTAAAGAGCGTCTAAAAAAGGCCGTCATCAAAAAAGTGATGGCGGTAATTTGTAGCATATTTTGGGCTTTGCCGCGCACCATCTCTTTATTCAAGGCGACAACAACCGGTGTGCTTCCTGCAACACCGACCTCGACGCCGAGCTGGTTGAAATCTGTCGCCTTGGCTTCGTCCACAATGCCAATCAGTGTTTCTGCCAATAGAGTGTTATCCGTTCGCATGAAAACCCAGATGATGGCTTCGTCCTGCTGGGGGCGCATCAAGCGGGCAAAGTCAGCGGGGTTGCCTGAAATAGAATAAAGAAACAAGAATTGGCTGATTTCTTCACGGGATTCAGGGACCTTCAGAAAAGATGGATCACCGCCTTTAATGGTTTGATTCATTTGCTTGACATAATCCACATAGGATTCGGTTTTACCCACTTCTTGTACCTCTTCCAGACGGCGCTGGAGTCGGTTTATGGCTGAGGCAACCTCAGGTTCTTTGAGTGCCCCTTTTTTTGTTTCCTCAAGCAAGATGTAAAAAGTGGATGTTCCAGCAAATTTTTCATTGAGGGCTTTGTCGTCTTTTCTAAGTTGGGTGGACTCAAAAAATTGAGAGCGGTTGCTATTACTCACTTTCATCAAGGTCGCGCCAAAAATGGAGACGATAAAAAAGATGACGCCGCCGATCAGGATTTTTTTGCGTCCACTTGGATCATTGATTGTTGTGGCCAGACGGCTCAAAAAACGGTCAATGAGGTCTGGTTTTAAGGCTTTTTTTGCTTTCTTTTTAGAGGGTTTGAGCACGGTACGCAGTGCTGGAATAAAGGTTAGCTCTAAAAAGAGAGCACTCAGTACACCAAAGGCGATGAAAAGACCAAAGGCTTGAAAGGTTTTGAGCTGAAAGGTAATGAGTGATGCGAAGCTTGCCGAGGCGATAAGGCCCGCAGTGATCATCGCGGTTCCGACTTGAGTCGTCGATTCGATGACCGCGGCTTTGTTATCGCCTAAACGCTCATATTCTTCATAGTACCGTTTTAAAATCTGTACAGAATGTCCCGCCAATGGCAAGGATGAGTATCGGGGTCATCGCATTCCAGGGATCTAAATGTGTTCCGGTGACGCCCATGATCCCCATGGCCCAAGCGACAGATAAAAGAGAGGTTACGAGGGGGATGATGAGGCCTTGCCAGGTGCGAAAAGCGACGTAGTGCAGGATGCCGATGATGAGTACGGCGAGCGGGAAAAGCACGACCAGCATTTGAAAGGCATCCGCTTCAAAGTAGGTTAAGACAACGGGCATGCCACCCAGGTAGAAGTTGTGTTTGTCATCGCGTTGTTTGTCAATAATGTCTAGAAGCTGGCAGTGAATGTAAGAGTCGCGTAAGGATGTGCCTGGTTCACTGATTTGCCAGGCTTCGCAATTTGAACTTGTATTTTGCCATTTTCGCCAATCTTCTTCCTCGGGTTCTGAGGTCTCTACGGCGGTTTCTTTTTTATCCTGCCATTTTTCCCAATCTGCAGCGCCCTCGGATTTTTCTGTGTCCATTTTTTCGGGGGCCTGAGTCGAAGCTCCCTCTGACCACTCGCCCTCTTGAGTCATTTCGGAGAGATCTCCAAAAGCGCCTTCGGGCAAGTCCGAATCGTCGAAAGTATCCAGGGGGACATTTTGAGTGAAATCGAGCACGATGGCAGCGGACGAACCATCACGCGAAACCAGGCCATCTAAAAAAAGCTCGTTTGAGAAAACACGTTTTCTCAATGCTGCCAAACCCTCAGGGGTGGTGGGGACTTCAGGCATGAGTTGCGTAATGTCAATTTCCCCTTCGGTGCCGACGATGTATTTAATTTTTCGATCCGCGATGCTGATGACATTTTCTTCTTTGATGCCGGCGATCAGTTTGACCTCGTCGGTAATAGCCTTGATTTTTGCGAGGGACTCGGTATTGAAGATATTGCCATCTCTATTGTGAACGCCAATGACCACGACCCGGCTGCCGCCGAAGGTTTCTTCAATGCGGTTGTTGCGTTGGACGATGGGGTCGTCTTGCGGCAGAATGGCTTTTGGATCGAATTTTAGTTCGATATTAAAGATTTGGGTCAGGAAAAAGAACGTAATGAGCAGAATAGAAAAGATAACTAAGTAAGGGAAACGGACTATTTTTTCGACGAATGTTTTCATAAAGTGTAGTTACCAGTCTACCGAATTTATTTAAAAAATCAAGGCCATAAGATACAAAGATAGCATGATTCCCTGTGGGATTTTATAGCTTGACTGGGATCACATTCGATCTAGGTGATCCCAGGAGTCCGTTTTTTTGACTGAATTTCTCGTTTCTAAACGATGGTGAGTTTTTGCGCTTCTTCCGAAAAAAGATGTACGTCCTGTTGTGGGTAAGGAATACTAATGCCTTCTTCATCAAATGTTATTTTGATTTTTTCCGTTAAATCGCTACGCACAGGCCAATAGTCTTCTGTCTTGACCCAGGGGCGTACATTGAAATTGACGCTGCTGTCAGCAAGTTCTACGAGTGAGACCGTCGGTGCGGGCTCCTTTAGAATACGAGAATCGGCTTCGATGAGGCGCATCATGGTGGTTTTGGCTTTACTAATGTCATCATTGTAGCCAATGCTGATGACCATATCAATGCGTCTTGTTGTATTGGCGGTGATATTGGTGATGATGTTCGCAGTAATGGCACTATTGGGAACGATGACCCGTTGATTGTCTGGTGTTGTCAGGGTCGTGTTAAAAATGGCGAGGCTTGTGACTTTTCCGGTTGTGCCGGCTGCCGTGACCACATCGCCCTCTCGAAAGGGTCTAAAAAAAGCGAGCATGACGCCTGAGGCAAAGTTTGAAAGCGAGTCTTTTAATGCCAGGCCGATGGCTAAACCTGCCGCGCCTACGATGGTCAAAAAAGACGTCGTGTTGACCCCCAGTTGTCCCGCTGCCGCAATAACGACCAGAATCAATAGCGTGTAATAGGACATATTTTTTAGAAAGTTGAGCAGTATGGGGTCAACCTGCTTTTTTTCGAGGATTTTTCCGAGAATATTTGAAGCTTTTAGCGAGATCCACTTCCCAATAATATAGACCGCGAGGGCCGCAAGTATCTTAAGGGAGTAAGTGCTGATGATTAAAGTCATGCTCTCGATGATTTTTTCGATGTTCATTTATGATCTCCTTAATCGGTGCAATATTTAGGTTGCTAATAAAAATTAAACGGCCTACAACGCGTCCAATTTTTTATAGAAATATCTTGATCCTCAGGGAGAAGCCGCTGTATAGATAACACAGATTTTGAGATATTTCGATTCTTTCTAAATCTAAGTATCCTTGGTCTTTCTATGTTGTTTGATTGCAAATATTATATTAAATGGAGGAAATATTGAAGTTACTAAAAATGATACCCTTATTGGTCATACTGCTATTACTGGAGGTGGTTTCAGTCGGTGCGGCGGAAAAAAAATGGAGCGACGAAGGAGAGCTCTCCTCTGTCAATACTGGTGGAAACACCAATGTTTCCACCTTTGCAGCTAAAAATATTGTCAAGTATAAATTCAGTGAAAAAGTAGAAGGAAATTGGAAGGTCTCGGCGCTCAACAGTAAAACTGAAGGCATCAAGACCGCCGAGCGCTATGCTTCAGAATTGCGTGGCGATCATCTCTTCTCTGAACACATTTATGCGGGACTCTCTGTTGGTTGGTTAAAGGATAAATTTGCAGGTATTGATGCACGATATTATGTGGGTCCTGTCGCGGGATATAGAGTATTGCATGGGCCAAAACATTTTCTAAAAACCGAAGTGGGCTTGGATTATGTGAGTGAAGACTACACCAATAACACCTCATCTAATTTTTTGCGGGGCCGTGCTTTTGGTGCGTATGAATTTCATCTGACAGACTTGAACAAATTTACACAGTCACTCGAATACCTTTATGATTTTGATAATGCCACAAATTATAATATTAATACTGTTTCTGCCATGGTGACGGTTTTGAGTCAAAATTTTTCTCTTAAAACAAGTTATGAAGTTAAGTTTGATAATGATCCCATTGGGGCGAGGCTGAATAAAAAAACGGATACAATGCTTGCCGTATCCCTGTTGGTTAATTTTTAGTTTTTCCGTTCAGTGATTTTTAATGAATCCCTATCTTCATTATCCTTAAAAGGTGATCTGCCTAAACCAGGCAGGGTGACCCCCTGCCTGGTTTTTATTTCCAAGACGATAGTCCTTGTCTTCATTGACACATTCCGAGACCCTATGCTAAGCTTTTTTCATCATTTTGGAGGAAAAAGATGACTGATGGATTGACACATTTTAACGAAGAGGGACGGGCCAGAATGGTCGATGTTTCCGGCAAGAAAGATACACACCGGGAAGCGATTGCGACCGGAACCGTCTACATGAAACCAGGAACGTTAAAACGGATTGAAGAAGGAGAAATTGCAAAGGGGGATGTGCTTGCGGTTGCTCAGGTTGCAGGCGTAATGGGTGCAAAAAAAACCCCGGATTTGATCCCTATGTGTCATCCACTGCTTATTACGAGTGTCGATATCAGATTTAAGATCTTCCCGGCAGGAGAAGACCAGATTGCTGCGATTGAAGTGATTGGCACGGCCAAAACCTCTGGTCAAACAGGGGTTGAGATGGAGGCGATTACCGCAGTCAGCGTGGCAGCCTTGACCATCTATGATATGTGCAAGGCAATCGACAAGGGCATCAGTTTTGGCAAAATTGGATTGCTCAGGAAAAGTGGCGGAAAATCAGGCGTTTACACACGTTCTGAGCCTATTCCATGATCAAAATTGATCATCTCATTAAAGAGTTTGATGGTGGTGTGCGTGCGGTGGATGACATTTCCCTGCATGTACAAGCGGGCGAGGTTTTCGGTTTTTTAGGGCCGAACGGTGCCGGAAAAACCACAACCATCAAAATCTTGACAACACTCTTACATCCTACTTCGGGGACTGTGCGCATTGCAGGACATGACGTAAGTCAAGATCCTTTGGCCGTCCGTATGTCTTTTGGGTATGTGGGGCAACAGAGTGGTGTTGATCCCGCATTTACGGTCTCCGAAAATATGTTACTGCAAGGCCGTCTCTACCACCTTCCCAAAAAAAAGATTGAAGAACGGATGGAGGCACTGCTTTCACTTTTTGACATGAGTGAACGCAGTGGGCAATGGGTCGGTTCTCTTTCCGGTGGTTTGAAACGCAGGCTGGATATCGCGACGGCTTTGATTCACGAACCCAAACTCCTTTTTTTAGATGAGCCAACGATTGGTCTGGATCCTAAGAGTCGAGCGGATTTGTGGGCTTATTTAAGACGTCTGAATCAAGAAGGCATGACGCTCTTTTTGACGACTCACCATTTAGATGAAGTCGATCAGTTGGCAAACCGTGTGGGTATACTCGACAGCGGTCGTATCCGGGTGATCGGTACGCCTGATGAATTGAAAGACAGTTTAGGCGAAGATACGATTCACCTCACTTTTGATCGGGCTGTTGATACGGCGATGCTTGAAGTTTTTCGTAAAAAAGAATGGTTCAAAGAAGTCATTCAAGAGGGTTTATCTCTTAGACTTTATTTAGAAAATGGTCAGACCTATCTGCCGAAAGTCATGCAATGGCTCGAAGCCCTGGGGCTTACGGCAAAGTCAGTCTTACTTGCACGGCCTACTTTTGATGATGTTTATTTAAAATATACCGGAAAAAACTGGCTGCTTGCGGGTGAATCCTCAGAAGATGAATGGGGTGGTAAAAATAACAAGTGGGCAAAGAAGTGGAAGAAGTCGGATGACTCGGACACAGGTGGCGACGAAGAATGGAAAAAATGGGGCGATCAGGCGCAAGGAAGTTGGTCTGAAGAAAAGGATACCCCCGAAAAATTAGAATCAAATCCTGCGGAGGTTGCTTCAGAGGCAGCTTCTGAATCGAATCAATCTGACGCTTCTGGTACTGGACAAGAGGAACCTTGGAAAAAATGGGGTGATCAAGCCCAGGGCGACTGGTCCGCAGAAAAAAAATCTGTAGAAAAATCGAAAGTCACGCCCTCAGAAGAAGTGCCTGAGTCTACACAACCTGATGAAACAAAAAAAACCGTTGAAAGCAATGATGCCGAGAATGTGCCAGATGAACCTTGGAAAAAGTGGCAGGGCCAAGGCGATGCGAATTGGTCTTCGGAAGACAAATCTTCGGAAGACAAACCCAAAGGGGAGAGCGATGCCTCGTCTCAGTGGCCCTCCGACGAGTCTTCCGATAAAAACTGGAAAGAGTGAGTGACTTGATACTTCATTTTATTTCCGATACACGTTATCTCTTTTTTAAATATCTAAAACTCACTTGGCGTATGCCGATGTGGACTTTTTTCGGTCTCATCCAGCCCTTGCTTTGGCTTCTCATTTTTGGACAACTGTTCAGGGGTTTTGCGGAACTGCCTCAGTTTCCGACAGGAGACTATACACAGTTTTTGGCCCCCGGTGTGATTGTCATGACTGTTTTGTTTGGTGCGTCTTGGTCGGGTGTGAGTTTGTTGCGTGATTTACGTCACGGGGTAATGGAAAAATTATTGGTTTCCCCGATTCTTCGTTCTTCCATCGTTTTAAGTCGTCTGCTTCATAATGCTTTTACGGTACTTGTTCAGGTCTTTCTCTTGGTGATTGTGTCTGCGCTTATTGGTGCGGGTATGCCATCAGGTCAGGGCTTTTTTTGGATTTGGGTGGTTGTTTTGCTTTTGGCTGTGGGGTTCTCGGCCATTTCCAATGCCTTGGCGATGTTTCTAAAAGAGGAAGAGCCTTTGGTTGTAATGGGCAATATGTTGACCTTGCCCCTGCTCTTTTTTTCGTCGGCCCTTGTTCCCGCTGATTTTATGCCGGCTTGGATGCAATTGATCAGCCGTTTTAACCCGGTGACTTATGGGGTCGAGGCCGTTCGAGCGTGTTATGAGGGTGTTTTTTTGCAACCTTTTTGGATGAGCCTCGGGATTCTTGTCGTTTTTGCGGGGGTCTCTTTTATCGCAGCGATCATGACTTTCCAAAGGGCCGAATAGCCCGATGCATTCCAATTCTGAAAAAAAGGCGACCACCGTACTTTTTCTTCGCCACGGAAAAACAGATTATCCCAAAAGTCGTTATTACGATGATAGGATAGAAGATCCGTCATTAAATACAGTGGGGCTCAGAGAGGCTGCGCCTTGGTCAGCCTTCTTTGAATCCTATCCCCATAAAATTTCCGCGGTGTATGTGAGTCCCTCCTGCCGGACTCAAGAGACGGCGAAGATTTCCATGAAGACTTTAGGCTTAAGTCCTCAAGTCGTTGAGGGTTTGCAGGAGTGGTGTTTTGGAAGATGGGGTGGATTGACTGCTGAGCAGATCAAAACGCAGTATGCGGAGGAATGGACCGCCTGGCGAGGCGACATGCTGAATTTTACGCCTTCGGGGGGAGAATCTTTAGATCATTTTGCGAAACGTGCCAATGCGACGGTTGCAGAACTCGTAAGCCGTCATCCCGAACAAACACTGCTCATGGTGACACACGCAGGCGTGATCCGAATGATTGTTGCCGCAGCACTTGAGATGCCTTTGCTTAATTTTAAACGTCTGGTAATTGCACATGCTTCAGTGACCAAGATTGCATATACGGATCGTTGGCCGAATCTACATGCTTTTTCTTATACCCCAGAGATCTTAAATGAGGAGACTTTATGAAAAAAAAAGAAACTGTGAAAAAGAAGGTTGCCAAAAAAAAAGTTCAGCCAAAAAAGACAGTAGCCATGAGTGGGACGGCGCTTGATCCCATGAAAGTGATGGGCATTGCGTCTTCCTATTGGCAGTCGAAGGTTTTGCACACCGCGGTTCGGCTTGATCTTTTTACGCTTTTGTCTGACAAGGCCTTGACTGTGAATCAACTTGCGACAAAATGTAAGGCAGACAAGCGTGGTTTAGAGATCCTCCTCATCGCAACCGTGTCTCTGGGTTTGTTGAATCAAACGGGAGGAAAATACCGAAATACGCGTCTCTCAAAGACCTTTTTGGTCAAAGACAGCAAAAAGTTTCAAGGCGGAATTGTTTCCATGTTTGACAGTTGGTACGGTGCCTGGGGTGATTTATATGATGCCGTAGTGAAAGGTGCCCCTGTCGTCGGTAAGCCGCATGATCAAGGCCCTGAGGCACTCAGAAACTATATTTATGGCATGCACTATCGCGCATTGGCGCAAGGGGATATCCTGGCGCGCGATATTGATTTTTCAGATCGCAAACATCTGTTGGATGTTGCGGGCGGCCCCGGAACTTTCGATATGAAATTTTGTCAGAAAAATAAAGGGCTCTCGGCGACGGTCTTGGATTTACCTCAAACGCTTGAAATTACAAGCGAAATTGTGAAGTCTTTTGGTTTAGAAAAACGCATTACTCGCCGTCCGGGAAATTATTTGACTGATAAAACCTTTGGAAAAGGCTATGATGCGGTACTGCTTTCTTCGATGTTTAATCAAGAATCGCCCAAGGTTGTTTGCAAAATTCTCAAAAAATCATTTAATGCCCTTGAGCCGGGTGGGAAGGTCTTGGTGCAGGATCAAATGCTCAATCGCACAAAAACGGGACCCGCTTTATCTGCTTTGATTGGCGTGAATCAACTTATTCATACCCCAGGAGGTGCGGCCTATTCGGAAAAAGAAGTTTCTGAATGGATGACTACAAGCGGATTTAAAAAAGTGAAAACGGTGAAACTTTCCGAGCCCAGCCCTTTTGTGGTTTTATTGGGAGAGAAACCGAAATAAGATTTTTTTCTCCCTGAGATTTTCTAATCTCTTAGCCCTTCTTTGCGTATTCTGCGAAGGATGCGCTGATTTATTTGACATGTTGGGAGTTTGTCTATTCTTTTTCTTCGACCGATAGTCCGATTATTCGTGAATTTGAGTGTGCCCGGTCGTGCCGTCTTTTTCTTTATTGCCCTACATCTTTATCTAAGTGTCCCTGTTTCTGCCCAGGTAAGTGCCTTGCCGGGAGCGGAGATCGTCAAAAAATCAAGAGCTTTGCTCTATCAAATTGACGATCAAAAAAGCACGGTGACGCTGTGGCTGATTGAACGGGATGGCGCCATGAAGCGGATCGTCGTGTCTCGTTATTGGAAAAATTATCGCTCTGAGGAAGGCATTGATAGCAAGATGTTGCTTGTGACCGAGTTTCCGACGGATTCGCGCGGTGTCGCTTTTTTAGTTTGGGATTATGAGAACCCTGATGAGCCGGATGATTTGCGTCTGTATCTTCCTGCCTTGGATATGGTGCGTCGCATTTCTGGTCAAGATTTAAACGATGCTTTTTTGGGTTCGGATTTGACCTTTGCCGATATGGGGCAGCGTCGTCTGGATGAAGATCGACATCGCTTATTAAAAGAAGACGTCTATCGAAAAACGGACACTTATGTTGTCGAAAGCATTCCAAAAGAAAAAGAGAGTATCTACAGCAAAAAAATCTCTTGGATCTCTCAAAAGGATTGGACGCTACTCAGGGTGGATTATTATGACCAAGGGCAGAAGCTGCT
>JAADHI010000060.1 GCA_013151935.1 Candidatus Manganitrophaceae bacterium
CGGGCTTCCTTGACCCGTTCATGAGAACGACCTTCTTCGGTCAGCTTCAGCAAAGGATCATCTCCCGGAGGATTAGGCAAAGCGATCAAATTAGGACAACGATCTGCGGTTTGCTGCTCAAAAAACTGATGACACAAAGGACACTGCCCTTTTCCGATCGGGCCTTCCCCTCGCGATAACATGCCAAGCGGGTCATTAGAACCATAAATAATTTGCCCCCCCATCTCCACCAACATTTCAGGTGTTACGGAAGAAACGTCAACTGCGACGGCATCTTCGGGCGCATCCCCTCGAATCTGAGGCAACCAGTTGGTATATGCCGCAAAAATCCCCAAAATTGTACAATACCAAAGAGCCACCTTAAAAATAACAACTCCAGAATTAACTGTTTTTTTAGACATTACTTTCTCCTATCCCCTCTCTCACCTTAAGGTGCGGGAAAGCCAAGTAAAAGCTCACCCGCACCAAACAGATCTCCCTCAATGACTTGCCGCCGGGGCGGCACTTCCAGCTGCGGCAGCGGCAGCAAGTGCCTCTGCGTCAACCTTTTTCTTTCCGGCAGCAGCAAGTGAGCTTAACCAGAAGACAAAGAGCAGCATCGTCCAAAACAGAAGCACGTTAAGCGAGTTAATGTTTCCCGCATAACCCAAGGGGTTAGTAAAGGCCCAAGGGGAATTATCCCGGAGGATTTCATTGATGTGCCAGTGAAGACGGACCGAAGACCGAAGATAACCCATGACGGCCATCGTCCAGGTAAAGGCAACCGCAAGCATAAAGAGCGCATAGGCCCCTCGAACCGACATATGCCCCCAACGAATCTCACCAACCGGCTCAGCACCCTTCAACATCTTGAGGTTCACCGTGACGCCCACAAAAAGAACGGTCAAGGTTGAAGCCACCTGCGGAACAGAGAGTCCGATACGCACGTTTGCAGGAATGAAGTAGCCATAAACACCTAAAAAGAGAATATTGGCTTCTGCAGCAACCACCAAGAAAACAAGAAACAAATTCCCTTTCCAGGCCCAAGGCACCTTAATATTAAAATTGCAACGCTGATAGATCATGAAGCAGACAACGGTCGCGGTAATCATGGTGTTAATGGCGGTATTTTTAGCCGACATCACACCGTAATTTCCGACAATAGGATGCTGTTGCCCACCCATGGCCTTCAACTCTGCCGGGGTCATCACAAACGTATGTGGCGTCAACCAGGCAATGGTCGCGACGACCAAGGTTGCAAGCAAAAACTTAAAGGCTGGATAGTACCGTTCAGCACCCGGCATTCGACCCATGGCTTGAAACAAGTAGTAGTTTACCGTAATGAAGAGCGTTGCAATCATGGTGGCTTGCATAATAAACACCCAAGCCAACAATCCTCCCATTAAAGTAATGCCCATCTGCTGACGATAGCCATAGATTTCACGCATCAACCAATAGCCCGCAAAAGGAAGCGGAATCAGAGCCAAAATCCCCATAAACATGGCGATGTAGCTCATCCAATCGTAATGCGCTTTTTCCTCTGCTGTTTTTGCAGAAAGGAAACGGAAGGCAGAATAAGCTGCCACAACACCACCACCAAAAGCGGCGTTCCCCAGAATACGATGAATCACAACCGGAACCATCAGCGGGTTATGCATCACCTTCCAAATATCACCTAGAAAGTGACCATCCGCATCAACCCCTGCAGGAGACATCATAAAACTAACCCAGGTATTGGCCATCACCATGAGAACAATTCCCACTGCGTTCAACAGGGTGCATAAAGCGAGATGACTGTATTTCCAGTTTCCATCTCCATCGTTCATGGAATCCCAGCCGTAATAATAGACATAGAGCACACCACTCTCTAAAATGAAAAGCAATGCGTAAATATGCATGACCGGCCTAAAAATACTGGAGAGATAACCAAAAAAACCTGGATACAAGGCCAAAAAGGAAAAAATGAGGACTCCGCCCAAGATCGCCGTTACGGAGTAAGCCGTAAGACTGATCTTCATCATCTCATGAGCCAAATCATCAAACTTCTTCCCAACCTTCGGGTTTTTTCTAAATTGTAGAATACCGATCAGCTCCATCACCCAGACAAACATCGGGACGGCCAAAACAAAACTCCCGAAATAGAGATGCTGCTGATTTGCAATCCAGATAATGGTCCGACTTTGATAGTCGCCATAAGTTCCATAGTCATCAGGGTAGACCATTGTTGGCGCAGGCGGCCCCGAAATCGGCCCAAACTCACCAACCTCTTTGTAGAAGACGTCCTTCCCCATCTTGGGCTCTTCCTCCCCTTCAACGACGGCAGCCTCTTCCTCTTGCGCCATAACCACCGCCGTAGGAGCAAAAGGAAGCAGGATGAGTAGACTCAACATCCCCAAGAGGAGCAAAGCCCCTATCTTCTTTTTTTTCTCTCCAAACAGATTTAACATCACGTTCTCCTCCTTAAAAGGATATTTTAAAAACTGACCAACGTCGCAAATTCTTTTGGGTTTTCATTCACAGAAAAACCCTTCACACAGCAAAGCGAGAGAACATCCTCTCGCCCCGAATTACTCAATCAATAGGGGTAGGCCAAATTTTGCATCACCATCAAGGCCTTATTCAAAAACACCAAGTAGTAGAGCACCATGGCAGCCGATAAGATTGCCCCAAAAACAATCTTTTGCCCCATACCTACCTTTACTTCATCTTTGCTTTCAGACATTTTTTCTCGCCCCTTTTTGTAAGACAGTACAAGCGTTTAGTTATTTCTGATTCTCAAGTCTCATGGGATAATACGATGCCGTTTTCAGTGAATAAATCCAGGTGGCGCGTGCATCGAATACCAACTAATCCAAAACAAGAACACAATCGAAATATAAAACAACCACTTTCCGATTTTTGCATCAGGTTTTCCTTCTGTTTCGGCCATTTCCAACCCCCTCTTTATATAGTTCCACAATACAGTTTTCGAACTCCTAGCGCTGAGATGACGGGACTATAGCCCAAAGCCCTTCCCTTGTCAAGACCTAAAACGCCAAAAAACCGCCCTCTTCGGCTTGACTTTTTCTCTGTGTTTATGGTTTAGTTTGTGACACTTTTTAAACGGAGGATGTCTAGAGATGAAGTCACCCAAGCCACACGAGGATGCGCCCTATTATTCCCATAAAAACGCTCCTATTTTTGACTTTTTCATCATCATAGGATTAATTTTTAACGCCTTGATGGCGATTTTTTTCGTCTTGTATTGGCTAGATCTCGTTTAACGCTCTTCCATATCTACATTTACTGTTTGTGCGCAGCGAAATCCTACACCTTCGTAGCGATAACCGGGGGTCATCTTAAGTCTCCCGCTTGCACGCCCAGCATAAAGAGAGTCTCGCCAAGAAGAACCCCTCAGCACTTTCTCTTCCCCCGTTTGTGGGCCTAGGGGGTTTTTTATTGGCGCACTCAGGTAATACTGATCGTTATACCAATCCTGGACCCATTCCCGAACATTTCCAGACATGTCGTAGATACCATAAGGGCTTTCATCCTTTTTATAGGAACCCGCAACCATTGTAAAAACACCCTGATCAGAATCACCTTTAAAATTAGCGAAGCTGGCCTCGAATTTTTCTCGCCACGGCCAACTCAATCCCTCTGTTCCGCGTGCTGCTTTTTCCCACTCAGCCTCAGTTGGAAGTCGGAAACCGCGCCACGCACAATAATCATAGGCATCCAACCAACTCACATAGATGGCTGGCTGATTGACATGATTAAAATATTCGATGTTTTTCACGTAGCGATTCAAGGGTTTCCTATGACCAGTACCCTCAACAAACGCATTATATTCGTGTTGCATCACCTCATATTTCTGGATCGCAAAAGCATCAAGATAAACGTTTCGCTGCGGCTGTTCATCCATACCGCCATCCTCCGCGCCCATAATAAATTCACCTGCCGGAATAGGGATCATCGGATTTTCTAAAGGAGATTGAGAAACTTCACCTAGCGTATGCGCCGTGCCTTGTTCAGCCCGATCCGTTTTGTGCGAAGGAGGCGCCTTATAAATCATAAGCAGCCCGATTCCCACAAAAAAAAGGATAAATAGGCTATAGACTCTAACAAAGGTTTTATCCATAGGTCTTTTCTTCACCTCTCATTTTTTGAAAGTCTAGATTATCACAAAAAAACAAATGGAATCAAAAATCGAAACAGACATGCCCTTCGATTTTTTCATTATCTAGATCCTGATACCGCCACGGATCCAGGAACAGACGTCCATAAAAATGCTCCAATACGGGCTCTTTTTGGGCACCCCTGAAAGCTTGACACTCAAGCCTTTGCCCCGCTATGATCCCCCAGTTATTCGCGGGTATTGTATACCCTATCCAGTTTCCTAGAGAATATCGATGTTTATCGACAATCGCCACACTTTCCGCTTTTTCATTATCTTATGGGTATTGTTCATCGTCGTCGTCACAACGGGGAAATTTACGGAAGCCTCAGAACAAACCGCTACAGGAACGACAGCGGAAGATATCTTTTTTAAAACCCCTGGCACCATATCAGGCCCTCCTGCACCCACACTAAACTACCCCAGAGACTACGACGGAAAAGGCATCACCGATAACCGCTCCATCCTTTGGGTTATCATCCAACAACATTTTTTCCTCGGCAGTTTTATCTTGGGCGTGCCCATGATGGCTTGGATTCTTGAAATCCTGAGCTATTTACGCCGGAAATCGAGTCCAGCGAATGCAAAAAAACACGATGGATACGCACACGAGTTTATGCGGATTGCGCTGCCTTTTTATCCACTCACGATTGTTTTCGGTTTTGCGCTACTTGGGGCATTTATTTTTCTCTATGCTGAGTTTTCAAGATACATGTCCAGCATATTCAAACCCGTTCTTTATTTTTATATCCTCATTTTCTTTATCGAAAATGTCTTACTCTACGCCTACACACGGACATGGGATCGTTGGAAAGAAGGGCGAGCGAAATGGAAGCACATGGCGCTCGGTGGTGCCACCTGTCTTAACGGACTCATTATCATCTACCTTGCCAACGCCCTAATGGCCTTCATGATGTCGCCCGCAGGTGTTGACTCCGAAGGACATTACCTTGGAAATCTCTGGAATGCCATTAACACACCGCTCTGGAACCCACTCAATATTCATCGTATTTTGGCCAGCATTATGTTTAGTGGTGCCGTTATCGCCGCCTATGCGGCTTATCAAATGATCACCACACGTAATCCCGAAAAACGCGCACACTACGACGAAATGGGACATGTTTCTATCATGATCTCAATTGTAAATCTCTTTATTCTGCCCTTTGCCGGTTACTGGTTCGCCAAAGAGATATTCATTTATAGCCAAAGAATGGGGGTCACCTTAATGGGTGGAAAGCTCAGTTGGCCCTTTGTCATGCAAGCCATGTTAATCGGACTTATTTTTATGACAGTGACTTATTATCTCTGGCAAGGAACCCGCCGCATGCAAGGCTCGGAACGCTATCAGCATCTCGTAAAATATACGATGATTATTTTGGCGGCCGCTTTCCTGATTTGGGCCACACCACACACCATCCCGGCCACCCCAAGTGAGATTGATGCCATGGGTGGAGCACGACACCCCGTCGTGGGCTACTACGGTACGATGGCGGCAAAAAATACCGCCATCAACACCATGATTTTAAGTTTTGGCCTCTGCTACATTATTTTTCATCGTTGTAACAAAAAAATGAGTATCACGTGGGCAAAGTGGGGGAATCTGGTCATGATTCTGCTCTTTGCGGGTGCGGAGGCCTTTGTGATCTTTGTAGGCGTCTATGGTTTCTTTATTCCCGCAAATGTCAGGGTTAACCTCGCTTTCCCCCAATTTATCGTCACAATGGTTGCACTTTGTGGTGGCATGATCCTCAATTGGGTGATGCTGAGAAAAGCAAAGCTCATTGGCCCGGTTCAGTGGGGGAAGCTGTCGACCTCCGGCGCCTTTGCTCTCTTTTTTCTGGCGGTCTTTATTTCAACAACGATGGTGCTCATGGGCTATATCCGTTCTTCCGTCCGCTTGGAGTGGCACGTCACAGGAATCCTGAAAGACGACACCCCCTGGGCAACAACCCCTTCTCTCACCTACGCCGTGGGCATGGTCTTGTTCAATGTCCTTGTTTTTTGGGTCATCACCACCTTTATTTTTTGGCTCGGCAATCGAAAAGGCATACAAACCTTTGCGATGAAAACCGGGACAATCTCTCCTGGCAATACAAACAACGCCCCTGAGAAATCTCCCTCTTCTTAGGAATATTTCGAAGAAATAGAGGATCTAAGCCCAAATATAAATAGGGGCTAGGCAATCACTTGCGGGAGCAAGACGGCAGCCTTTTCAGAAAAAACAAGATCGGCTAAATAGGAAAGAACGGGTTGTGGGTTAATTTCGACCACAAAAGCACCGGCCTCTTTCGCAATTGAGGCAAAAGAAGCCGCAGGCTGCACAACACCCGATGTCCCAATAATCAACATCACATCGGCATTCCGACAGGCGTCAAGACTGCGATTCAGATTGTCAGGATCAAGATCCTCACCAAACCAAACGATATCTGGACGCAAAAGCCCTTGGCACGTTTCGCAGCAGGGCAAGGGCGAGAGGGATGCTGCGTGATTTTCAGTCTTCCGACCACAAGCTGTACAGCACATCTTCCATATATTCCCGTGCAGTTCAATCACCAAGCGACTTCCAGCCTTTGTATGTAGGCCATCCACATTTTGTGTGATGAGCGAAAAAGAAGCCGCCTTTGTTTCAAGCGTCACCAAGGCTTCATGCGCCGCATTTGGATTTTTTGTGGCAATTAAAACCCGTCGCCACTGATACCAAGCCCAAACCAATTTAGGATCACGCTGAAAGGCTTCTGGCGTTGCTAAATCTTCTGCACGATGTTTATTCCAAAGCCCTTCTTTGCCACGAAATGTAGGAATGCCACTCTCAGCCGAAATACCCGCACCACTTAAAACAGTAAGCGATTTTGCACTCAAAAGACGTTTGCGGACTTCGATCAGCTCATCTTTCATCACAGGACAGAACTCCCCCGGACACACGATTTAGAAACAGCTTGTTTCTTCTGAAGACACGATTTGACAGCTCAAAACAAAGTGGTATCATTTCTATGTTCATGGTTATTTCTCCTTAACGTTTGTGAACGCAAGAAGCAGACACGGACCCTCTTCAGAAAGTGCACTGGAGAGGGTCTTTTTTTAAGGAAATGAACGAAGCAGAACAAAAACTAAGGAAGAATTAGCGAACAGGATTTTCTGGACCACGTCCCCGGAAAGCCTCGACAAACTTCAGAACCTTCTTTTGATCCATGGCCTTCATGCGCAGCATCGCCCGCCAGGCCGTTAAAATCAGGGGATGTTCTTTATCATCCCGCGCGACCATCAACATGCCATCCCACTGCCCCAGATGTTGATTTGTCAATTCACTCAACCATTTCATCTCTGAATCAGACAACATCGCACGGTTAAAATAAATCACGATGTTGCCATGTTCAAGATTATGCACCAAGAGCTCGCGTGTGGTTTCATGGGCTTCGTAGATACTCGGGGGCAACCATGTTACAGAATGGGGGCCAGAGGTCGGCGGGTCTGTTTTATAAAAAGACATACTATTTTCAGGGATGTGATCATGGCCTTCATTCTCAAAAAATTCCACCCCTTCGGGTACATCGGGTGGAACAGACTGCTGCATTTGCGCAAAAACCGAAGCAAATGGAAAGATCACGACAAGTAACACTGTGATAAAGAATGGTCCTACCCTGTCACAAATTAACCCTTGACCTGCAATCTTCATTCTCTTCATGACCACCCCTTTATGAATAAGACTTAGATTTGAAGGAATCTCAATCAGAGCTTCCTTCACAAACCGCTTTCACCAAAGCCGAAAGCGCGACCGCGTCATCGCCAATGGCGTCAACCTCTTCTTTTGCTAAGGCAACTGCGGGAATCGCCGTATCAGGCAGAATCACTTCTTCTCCCGCCTTTCTTGCCCTGGCTTCGACAATGACACGAATGATGGCACGTGACAAGGAAGGCAGTGCATTAAGCTCCCTCAGCGCCCCTTTGCTCCAATCCATTTCAGAATCGGGAATTCGGAGCACAACATCCCCCTGAATCAGGGCCTGACAAGAAAGACGAAAAGGATTAGGAAGCTCAGCCTCTTCCAACATGTTTTCTTCGTCTAAATCAATTTCACTTAAATTCTCAACCCCGTGCACAATCATAATACGGCAGGAGCTACAGGTCGCAAAGCCCCCGCAGTCATGTTTCAACTCAATCCCGAGCTGTTCAGAAGCATCTAAAATAGTCGTGCCTTCCGACACATCTCCACTTTCTTTCGACGGATAAAAAGAAACCTTGGGCATTACGCTACTGTCCTCCAAAAATAAGTCGATTATATCTGACGAAAGTCCCCAGTTCAAGAAGATGAAAAATGATCATGAGGGATGACTGAATCCACGTTTAAACAAGGCCGCTTCAAGATTCAACAAGGCATCACGTCCGGTATTCCCCTCAAAAATATTTGCAATTGAATCATCCGCATAAGTCGCCCCGGCCATTTTTTTCATGGGATCACGAAGCGGGGTCGGTTTTTCCTTCCAGGCCTTGAGACAGGCCTTTGTAATCATCTCGCCTAAGGGTGCCGGGTTGTACAACAGTTTTTTGATCATCAAAGGATTCATCGAAAGTGGATCATAGTCTTTGGGCAAATAGCCAGATTCAATGAGACGTTCAGAGAGCCCTGTATTGGGCTGAATCCCCAAGAAAAAGAGAGCAGGGTAAACTTGAGATTCCCCCATAATGCCAACAATTTTTTTATAAGAAGCCACACTCTCAAGCAGGGTTTCCTCGGTATCGCCCGGGGAATTTAAAGAGTAATTTAAAATGATTCGGCCTTTGTATCCCGCTTCTTTCAGATAACGACAGCCTTCATAGAGTTTGTCTAAGCGAAAACCCATCTTCATGCCATCAAGTACTTCTTGAGAACCCGAAGTAATGGCAACCTCCGTATCACCCAAACCGGATTCAACCATGAGCTTTGTCAGCTCTTTTGTGAGTAGACTCGTGCGAATATAGCCACCCCACGCAATCTTCATCCCGCTTTGGATAATGCGCTCTAAGGTTTCTGTGCAATGCGGATAATACTTTGAACCGGGAATCCATTGTGCATCCGCGAACCAAAAATGCCTCACACCCCAACGATCATAAAAAGCCTTCATCTCTGCCACAATGTTTTCAGCAGGACGGGTATACACACGCTTCCCCTCAATATAGGTATAGAGACAAAACTGGCAATCATAAGGACAACCGCGTTTGGTCTGAATGCCAATGGTCTCACCCTGATAGGCTTCAAATTGCGGGAAGATTGATTCGATGTAAGCGGGATCCTGTACGGACGATTCAAGTTTCACTGGCGCGGCCTGCACCCCACTCACAATTTCATTGCCCTTCCGATAAATACAACGATGATTCATGACAGAGCGGTCTTCATAAAGACTCAGTAAGGCATCTTCCCCTTCACCAATAATCCCGATCACACCTTCCGGCAACCTGCGGATCACTTCCTTTGAGAAAACAGAAAAAGCCCCCCCTCCAACCGCAACCTGGATGCCGGGATGTTTTTTTGCAATGAGATGAAAGTAGGTAAAGTGCTCTCGAAGATTATTGTAATAAAGCCACAATGCACGCAGACCCTGGATTGCCGCAATGCCCTTTTTAATGGGGTTTGGCGAATAATAAAAATCAAAGGCCTGTTGCAGTGAACCATCACCTTCGTGTGGTGCAAACATCTGAATATCTCGCCACGAAAAAGCAATCAAGTCCGGCTTGAAATCAGAAACTGTTTCAAGCAAGGCTGCATGCCGTTTACTGGGCGGAATCAAAGAAAGATCAAGGATATACTGAGGCGCTTCCGGGTGATGTGAATGCAAAAAGTGGGCGAGATAGGCTAAACCCAAAGGATAGACTTTTTTACAGGGAAGAAAAACGTACAGGACTGCTTTTTCGCGCATCTTAGCCTCTAACAAAGGCGATTAACCTAACACGGCTTAACACTTGGCTTCAAGACCCCAGTATCACTCAAGCAATCACTTCAATTTCGCTCACACAAGATATCATTTAATTTGACAAGGCGAAGAACGATCAGCTAGATTCCAGTATAGAAATACCCACTGGAATTAAAGCGTCAGAAAATCACAGCACATAAAAACATTTTAATAAGGAGGAAAGAACCAAATGGTATTAGTTAATCAAGAAGCACCCGATTTTACAGAAAAAGCCGTCGTTGATGGTCAAGTCGTTAACGAGTTCAAACTTTCAGATCAACGTGGAAAATATGTCGTACTCTTTTTCTACCCACTCGACTTCACCTTCGTCTGCCCAACAGAACTACACGCCTTTCAGGGAAAACTCGAAGAGTTCAAAAAAAGAAACGTTGAAGTCATCGGCGTTTCAACCGACTCCTGGTTTTCACATCTGGCCTGGCTCAATACCCCAAAAAACCAGGGTGGCATTGAAGGCGTCACTTACCCGCTTGTTTCTGATTTCAACAAGACCATTTCCAAATCTTACGACGTGCTTTTTGAGGGATTAGGCGCAGCCTATCGCGGTCTTTTCCTCATTGACAAAAAGGGCGTTGTGCAGCACCAAGTCGTCAATAATCTGCCCTTGGGTCGCAGTGTTGGAGAAGTCCTTCGCATGGTCGATGCCCTTCAATTCACTGAAGAACACGGCGAAGTCTGCCCTGCAGATTGGAAAGAAGGCGACAAATCCATGAAACCAACAGATGCCGGTTTAAAAGAATATTTCGCCGACTAATTAAAAGCAGTGCCCTTTGTTTGGGGGATCTCCGAGAGATTCCCCAAACAAACCCTTCAAAATCCATCCCCCCTCCGCCATGAGATCTACCCAAAGACACAAAGACTTGACATAAGCCCTAAGAATACTGTCTATTTGGGGGCTTTGTCACATTGGTGTTTCTGAAAGGATTGTTTTTACATGGCAAAATCACGGACGCAAAAACTAATCACACTCTGGAAGTGGAGTACGATTGCTCTAACACTTCTCGTATTGGGCATCGTCTTTTTTAAACCACAGAAACCCAAATCCCAGAGTTCAAAACCAAAACCTGCAATCCTTCAAAAGAAAAAAACGGTTCCCCAACTGGTGGATAAGAAGCTCGATCCTGAAATAGCCATGACCCCCGAAGCCCTTGTTGTGGCAGGGAAACAGATCATTTATCTCACAGACACACCCGAATTGAATGCCACGGGACGCATGCCCGTGGGCAAAGGACAATGTGCTTTTTGTCATCTTTTTGTTGAAGGACAACAATCCACCCGCTGTCCCGACCTCAGAAACATCGAATTACTCTCTCACAAACGTATCAAGGAAAAACGCTACACCCAGAATATTGAAAAATATGCAGAAACACCCGAACCCCAATCCAAACTCAGCACCAAAGCCACGACAGGTGGAGAATATCTGATCGAATCGCTCTATTGCCCCAGTTGTTATGTGGCCGAAGGTTTTGGAACGGCCAGCAGCCAAGGCCAAGTCAGCAAAATGCCCTTTGTTGCAGAAATGCCAATGATGCTGAATGACTACGAAATGGTCGCTGTCGCGGCCTACCTTCAAGCCATGGACACCCCCGGAGATTATTCAAAGGTCACAGCCAGAGCCGACTGGGAGCGTTATTTCAATAAAAAACTTACCTTTGGTGAAGACAGACGTCCCAAACTGCCCTCTCATGAAAACCTCGCAAAAACAGCCCTTTTGACTGATACACCAGAAGAGATGATAAAAAAAATGGG
>JAADHI010000080.1 GCA_013151935.1 Candidatus Manganitrophaceae bacterium
TTGCTTGCTTTGGCCACATTCAACAAACCAGCACTCGCCTGTAAACTCATTGATCTATGCCTCTCCAATAAAATGCGTGCACAAGATATCTGGAAGCCAATTCGAACCTTACTTTCAAACCCAGTCGTTCAAGGAACAAGCTGGACTTACATCAAACAACACTGGACTGCCTTGCACACAAAAGGGGGCAATCTTGCCACGCAACGCATCATTCAGTCAACAGCACAGCTCTGGTCTGCGGACTGGCATGCGGATATTTCTGATTTTTTTAAAAATCCAGATATTCGCCCAAGCGTGGCAGTGCGGACTTTGGCACAAACACTTGAATTTATCCAACTGGGCATGCAATTTAAAAAAGACCAAACATCCGAACTTTCAAACTGGCTTCAAGAGAATGCCCCCGCTGGCGTAAAAAAGGTTTTTTAGCCGCTTCCCCTTTCTCACTCCCCCGCTGGCGCTTGTTTGCGAATGCCTTCGGCAATCACAAGCACACGTTTCATCTCAACAAGATCGTGCACCCTTAGAATTCTCGCCCCCTGAAAAACAGCAATTGCGAGCGCCGCAGCAGTTCCTTCAAGACGCTCTGAAGGCGGTAAATCAAGCATGTCGCCAATAAACGATTTCCGCGATGGCCCCAATAAAAGAGGTATTCCAAACTCAGAAAAACAGGGCAGTTTGTGAATAAGGCTCAAATTATGAGCAATGGTTTTTCCAAAACCGATCCCCGGGTCAAGCGCAATGCGATCCCTGGAGATTCCCAAGGCATCCGTCTGTGAGAGACGCCCTTGAAAAAATGCATGGACTTCCTCAATCAGATCGTCATATCGCGGAGCTTCCTGCATTGTTTGCGGACTTCCCTTTGCGTGCATAACAACCAAGGCAGTGTTGCTGTCTTCGGCAACAACAGAGAGCATCTCAGCATCAGCGTTCATACCACTAACATCGTTAAGAATCGAAGCACCCGCAGCAATGGCTCGACGGGCGATTTCAGGTTTTCGGGTATCGATCGAAATGGGAACAGAAACTTGTTGGGCTAAGGCGCGAATGACCGGGAGGACACGATCCGCCTCCTCTTCTAAAGGGACAGAAAGTGCACCAGGGCGTGTGGACTCTCCGCCAATATCGATAATATCAGCACCCTCAGAAACAAGTTGAAGCGCATGATCAAGGGCTTTTTCGGGTTTAAAAAATTGGCCGCCATCGGAGAAAGAATCAGGGGTCACATTGAGAACCCCCATGATCAGCGGACGTTTTTGATAGTTCAAAAGAAAATGACCACAACGCCAGTGGCCAGAATTTGGGTGAAACGAGGGGGCAGAAAAAAAAGGGGACTCCCTTGTAGGAGAGTCCCTTTCTTTTTTCATTGAATCTTTTCTCGCATAAAATACGGGCTGCTTTTATACGGGGACAGTAAGCGACTCACTCGGACTTGAGGCACAAGCCTGGACAATCGCCTCAATCTCGGGGGCATCCAGCGTTTCTTTTTCCAATAAGGCCTCTGCCAAGGCGACGAGCGTCTTCATATTATCGGTAATCAATGTTTTGGCCCGCTCATAGTTTTCAACAATCAAGCGCCGGACTTCTCGGTCAATTTCGATCGCAGTCTGCTCGGAATAATCCCGGTGTTGAGAAATTTCACGTCCGAGAAAAATCTCCTGCTCTTTACCTCCAAAAGAAAGCGGCCCCATTCTTTCACTCATTCCCCATTCACAAACCATTTTTCGCGCCATATCGGTCGCACGTTCAATATCGTTCCCTGCGCCGGTTGTAATATCTTTAAGCACCAATTCCTCAGCCACACGCCCCCCCATCATGATGGTAATCGTATTGTAAAGCCACTTTTTTTTGTAACTATGACGGTCATCTTTGGGCAATTGCATGGTCACGCCCAAGGCCTGACCACGTGGGATAATGGTTACTTTATGGATAGGATCCGTTCCAGGTAAAAGTTTTGCGATCAAGGTATGACCTGCCTCGTGGTAGGCGGTGATTTTTTTCTCTTCGTCGGTCAGCACCAAACTTCTTCGCTCAACACCCATCAAAACCTTGTCTTTCGCATCTTCAAAATCGACCATCTCAACAACGGTTTTACTTCGGCGTGCTGCAAGCAAAGCCGCTTCATTCACCAAGTTGGAAAGATCAGCTCCAGCAAAACCCGGGGTGCCCCGAGCAATGATCTCTAGAGTAACATCCGCCCCAAGCGGAATATTTTTTGTATGGACTTTCAGTACTTCCGAGCGGCCTCTTACATCGGGACGCCCTACGGTAATCTGACGGTCAAAACGTCCGGGCCGTAACAAGGCAGGATCAAGCACATCGGGTCGGTTTGTTGCAGCAATCAAAATAACGCCTTCAGTTGTTTCAAAACCGTCCATTTCGACCAGGAGTTGGTTTAAGGTTTGCTCCCGCTCGTCATGTCCGCCTCCTAAACCCGCACCACGATGACGACCCACGGCGTCGATTTCGTCGATAAAGATGATGCAGGGTGCATGTTTTTTCCCTTGCTCAAACAGATCACGCACACGAGATGCCCCAACACCAACAAACATTTCGACAAAATCAGAACCGGAAATAGAAAAGAAAGGCACGGATGCTTCCCCTGCAATTGCTTTTGCCAAGAGGGTTTTTCCTGTGCCAGGAGGGCCGATAATCAAGACCCCTTTTGGAATACGACCACCCAATTTTTGAAATTTGGGCGGGTCTTTTAAAAACTCAATAATTTCTTCAACTTCAGCTTTCGCCTCTTCAACACCCGCAACATCGGAAAAAGTCACCTTCTTTTTTTCTTCGGAAAGCAGCTTCGCTTTACTCTTTCCAAAAGACATGGCCTTGTTGCCCCCCATCTGCATCTGCCGCATAAAGAAGACCCACAAACCAATAAAAAGAATAAAAGGCCCCCAAGTCATGAGAAAGGTAATGTACCAAGGCGGTGCCTCCGGGGGTTTTGCGGTAATACGCACATTTTTTTCACGCAGTATCTTAATCAGCTCTGGGTCGTTGGCTGTATAGGTTTTAAAATTTGTGCCGTCTCTGAGAGTGCCCGTAATATAGTTATCTCGAATCGTAACCTCAGAAACCTCGCCCTTTTCCGTCTTCATCATGAAATCCGAAAAAATGATCTCATCCTCCATCGGACGCGCAGTCGTGTTAAACAGATTAAACAATAAAATCATAAACAGGCCCACAACAAACCAAAGGGCCAGGTTTTTTGAACGAGGATTCATCTGGTTCTCCTAAAAATCAAACACCTTCTCTTAAATTGGACAAGGGACTAGAGTGCCTATTTCGCAGTTTAACATACCCGATAACCACTGACAATCAGCATTTTCACTTCGGTGGGACTACCCGTATCCTCTAATCATAAGCCCTGAGACCGGGGAATTCAAGGGCCGACAAATTTGAGACATTACTCTGCAGTGATATTGTCCAATGCAGCAATATAGGGCAGGTTGCGATACTTGTTTTTATAGTCAAGTCCATAACCAACAACATATCGATCCGGAATTTCAAAACAGATGTAATCAATTTCAACTTGAATCTTTCGGCGCTCAGGTTTGTTGAGCAAGGTGCAAAACTTTAAGGAGTTCGGGTTTCTCTTTAGAATCTCTTCCCGTAAAAAGGTGACCGTATAGCCTGAATCAACAATGTCTTCAACAATCAATACATCCCGCCCCTTGATTTCAGAAGCGATGTCAGAAATAATCTTTACCGTGCCGCCGTCTTTACGCCGTTTGTCTCGTTGACGAGAGACCACCAAGAAATCAACTTCCAGTGGAATCGGAACTGCGCGAACCAAGTCAGAAAAAAAAGCAAATGCCCCCTTGAGTACCCCGATCATCATCAGATCTTTTCCTTGATAATCTCTGGCAATTTTTATGCCCAGCGACTTAATGCGTCTACGCATGGATTCTTGTGTGATGATCGGTTTTCCAAATAGTTTTTTTTCCATACTCAATCACAAGTCCTAAAATTTGAGGGCAGAAGAATATTTTTAAGCTTTAAACACACTCTTGCACTGCGATGGTTAATACACGAAGACTACGATCCGTTGCACAAAATCGTGCATCAATGCGATGGCCGATCACCCACAAAATCCCTTCTCGGCTGGAGAGAACCGGGATGCGATGACGATCAACTCTTTTAATCTTAGCATCAATAAAAAAATCCTGAAGTTTTTTATGACGCCCCCCCATTCCAAGCGGGGCAAATCGATCCCCCTGCCGCCATCCACGAATGAACAAAGGCCCGGAGATTTTATCAAAATCAAAAGAAGCCTTGCAAGCCGAAAAGGAATCGTCCTGTTTTGAGGATGAAGAGATTAGAAATCGCAGATTCCAAGAGGGAAAATCACGTGTCACAGAAAAAGGAGCCTCCTCCCATTTGGGCAAAGCACATTCGCTTTCTTGGAGATGAAATTCATTTTTTCCTTCTTCAATAAGACCTCGGAAAATACAGAACTTCAGCCCATTTTTTTGAACGTTCAGACCCTGTGGTAGCTGGTAAATACTTCCATCTTTTCCAGAAAGCACATGAAGCAGTGCAGCTTCGATATGTTTAAATGCGATACCATTGAGATGACCTTGTAACTGCTCAATGCCCCAACGCAATACACGCCTTTGCAATGCAAGGTGAAGCCCTTGAAGTGAAGCGACACAAAAAGAGACCGCCTCTGCTGTCACCTGAGCATCAAGTCTCGGGAGTTGTGCCAGCATGGACTGATGGATCAAATCGTCCTCAGCCCCCAACAAAGTCGCTTCTCGGTGTAATGCCTCTTTTATCTTCGGATTATATGATTCCAGAATGGGGAGCAGATCATGTCGGATTTTGTTACGAAGATAGACCTTCTGCTGATTCGAGGGATCATTACAAAATGCAAGATCAGCGCGTGAGAGTTCCTGCATAATTTCGGAGCGGCTGCAATTCATCAACGGACGAATGAATCCTCCATCACGCTGCTCTGGAATGCCAGATAAACCACTCACACCCGAACCGCGCAACATCCTCATCAGAAAGGTCTCAGCCTGATCATCTGCAGTATGCCCTAAGGCAATCCATTGACACGCTGTCTTTTTTGCAGTTTTCTCAAAAAAAGCATAACGTACTTGACGCGCACCAGCCTGCCTTGAAAGACCATTTTCTTTACAAATTTGTGCAACAGGCTGAGCAGAAAGCGTCACGGGCAGACCCCAGTTTTTTGCAAGTCTTTCTACAAAAAATGCCTCGTCTTTGGCCTCTGCACGAAACTGATGATTCAAATGTGCGACATGGAGAGACAAGCTAAATGGGGAAGGAAGGTTTTTGAGCAGGTGCAATAAACAAACAGAATCGGGTCCCCCCGAAACCGCAACAAGCACCTTATCTTGCGGCGCAAGACCAAAACGCCTGATGGCCTGAGCAAACTTTTCAAGCAGAAGAGAGGGTTTCAAAGCAGAGGTTCAGAAGGAAAGGATCCTTAAACTTAGCGGGCCAAAATTTCTCTGGTTTTATCAACATCTTTTTGGATTTGAACACTTAAGGCCTCTGCACTTTCAAAACGCTCATCACCACGCACCCAATCGATCAATGCAACACGCAAACGTTTTTCATACAAATCTTTTTCAAAATCCAAGACATGCACTTCGAGTGAGAGCGTATTTTGATCAAATGTCGGTTTAGAGCCAATATACACCACACAATTCTTTGTGCCATAACCGTCTGTTTTTAGAAAATCAGCACGCGCAGCGTAGATCCCCTCTTTTGGAATCAATTCGTTAGGGAGACGCAGGTTCGCTGTTGGAAACCCCAGGGCAGCCCCCCGATCATCACCACGGATCACTTTTCCCTCAACAATGTAGTGACGCCCCAACATTTTAGCCGCCAATGCCACATTGCCTTCCATCAACTGTTTTCTCACTTCTGAAGAACTCACCACATAACCCTCAACCTTAACAGGTTCAGGGGAGATCACTTTGAAACCCAAGGTTTCACCATAACGAATCAGGTCGTCCAATGTCCCTTTCTGGTCTTTTCCAAAGCGAAAATTTTTACCAACGACGACCTCCTTGCATCCAATTTTTTCGTGAAGGAATTTTTTTGCAAAACCTTCTGGGGAAAGCTCGGCAAATGCTTTGTTAAATTCAGTGACATAGGTAACATCAATGCCAAACCCTTCAATTAGTCGTGCTTTGATCTGAAAGGTATTCAGAAGTTTAAAGGTCTTCTCCGGATTTAAATGACGTCTCGGATGCGGTTCAAATGTAAGTACGACGGCAGTACCACCGTTTTGCTTTGCGCGCTCTATGGTCTCAGCGATAATGGCTTGATGGCCTAAATGCACACCATCAAAGTTTCCAATGGCAACAACAGGGTAGTCCTGGTTCGGTTTGATATTCGAGGCGCCGATGAGCAATTTCATATCATTTCCCTTCAATTAACATTTGAGCGATCTCTTTTGCGAAGTAGGTCAAAAAAATATCAGCTCCTGCCCGTTTCATTGAGAGCAAGGATTCAAAAATAGCCTTTTTTTCATCGATCCAACCTTTTTCTGCCGCAGCCTTAATCATGGCATATTCCCCACTCACTTGATAGGCTGCAATCGGGACATCAAACTGCTCACGTAAATCTCGAATAATGTCCAGGTAAGGCAGGGCAGGTTTCACCATGATTATATCTGCCCCCTCTTCAATATCCAGCTCAGCTTCACGGATGGCTTCACGTGCATTCGCGGGATCCATTTGATAGGCCTTCCTGTCCCCAAATTGTGGATAGGAATCCGCTGCATCCCGAAAAGGCGCGTAGAAACAAGAGGCATATTTGACAGCATAAGATAAGATCGGTGTTTCCTGATGCCCTTCATGATCCAGGCCTTTGCGAATCGCCGCCACACGGCCATCCATCATGTCGGATGGCGCAACAATGTCGGCACCTGCTTCCACGTGACTCAGGGCCATTTTGACCAATAAATCCAAGGTTTCGTCATTTAATATTTTACCGTCTTTTACAAGACCGCAGTGCCCATGAGATGTGTATTCATCAATACAGACATCGGTGATCACCAGACGCTCCGGGTGTTCTTTTTTCAGCGCACGCACGGCTTGCTGAACGATGCCTTGTGAATCCATCCCCTCCGAGCCCATTTCATCTTTGACCTTGGGGATGCCAAAGAGCATCACTGCTGGAATCCCCAGACCAAAAGCTTCGGAGCAGGTTTTTAAAAGTTCGGGAATGCTGAGTCGATATTGACCCGGCATTGAGGCAATTTCACTTTTTCCGCCCGTGCCATGTTGCACAAAGAGGGGCAAAATCAGTTGATCGACGGCAAGGCGGGTTTCCTGAACAAGACCGCGAATGGCTTTATTTTGTCTCAATCTTCGGGGACGGTGGATGGGAAAAGCCAAAAAAATCTCCTTCTAGAAATCAATTCCAGTTTACGCCAAATTTTGATAATAATCCACAATGGCCGCCGTAAGGGCGGGAAAAGTATAGTCTTTTGGCACCACAGCCACCTTCAGACCCAAGGCTGTGGCAGCCGCAGCCGTTACGGGCCCAATGCAGGCAAGCTGGCTCTCCTTGAACTGACGTTTAAAACGTTCTTGCCCAACAATTTCGACAAAATGACGGAGTGTGGATGCACTCGCAAAGGTGAGAAGATCTATCTTACCCGATCCAAAGAATCGCTCCAGTTCAGCGTCTTTATAAACCGGGCGCAGGGCCTGATAAGCGGGCACAACGTCCACCAGCCCCCCCAAATCCCGTAAGGACTCCGGCAAGATCTCTCGTGCCTCAAGCGCTCTGGGAATTAAAAATCGTTTGCCTGCAACCCCACGCGCGGTCAGTAAGGCCAAGAGACCCTCCGCCTTAAATTCTGTCGGAATGGCATCAACACGTAAGTCCCAATCCTCAATGGCTTCCGCTGTGCGCGGACCGATGGCACAAATAAAAAGTCCCTTCAATAGCCGTAAATCTTTTTTCAAAGCACGCAATCGCTGTCTAAAATAGGAAACCCCGTTTACCGAGGTAAAAATTAAAACATCATAAGATTCTATCCCTGCAATCGCCGCATCAAGGGGAGAGAGGTCGGGTGGCGGAACGATTTTAAGTGTTGGAAAAACAAGCGTCTCCGCACCAAAATTGCTCAGTTGGGCTGCAAATTCACCCGCCTGTGCCTTTGCACGTGTCACCAAGATACGCTTACCAAACAGAGGACGGGTTTCAAACCAATTCAGCTGGGTGCGCAGAGAAACCACTTCACCCACAACCATCACCACGGGGGGTTTGATGCCCATTTTTTTCGCAAGATCAACGATGGAAAGCAATGTCCCCGTTACAGTTTTTTGATGAGGATAGGTTCCCCACTGAATGAGTGCCGTGGGCGTATCAGACGCTTTTCCTTGCAATTGAAGCTTTTCGGTAATGGCCTTCAAGTTTCCCATTGCCATTAAAAAAACAAGTGTGTCCGTTCCCGTTGTCAATTTTTCCCAGTCAAAAGGCCCCTGTTTTTTATCGGGATCTTCATGACCCGTAATAATTGTGACTGACGAAGCCATTTTACGATGTGTCAAAGGAATGCCCGCATAGGTCGGCACAGCAATCGCGGAACTCACACCCGGCACGACTTCAAAAGGAATGGATTCTGCAGACAAGGCTTCGATTTCTTCACCACCGCGACCAAAGATAAAAGGATCGCCTCCTTTCAGACGCACAACCCTTTTCCCCGCTTTCGCCGATGCAATAAGGACTTGGTTGATTTTCTCCTGATGCTCAGAATTGAGTGCCCCACCCTTTTTGCCCACATAAATCCGCTCTGCAGATGCCCGAACAAAATCAAGCAGCAGTGGATTGGCGAGATAATCATAAACCACCACATCTGCCGCCTCAAGCATTGCCTTTCCGCGCAGCGTCAGCAGCCCAGGATCACCGGGGCCTGCCCCAACGAGGGCGACGGTTCCCATTATTTTAGGTAATGACGACGACATTAAAGGCCTTCCTCAAAAACAATAACTTAGACTTACGAAAAATCCACAAAAAGCGCATTTAAGAATATCGGCCCCTTAAGGCCTCGTCAATACAAAATCAAGTGCTTGGAGAAAATAAAATGGGCCGCCCCTGATATCAAGGTCGGCCCGAATGTTACAGGTCAATATCGCGCGAGACTTAATTCATCTCGTTTGCGTGTTTGAGGCCCTCACGTGCAAGCGCGAGGGCATCTTTTCCATGCCCCATCAAAACATCAAGATGACCTAGTTCGCCATGTTTGACTGCTGTTTTGGCATGACTCATGGCTTCTTTCATGAGAGACATCGCTTCAGGGCCGTGCATTTTTGTTGCCTCGCTGGCATCAGACGCATCAATGCCACCCTGTCCATGTCCCACACATTCGCCGGCTTCATGAATCATTTTTTTAAAATGTTTCACAGCAACCCCGCCATGCCCTTGCCCGCCATGATCAAGTCCGCTCTCTCCTGCTGCCACCGTTTCATTACAATGTTTTTTCGCAATGTCGACGTGCATTGAAGATCCCGCAAAACCAACACCAGAAAACCCAAAAAAAGAAATCGCAACCACGGCGATGTAAACATTTAAACGCATCTTCACCCTCCCCCCATTTTCGTTATTAAAACAAGCACAGACCCACCTCAAAAAAGGTGAACAGGTCCTTGTATGAAATGCCCTTGCTGCAATCAGCACTGGGCAAACAAGCCCTGAAGCTTGGTAAAAAGGCAGTAATAACACTTTGATATTGCACAGTCAAGATCCTTTGGCCTATCCTTCAAAAGGTCATTTTTCAATACATAGCAACAGAATTTTTCGGGATAAATCGGATCAAAAGAGGAATAAAATGAGCGTTCCAAGCAACACGCCTGTAGAAATTGCATCACTCAAAGAAAACGGCATTCGCATTCGCTGGGCAGACCAACATGAGGCCGTTTATCCTGCACCCTACCTACGAGAACAATGCCAATGTGCCACCTGTGTTGACGAATGGAGTGGAGAAAAGCGCATCACCCCCGAGCAGATTCCCGAAGGCATTCACTCGACCTCAATTATCGCCAAAGGACACTACGCCGTCTCTATCCATTGGAGCGACGGTCACGACACAGGGATCTTCCCCTTTAACTATTTGCGGAAGATCTGCCCCTGCACGCAATGCCTTGAGAAACGCTAAGACCAGAGCACCTCGTTTATCGCCGCACTACTCTAAGGTCGAACGGGCACAACGAAAACCGTTGTCCGAACCCGCGATGTGAGGACGATTGTAGTTACGAAAAGTCACTTGTGCGAACATCTCATCCGCAAAATGACGGTTAGCGTTAAAGGCCCCACCCCGTACCACCTTTTGAAAAATGCCATAACCGGGTGATTTGTAGGTATTCCCCGGATAGGGGCGATACCAAGAGTCCGTCCACTCCGAAACATTACCCGCCATATCAAAAACGCCATAAGGACTTTTATCCTCGGGGAAGCTGCCTCCTACTTTGGGCGTTTTCCCGATATTTGATTTTTCAGGATCGAATGTATTCCCCCAAGGGTAAATACGACCATCCCTACCACGTGCCGCTTTTTCCCACTCCGCCTCCGTGGGAAGTCGCTTGCCCAAGGCGCTGCAATAACGATCTGCATCCCTCCAAGTCACCATCGTCACGGGAATATTTTTGGGATAATTCTCCAAAACATGGGTTTTGTCCACCTTCACGTAATCGCCATAAGTCACTTCATAACGATCAATAAAAAAACCGGGAACAAGGACGCTATGTTTGGGTTTTGCATTTTCTTGCCCCCAAGGACTGTCCGGCGGTAAATCATCCAGACCCATTTCAAAAAATCCAGCAGGAATAAGCACCATCCCTTCAGGTGGCAGGGGCAGAGCACCCCAAAGACTGCGAGGCAGCAGCAAAGCAAATAAAAAAACCAGGTAAGGACAAAAAGAACGACGGATGAAAAACATGGCCCAATTGTAGGATTCACATCAGAGTGTGTCAAGATCTCAGCGACCACAAGGCTTTACACTTGAGAAAAATCCCCCTATAATTGGTAGAAGTTCCCTAAACAGACAGGAGAACTCCATGCCCGTAAATACCTTCCCAAGCTATGACGATCCGCTCATTAACGACTTGATTTCCACTTACGCACAAGACAATCATGCGGCACGCGTTTACGCTGAAATCAGTCAGGCTCAGGGCTGGCCTTTTGTCATTGATCATATTGCCCTGCGCTGCTTACATGTCGAAACACGCGCACAAGCTTTTTTAGAAGCAGGCTATCTCTTTGAAGACGAAACAGTTGAATACCCGGATCAAGGCTGGTGGGCAAAAGTGTATCGAAAACCCGCCCACCCCGTGGCTTTTGTGGATCAAGCTTATGAAGACACACGCGGTGAAAACAGCATCATCCCCTCTTGGGTCAAACACTTTGGAGACAAGAATCTCCACCACATCGCCGTGCTTGTGGATGATATTGAGCAAACCATGCGTATCTTAAAAACACAGGGGGTTCAGTTTGCGGGTGAGATCGTCGGTAGCTCCGGATCCCGCCTGCGCCAAGTCTTCACCGCCTCCGAGGTCAGAGACGGAGCGGCTTACACCGTGCTTGAACTCACTGAACGCAATGGATACACCGGATTTTACGCCGATCAGGCCAATGCCCTCATGGAATCTTCCACACAAAAAACTTCGGAATAACAC
>JAADHI010000070.1 GCA_013151935.1 Candidatus Manganitrophaceae bacterium
CTCCTTGATAAGTTTAAATACAAAATAGAAACAGATACTATACTCCCTTCATGAGCCACTAAACAATTTATATGCCTCTATTGCAAAAAATATAGTGATGAGATTTGTGGCCTGTAATTTTTTCTGATGAAGATGTCCTAAATTCAGTTGAAATTGAGAAATGTTAGGGGGTGTCGACATTTAACTGGGAGGATGTATTTTGAAGGATTTACTGCTCTAGCAAGGCTATTTGCCCGCACAATGCAACTCATTGCAAGGAAAAACCAACGCCGCCAGGGCGAAAAACAATCGAAAAGATACCTTCCATGTTAAATGTCGATACACCCTAGTAAATCATTCTGGCTTAAAAAAGTGCTTCGCCAAATATCCAGATTTTAATATCCTGCCAAAGATGTACCAGGGTCCGTTTATGTACCATCTCGCCATCAACAAAGGTGTAGTTCACAACGGTATCACTAATTTTTTCTGCCGGGATGTCGATCAGATTTTGATCTAGTATAATGACATCTGCCAATTTACCCACTTCAAGTGTGCCGATTTTATCTTCCATGCGGCCGCATCACGCGTGTATCCCTTGATTAATTGCTGCACGCTCAGTCTTTCATTTTTGGGTAACAATACCGCACTGGCAGGTAGGCCAATCTCACGACGGGTATGGCCCGTCTCAATATTAAAAACAGGCACCAAGGGTGCGAGACCTGCGACCGGATAATCGCTCCCGAAAATAACTCGCGCGCCAGTTTTTACAATGGCATTAAAGCTAAAAAGCCGATCCGCCCGCATACCCAAGGCATCCGCATAACCCGGTACTTTTGAATGCCAAATCGGTGTTGTTTGCGCCATAACATCCAGTTGTGCAAAACGGGGCAGGTCTGCCTTATCAACCAAATGAAGATGTGACAAGGTGTGGCGTGTTGTGCCAATCGAGTTGTTGATACGGCGGGCCGCTGCAATGGCGTCCAGCGCGTTGCGGGTTGTGCGATCTCCAATCGAATGCATGTATAAATCCACACCAGCGGCATCCGCCTTGATAACAAATTGCATCAACTTTTCGCGCGAAAATTTTTCATCCCCCTTATTCGTACTATCATGCGCATAGGGCGTCAAGAGGCCGGCGGTACGAGATTCTATTGTCCCATCTAAAGCAAGTTTGATGGCGCCAAAACGAAGACGCTTTGATTGATGATTTTGTTGCAAAGCCTGTAGTCTTTCAATCGCGGTGTCTAAATTTTTCGGGTCAAATACCGGGTGTGTGCCGACGATACGAAAGGGCAATTTCCCCGCCCGATCTAATGCTGTAAGTATGGTGCCAAATTTTGCTTCCTGCCCATTCATATGGGCATCAAAAACAGAGGTTAAGCCAAGGGAGTTCATATAGGCCCAAAGTTTTTTTACGCGCGCGTAATATGCCTCTGTGTCCAATGCCTCACTTTCTGTGAGTGCCTTTGGCAGCTTTGAAAATAAATGAAAAATAGCCGCGCTACCACGCAGCCAGCCAGTGAGTTTTCCTTGGCTGTCCCGGTGATAAAAAGCTGTGGTTTCAGGTGTTTCGGCAAGCGTTTGAAGCGTGATCCCCGCTAGGGCCAGGGTCAGAGAATTGACCCAGAGGGTATGCCCGCCATTGTCTGCCAAAATAACAGCGCGCTTAGACTCTATCTCATCAAGAAGCGATTTATGTGGCCCGGCCTCACCAAAAGCCAGTGCCGAAAAACCGAATCCGTGAATGATCTTTTTATCGGGATATTGACGTACATACCGGCGTAATTGTTCTAACCAGTCTTCAATATTATCGTCGCCTTTAAATCTAAGGTCATCAGCATTAGGGAAAGCAGAAATCACATGAGAATGTGTATCGATAAATCCGGGTAAAATCATCTGTCCCTTGGTTTTGATGATTTTAATATCATCACTCAAAAATTTTTTAGCGCTTTCACGATTACCGACATAAACGATTTTATTGCCTTTCATCACTAAGGCTTGCGCAATGGTGTTTTGATCATCCATCGTATAAACACTGCCGCCCATTAGCGCATATCCGGAGACTTTTTTATCTGTAAGCCCTGTCATACAAGCAGACAGTCCCCCAAAAAGGAACAGCCCACAAAGCCCGCTAAATAAACTTGTTTTCAGTTTCATTTTTGTCCTCACCATTCGAACTGAATCAGAGTCTTCTTGGATCGGCAAACAAATTCCTGCCTGTTTGAGGAGAGGTCCATGCTGGATGCACATACACAAAAGTCTGTTTGATAATTGTGGTTCCCAATTTTTTTGATTGAATCGAGAATAGAATTCATTAGCGTTGAAATTGAAGTCTCAAATTTTGCGGTGGATCTGGAGGGGCATTTTCCTCTCCAGGTGCCGCACTAACTTTATAAGAATACGAACTTTCTCCCTTATTTAAATCCACCGCTGTCACATAAAAGTCGTATGTCTCACCATTATCAAGACCTGCAATCTCTAGGACCGGATCTGCGCTCGCGGGTACACTTGCAATAACATTTTCAGCCATTCCAATCGGAAGGGCACCATATATCTTGTACTGAAAAATCGTAGCCCGATCTTTTATCGCTGGAAGCTGCCAGGTGAGGGTCACTTTTTTATCACCAGGAAGTGCAACAACATTAAAAGGAGGCACTGTATTTCCCAAGTAGCCCCACAATCTTCTTGGTCAGGTTTAAGCACGATCATAACCGCATCTCACACAAATGAACCCCAATCTCCAGTGCTCCTCCATACTGTAAATTAGAGGCAAGTTTAATTTTAATCGACCGCTCCAATCGCACCTGCGGTGGCTTTGAGCAAGGCAATCAAAGCAATGCCCGAGGCGACTTTGCTCGTTGCATATTGATCCTCGGTAATGTAGCGAAATTGCTGTGTATCCAATACTTCAATGAAACTGTCGAGACCTCTTTCGTGGCGCTGTTTCACGATCTCTACATTTTTTTCACTCAAATGAAAAGCTGCCTGGTGTGCTTCACCTTGTTGTTGAGCCCCTTGCCATGCAGAAAGTGCACTCTCGGTTTCTTGTAGTGCACTCAGCATTGTTTGTTCAAAGCGCAGCAAGGCTTGTTGCGCACGTGCATCCGCAGCAGCGATTTGTGCGCGAATGCGGCCACCATTAAAAAGCGGCAGGTAGATTTCCGGCCCAACAAGACCCAGGAGACTGTTTTTTTGGATCAGCTCGCCGGTGCTGCTTGAGAGATAGCCCGCTTGTCCCAGTAGGGTCAGTCGTGGATATAAATCGGCCGTGGCGACGCCGATGCGTGCCGTTGCTGCGGCCAACTCCTGTTCACTGGCGATAATGTCAGGTCGATGACGTAGTAATTTTGCCGGCACCGTAATTTGGAGTTGATTGTCATAGAAGGGAATGACCGCCTTATCTTGAAGTTGATCCATTTGCACTGCATTTTTATGCCCGATGAGGATGTTGAAGCGATGAATATTTTGCTCGATTTCAGCGTTTAAGGTATATAGATCGGCTTCTCGGATTTTTAGTTCGGCCTGAATCCGTGTCAAAGGCGTGATATGAATGAGGCCCAGATCACTCTTTAATTCTGTGAGCTTAGCCAATTGCTGAAGGCCATTTAAAGATTTTTTTGTAATATTCCTGCGTGTTTGCAGCCCTTTGAGTTCAAGATAATTTCGGGTCACTTCTGCGGCCAGGGTAATGCGCAAGGCCTCAAAATCCGCCTCCTGTGCGGCGAGATCTGCATTAGCCGCTTCTGTGGCCCGCCGATTTTTGCCAAAAAAATCCAACTCCCAGGCGGCATCAAAACCAATTTGATAACGATTCCCGGAGAGATTCGTGCTGAATGCATCGGCACCCAGATCGTTACGGCTGGTACGAATTCGTGTCGCCTGTGCCTTGGCTGCGACATTTGGTAACTGATCGGCCAGGCTTTCACCACGCAAGGCCCGGGCTTCGGAAATACGGGCCTGGGCAATCCCTAGATTGTGGTTGTTGCGAAGTGCCTTTTCCACGAAGTGATTGAGCAGGCTGTCGTTAAACAGTGTCCACCATTGTGCGGGCCTGTTTTGTTCTTGGTTTTGAATGATATAAGCACCACCCTTCCAGTCATTGGGCGTGGGCAATACCTGTGGTGAATGGCTTGGGCCGACAGTACAGGCGCTTAAAATACCGGTCAGGCCGAAGATACACATCAATATCTTCATTTTCGGGTTGCTTTTTTTAAAATAGTGCCCGAGCTTTTGAGTACTTCATTCCCATCAAGCTCATCGACATAAATTGTCTGTCCAAGTCCAGTGCCCAGGCCCATTACGATGGCTTCTGTCTCGTTAATCGCTCGCAGGGGATGTATGACCTGATCACCATTTTCAGATTGAGAAGCAGAGACCAAAAATCCGTCCTGCATTTTTAGTTCGACTGAAGTGCTCTGGCCTAAGGCCTGTAACAATTCAGTCCCGACGATATATTTATAGTGACCCATTCGTGCCCACCATGATTGTGGCACTTTCAGGACTTCAATTTTTTCACCAACAAGAAGGATGCTGCCATCTATTTTTCCAGCCAATAATTGTCGGCCATTGACCCTGACAGGCTGTAGTCCGATTTCTTCCAAGCCATGCAAAGGGACAGGAATGAATCCCAAAAGATGATAGGCCATGTAATAATACCCGTCTTTTTTTAACTTTAAATCAAATGTATGGCCCATTGTCCTGGCTTTCAGTTTGCCGAATTGATTCACAATTGTGACCAGTCCCAGCATAGATGTTGCGTAATGACCTGTGATGTCCTTTGGCCCCAAAACGGCCATTTTAGGCGTAATTGGACGTGTTATCGGGATAACCCCGGTTTTTGCCGTGTAGGCCAAACGCATTGCTTTTTTCCCAATCGCATCTAATCTGCCAGAGGCCTCACTGCTGTTAGAAAGCAGTACAATCCCCAGTTTTGCTGTGGGTGAAACTTTTAATAAAGCGCTGTGGGCGATTGTTCCGCCATCGTGTCCAACGACGATTTCGTCAGATCCCAGATAATCGTCATTAAAAAACCAGGCCAATCCCATTCTCATCCCAAAATCCAGGGCAATATCTTCATTTTGTGGCACAAACATGCGTGCCAGTGTTTCCGGTTTAATGATTTGTTTGTTACTTGAACGCCCCTGGGCATTCACCATCATGATGAAGCGACTCAGATCGACGACAGTGCTATTCAAGGCACCTGCAGGGTCTTCTCCAAAGGGTAGTTCTGTGATGGCTTTTCCAGCTCTGTAACCCACCGCCGCCATTTTGCCGGTAAGATGTCCGGTAAAATCAGAATCAACCATGTCCATGGGAGAAAGTAGGTTTTGCATGATGTAATTGCCAAAAGATTGATGACTTATTTTTGCGACTGTTTGCCCAAGCAGTGTGAAGCCCAGGTTTGAATAGGAAGAAATAGTACGAGGTGGGTAAGCCAGGTATTCATGTTGTAGCTGACTTGCCAAATCGGAAGACGAAGCCGGTTGGTTGGCCCATCTATCATTGTTGTAATTCGCCGGAAGCCCGCTTTGGTGTGTCATGAGGGTGCGTGGTGTAATGCCTTGGCTTGAAACAAAGCGACTCTTAATTTTGAATTCAGGAAGATAGTTCACCAGTGTTTGATCAATGTCCAGTTTTCCTTGTTCAGACAATTGCATTGCTGCGAGTGCCGTAAATAGTTTTGAGACAGATCCTGCACGGTAGCGGGTTTGTGCGGTGGCCGGAATGTCATTTTCTTTGTCGGCATAACCAAAACCTTTACTCCAGATGATTTGTTGGTCATCGACGACCGCAATGCTCAAACCCGTAATATTGGCTGCTTTCATTTCGGATTTTATCAATGCGGTCATATATTTTTTCATATAAGTATAGTCTCCCAACTCAGGATTTTCGGGTACTTTGGGAAGGCCTGTACAGGCCACCAATGTCAGTGCAGATAGGTAGAAGACAATTTTTTTTGTATTAAAATAGGGCATTTTTTCTTCTTTCTTGCGATGAAATATTTAAGTCTTCCTCTGGGGGGATGGCCGATTCTTGTGCGCTGTGGTTTTTAATTTTTACAATGACGCGTTGCCCGAGTATGAGTGAGGCTGCGTCTACTTCTTCCAGTTTGAGAATACACTCGACCACGCGGATGTCGGCGCGTTCACGCGGATCATAGACCGTGGGCTGTTTTGGGCCGAGCACGTTGCCGATGCGTAAGACGGTTGCCTTATATTGTACGGTTTCATCCACAACCATCAGGACATCGGCAGACATCCCGATTTTGATTTTGTCGATGAAGGCCTCATCCACTTCCGCACGAATGATCCTTGGGCCAGCAGGGATAAACCAAAATAAAGGTGTCACGGACAAGGTGCTGGCCCCCTCCCCTGGTCGCGCCAATCGCCGAGCGACATAGCCATCTGCAGGGGCACGAATGGTACGCAACTCGATTTCATAGTGGCTGACCTTGAGTTTTGCCTCAGCCGTTTTAATGGCTGCACGCCGTGTGGCCACTTCAGCATCAAGTAATTGAATTTGATCTTTGCTTTGATCTAACTCGCGCCGAGCAAGGGCCTTGCTGTCCACCAGAGGAATGATTCTTTCGTGTTCCCTATGGCTGGCCGCCTGTTGTACTTTTAGTTGTAGGAGTGAGGCTTTTATTTCATTTAACTCTGCCTGAGCCACCCGATGATTTAATGTGGCTTCTTTAATATCCTGAATCGCCAGTGCTTGACCTTGTTTGACATAAGCCCCCTCATTGACCAGGATTTTTTTGATAATACCGTCCCGACTGGCTGCCAGTTTGATCACGCCATTTTCGACGTCTACCTTCCCTTTTGCGACTGCCGCATAAGGTGAAGTTGTGTTGTGCATTGTCGGGTTTTTTTGAATTTTATTTGCCTCAGGGATGAGCTCACTCAAGAAAATATCGGAAAGAATCATCGCAACACTGAGCCCGGCAATCACGTAGATCGTAAGATTGAGTTTAGTGATTTTCATTGGAGGTTTTCCTTTGAAGCAGATTGTTTTGTGGCCGCTGATCGGATTGAATCATACCGTCCGCCATTTCAATAATGCGATCCGCATGGGGAATCAAACGAGGGTCGTGTGTCACCACGAGCACGGTGGCCTTGTATTGACGTGCTGCCTGATGTAAAAGCGAAATGATGATCTCGCCATTTTTACTGTCCAGCGCACTTGTGGGTTCATCAGCAAAAATAAGACGGGGTGATTTAACGAGCGCACGTGCGATGGCGACACGTTGTTTTTCACCACCGGATAATGCCAGGGGCCGTTGATTCAACTTATCTGAAAGTCCCACTTCTTTTAAAACTTGCCGGGCCGCATTTTGTGCGACCTCCTTGGACATTTGCATGTATTTTAGTGGCAAAATCACTTGCTCCAGTGCTGTCAATGCACTAAATAAATTAAATCCCTGAAAAATAAACCCGCAGTTTTCCAATCGAAAAGCATCAATTTCTTTTTCAGTCAGCGACCAAAGTGCTGTATTCAAGGCCAGGACCTCACCGCGATCCGGGCGTGTCAAACCACTGAGGATCGCAAGCAAAGTGCTTTTTCCCGACCCGGAAGGCCCCATGATCATGGTGAGTTCCCCTGCAAAAACTTGTAAGTTAATCGCCTTCAACACGGGATTGACGGTTTTTCCCGTGACAAAAGAACGATGCACATCGTTTACGGCAATACTGGTTTGAGCGGTCTTTGCAGTATTTGTCTGAAGCCTTGTTTCTTTCATCGCAATAAATCCGCCGGTTCTGTTTCATAGAGGGGTTTGATTGCGAGCACCCCGGAGAGCAATGCGACAGCGAGCATAAAAGTCGCTGAAGCAATGACCGACCAGAGTGGAAAGGCGATCGCAACGTGGTTCGCTTTTGCGATGAAATAAATGGCGTAGCTTAAAATCAGGCTTAGCATCAATCCGATGATGCCCACCCAAAAAGCTTGTTCCAAGACTACGGCACGCAATGATTTGACTGAGACACCCAAAGCACGCAATGTGGCATATTCTTTGATGGATGCCAGAATCGCGGCGCGTAATGTTTGGCTGGTGATTGCGATACCGACCAATAAGGCCAAAACGGCGGAAAAAGCAAAAGCAGCACCCGCACCCGATTCCGTGAGCCAGTAATCCTGAGACAGATAAGAAAATGCTTCCGGTGTCAGCACCGTATAAAATGCGCTGTCCCCTTGCGCTTGCAGTTCGGCTTGAACGGCTTCAAGCTTTGCTGGGTCATGCAGTTTGATCAGAAAATATTGGGTATAATCATCCATAATTAAACCTTCCATTAAGTCCCGTGCCGTCACCATTGAAGTAAAGACATAAGCGCCACCGATGGCACGAAAACCTTGTGTGATGCCGGTGACACGGATGCTTTTATCATTGATCTCAGCGCGATCCCCCGCTCTGGTCTTCAGCTTCCTGATATCCGCTTCATCAACAACAACCCCGCCGATTTCCTGCAAGCTTAAGCGCAAGGATTCATCAAAGGTGTCGGGTAAACTTAAGCTCTTGTTTGAAGTGTTTAAGCCCATAATAAAAACAGTGACTTTCCCACCCTGGGGCGTCCGCCAATCCCCGAAGCCAAATATCATTTCTTGTACGGCCGCCACTTCAGGATGCATGCGTAAGTGCATTTCATAACGACCTGGCATGTCCCGCGCCAAATCATAGCTTTCGGTATTGGGTGCCATGACCCATAAATCCGCGCTGGCACGATCCAATACAACGGTCGATGTGGCAAGCTGTCCCAGTAGGGTGCCGATTTGTACCAGGATCAACAAACCTGCAAATGCCACAGCCAGTACGGCGGCGAGATAGCGTTTCCACTCATAGATCAAGCTTGCGCGTGCAAGAGAAACCATCAGCATTTCTCTTTGTGGTTGTTATCTGGAAGTAGATCCTTAAAATTCATAAACCACGCCAAAAAAGCCGGACCACTGGTTATCATCATCGACAATCGGGCTGTCGGTAATGCTGTTCGAGAGGGATTGGACAGTAAATTGTGAGATTACATCCCAGTCTTGGGAGAGTTCATAAAATATCCCTAAACCGACAAACCAATCGCTACTGGATTTGCCCTGATAAGCCGGGCGACCCGCACGTGCTTCGGCATTGCTCACGCCGTAGTAATAGTCAATGAGGTCTTTGTCTTGCCAAGTCAGTCCAAAAGAAGGATTGATCAGCCAGTTTTTACCCATAGGAAAGGGGACTTCCCAGCTCAAGCCGAGTTCGTCACCTTGATGTGTTTCTGAAAAATCAGTCAGCGCGGTGAGTGAAAAGATCCCTAAGTCACTGATATATGTCCCGACAAGTCCAACATCCAAGGCGGCTTTGCGTTCCTGCATCCCCGCCAATGCCCTATTGTCTTTGGGATCATAGCCCTGAAAACGAAAAGCGCTTATCAAGCCGATGGAAAAGACCTTTTTGTCAAAGATCTGATATTGAATGCGATCCGGTTCGACAAAAAGGCGCTCACCTTCATAATAAAAAAAGGGCACAATGGCCGTCTTTGTGCCACCGCTCCCGATATAAGGATTAGGAGCCACAATGCCACCGATACCAACACTCAAGCTTGCACTTGCAGCCAGGCTCAGACTATGACTCAGTGCAATGATGAAAACAATTCTGAAAAATCGACTTGCTATCATATGGAGTGTCTCCCTCTTAAACAAAACGAACGTTCATTCTTATTATCATTGACGTCATAATGATTGTCAAGTATTATGAGAATGTTTATTCTCTTTAATTCTTTGAAGTACGGATCAATTTCAGAAAAATGAATCCTGAGTCTGTCATGTACCAAGAAGAAATCGTCAAATATGAAATCGGCTTGAAAGAACGTGAATTTTCAAGGGCTGCGCGCTTATACGATGAGGCTTTTGGCAACTTGCTTAAGCTTGCCATTCCCTCTCAGTCTGATCGCGTTGCCCTCTTTGAAACCACTTTTTTCGAACATTTTGCGCTTTCTGCACACTCAGGAAGTGAGCTCGTTGGTATAGCAGGTTTCCATACACCCGATGGTGCGCTGACGGGTGGTATCAGCGCAAATCGGCTGCTGGACAGACTTGGGATAATCCATGGCATTTGGGCCACCGCTATTTTTTGTCTGTACGAAAGAAGGCCTCAAACAGGAGAGCTTGTCATGGATGGGATTGCAGTTCATAAGGACTACCGGGGTCGAGGAATAGGCAGTCACTTGCTAAATGACATCCTAAACTATGCAAGGGAGAAAGGCTTTAAAAGCGTGCGATTAGATGTAATCGACACAAATCCGGGGGCACAGCGCTTGTACGAACGGAGCGGTTTTATTCCCGTACAAGTTGATTCCTTTCCTTATCTGCGTTGGCTACTGGGCTATGGGGGATCTACGATGATGGTGTATCACATTGCAGATGTGACATCTTAGAAAAGCGCTGTATTATCAGACAAGTATATTTTATACTATGGCCATTATTTTTGATCCAAGGGGCAGTTTTTTATGCGAAAAATAGATCCTGATCTACATCATCGACGACGGCTACAGATCCTGGAAGCGGCAGCAATTTGTTTTATTCGGCGTGGCTTTCACCAAAGCAGCATGCAGGAAATTTGTTCCCAGGCAAAGATGAGTCCCGGTGCCTTGTATCGTTATTTTGAGAGCAAATCACAAATAATTGAGGCCATTGCCGAAGAAGACCGGAGTGAGACCAAACATTTCCTTGATGAAATCCAGCAACATGACTCTTTCATTGAAGGTTTCATGCAAGCCGTCAAATCCAGAATCACCCAGTCGTTGAAGGAAGATTACGCGCGACTTGCGGTGGAAGTCCTCGCCGAAGTCACCCGCAATCCAAAAATTGCAAAACGCTTCATCGCCAATGATAAACAAATGAAAACGTCCTTAGTCCAAATGCTCAAAACAGCCATAAAAAACGGTACAGTCAATCCAACAATAAAACCCGATGCGGTCGCTGAACTCTTAATCGCCACGATTGAAGGCATAGAAGGTCGGGCCATCTTAAATCCGAATTTCAAATTCCGTTCTGTCGCACCTGCTTTGGAAGAGATGATCTCGCAATTTTTACGGCCGGATCGTCCTGCTTGAGGTCGAATCTCATTAATGAAGGTGAGAATAGCGGGGATACTCTTTATTTAATTTTTGAGATACACTCGAAAGTAGTACATGAGAGGATCGCTCTCAATGTGTTGGGAAACATCAACATTTATTCACGCTCTGAACAGTGGGTTCTCCCTAAAACCGCGATTAAGGGATTGATTTCATCGGGTTTCATGGCTTCAATCTCCCCTTTCTCCGGCCACACTTTGAGCACATAACAGGAAGGGCCTTCGGGCGGACCTTCTTTTGCTACAGCGCCAATGATCCATGTCGGCACCTTGTCGCTTGTATATTTTTGGCGGAGTTTTGCGGCATAATTTTCAAACGATGTTGCGGTTTTTGCCTCTGGCGCAAAGATTAAGAGGGAAGACGGCATGGCACACTGTTCACAGACATCCGTCTTGAGCTGGACCGTTTCCATTTTCTCGGAAGAGACAGAAGGAATTGTGACAAATTGTGTATTATCCCCCATTTCTTCACTCACCTTTTCACGCAGCAAAGACATGATCTTTTTGCCAATGGGTTCAAGAATTTCTTTTCGTTTTGAGATCATCGGATCATGCTCATCCCCAAAAATCTCTACGGACAAATGGGTTTTCCCATCCCCCATGCCTTGCAGAAGAATACGACCCAATTGGCCGAGGTTTTTGTCTGTGACGATGTAAGCATATCCGCCATCCGCGAGGTCGCCTCGCTGGAGTACAATGCCTTCGGGTAATTTGAATTCTGACGTACTCATACTTTTTTTTGCCTCACCTGTGAAATTGAGTAGATCTAAGATATTTCCTCCTTTATATATGAGGCTGCTCTTTATCTTCAAGCCTCAATCAGATCACGCACGGTTTTTTTCATTTTTAGCACCTTCCCATTTTTCGTAAAAAGGAAAGCGCTGATGAACCTAGTATTTTAGGGATTCGTCTAAAAAGACAAC
>JAADHI010000140.1 GCA_013151935.1 Candidatus Manganitrophaceae bacterium
CGCTACGATTTGAAAGCGGATAAAAGACAAGGGCGATTAAATATCCTCTCCCTGCATTTTGAAAAAACAGAGCAAACAGGCCAAGCTTCAGCAGAAGATGTCGAAGCAACGAAAACAGCCCTCAGGTCTTATGCTGAAGCGCTCACGCTCAAAATTGTGGATTCCTGTTCTCGTGAAAACAAGGTTTGATGGGTATTCAGTATTAATGGAGAAAAACAAAAAATAGGAGTGGCAGATACAAGTATCTGCCACTCCTATTTCGACGAGAGTCGATAGTAGGTCATATTTCCTACCGCGCTTGATCGATAAAACCCGTCTCCATTTTACGGGACTGAAAACCACATGGGCCAAAAGACACCACACCACCCATAGCCTTAGAGATGAAACGCTACAAGGTCACAATATCATAATGCTCGACATGCAAGTTTGAATCGGCCTTGATGATAATCTTCTTTTTGTATTGGGCCTCAAGTGCTTCGACCTCGTGACGCGCGTCATCATAAAGCAGCGCAGCAACCGAAGGATGCACTCCGATAATAATTTTTTTATCCCTCGGGGAAGAGCCAATCAAACGAATCTCCCTGAAAAGTTCGTAACTGACTGTCGTCGGAGATTTAACAAAACCCCTGCCATCACAATACGAACACGGATCACAAAGAATACTCAAGATGTCTTCCCGAATACGTTCACGTGAAATTTGAACCAGGCCCAAGTCGGACATTTTGAGGATATTGACGCGGGCCTTATCGCCTACAAAAGATTCATGCAATAATTTCATGACCTTTTCACGATTGCGCTCTTTTTCCATATCGATCAGATCAATGATGATAATACCGCCGATATTCCTCAGACGCATTTGGGCGGGAATTTCTTTCACGGCTTCGAGATTGGTGCGAAAAATGGTTTCTTCCAGATCCCGTTTTCCCACATAACGACCCGTGTTCACATCAATCACCGTGAGCGCTTCGGCATGATCAATGACAAGATAGCCCCCTGATTTTAACCAAACCCGGCGGTTTCTGATTTTGGAAATTTCGATCTCAATGCCATAAGCATCAAAAATAGGTTCGCTTTTATCCCATAAATGAACGCGGGAAAGAAATGAGGGCAAATAAGTCCCAACAAACTCAATAATGCCATCGTGTTCTTTTTTAGAATCGATAATCAATTTCTTGACTTCCTTCGTAAAAAGATCACGCACCGTACGAAAAACAAGATCAAGGTCATTGTGCAACAGGGCTGGAGACTTCTGTCTCTCTCCTTTTTTCAGGATGTTTTGCCAAACGACTTCCAAAAAATCGACATCTTGCTTGAATTCCTCATCCGTAATGCCATCGCTCACGGTGCGAACAATGTAACCACAGCCTTTTTTTCTCACCCGGTGAATCATCTCTTTCAGGCGTTGACGCTCCCCTTCTTTTCCAATGCGACGAGAAACCCCCACGTGATTTACCATCGGCATGTACACCAAGTAGCGGCCCGGCAATGAAACATAAGTCGTCACACGTGGGCCTTTTGTTCCGATGGGACCTTTTGAAACTTGAACAACAATATCCTGACCTTCTTTGATCAGGTCCTCAATGGCCCGAGAAGATCTCTTTTTTGGACGTCTGACCACAGAAACAGGGTCTTCCTCCGTGCTCTCTTCCAAATCAAGCTCTTCTTCCTCGTCCTCACTTACTTCGCCCGCTTCAGAAACGTCAGAACCTTCAAAATTTTCAGTGATTTCGCCCCCTTCCGAGGGTTCTGATTTGACCGTATCCGGATCGCGTTCTTCGCATGCTTCAAGCACCTCAGGTGATTCAGATTCTTGATCTAACTCACACGCTACAGCAGTAACCTTTTCTTTTGTAAGTACCACTTTTTTCACGGGCTGTACTTCGACAGGTTTCTTGATCATGATATCAGCAACATAGAGAAAAGCCGCTTTTTCCATACCAATATCAATAAAAGCCGCCTGCATCCCTGGAAGCACCTTCACTATTTTTCCCTTGTAGACATTGCCAACAATGCCCCGTTCTTTTTTGCGGTCAAAATACAACTCGGTGACCACTTTATTCTCGATGAGCGCCACACGAGATTCCTCCCGTGCGACGTTAATCACAATCTCTGTTGCCATCTCATATCCTCTTTCTGGAATTGTTCATTCGAACCTCCCACATGACACAATCATTTTAGTGATGGGTGAATGTCATCCCGATTTTTATCGCATCAGTCTCCGTACTTTGATGTTGAGCAAGAGTCCAAGCATTCCAAGTGTTGTTACCATTGCGCTTCCACCATAGCTCACAAGAGGAAGCGGTACACCGACGACGGGCATGACCCCTAAGGTCATGCCCACATTGACAAAAAAATAGAAAAAAATCAGTCCGATAATGCCCACAGCCAAGAGCGTTCCGAGTAAATCTTTTGCTTTCACCGCGACATCAACTGCCCATAAGATCACTAAAAAGAAAAGCACAAACAGGACAAGCACCCCCACAAACCCCCACTGCTCTGCCAAGACAGAAAAGATAAAATCAGTATGTCGCTCTGGTAAGAACTTCAACTGGCTCTGTGTTCCCTCCAAAAATCCTTTTCCAAAAAGCCCGCCTGATCCGATGGCAATTTTAGATTGTATAATTTGATACCCTGTCCCGGTTGGATCTTCCATGGGGTTTATAAATGTAAAGAGCCGCCGCTTTTGATACGTCTTAAGATTATTCCAAACCAACTGTCCAATAAAAGGGGAAAGCATTGCCGTAATCAGGGATGAATAAATAAGGAACCTGGAACGTAAGCCGATGACAAAAAGCATACTAATAAAAATAATTGAAACGGAGAGCGCCGTACCAAGATCGGGCTGCTTCAAAATGAGGACAAAAGGAATAAAAAGAAAACTGCCGGAAATAAGAAGCCGTTTGAGGTCCAGCCCTCCATTGGGATAATGATCTGAAAAATGTTTTGCCAAGGCGAACAAGAGCCCGATTTTAACCAATTCTGAAGGTTGGAAAGAAAAAGCCCCCACGCTCAGCCAACGTCGTGCCCCCATGCCTGTACGCCCAATTAAAGGGACAAGAACAAGCAAGAACAATGTTATTCCGTAGATTGGATATGCGAAACGTGCCATTTCTCTGTAATCCACCCAAGCCATCACCAAAAAGATGATCCAACCGACGATAATCCAAGAAATTTGTTTGAGGTAAAAGGGCGTCTTACTTCTTTCGAGCGTCCCGCCTGTGACACTGTAGATTGAAAGCACACCAATTGCAAGAATCAAAAAAAGCACAACAAAAAGAAGCTTGTCGTAACGTGAAAGCATGGGCTGATTAGCCATGATCGTTTTCCAATTCCTCTTGCGACACGGGTTTTTTCTCCACATTTTCAGACGCATCCAACGCGTCGTCGCTGGGTGCAAGTGCGGCTTCAATCACACGCAAAGCTAAAGGGGCTGCGGTAGCACCCCCGTGTCCACCATTTTCGGCCAAGACGACTACGGCAATTTTGGGTGCATCTAAGGGAGCAAACGCCACAAACCAGGCATGGTCGGCTAAATCCTCCGGGACTTCATCAAATGCGTGAGTTTCTCGCCCCACCACCTGGGCCGTACCCGTTTTGCCTGCGACGGAGAAAAAATCAGATCGCGCCTTTTTGCCTGTGCCATGTTTTTCAGAAACCACACCCGCCAAAGCCTTGCGAATCGTTTCAAGGGTCTTTTTTGAAACAGGAATCTTGTCCCCGACTGACGCAGGAGCCAAGGTAATTTCATCTGTACTGTGATCCTGGCTTTTTGTTAAGAGACGAGGGGTGTGCCAAACTCCATCTCCGGCCACAGCAGCAATCAGGGCTGCCAATTGAAGCGGTGTCGTCGTCACAAAACCTTGTCCAATGGCGACAGAAAGCGTCTCCCCTGGATACCAAGGCTCATTAAAGTGTTTTCGCTTCCAAGCCCGTGTCGGAATAAGTCCACCCTTTTCGTAGGCCAAATCTATTCCTGTGGGTTTTCCCAAGTGAAAAATCGCTGAAAATTTTGCGATATTGTCCACACCCACTTCACGTCCAAATTCATAATAGTAGACATCGCAAGACTCTACGAGCGAACGATGCATGTCCACCTCACCGTGTCCCCATTTCTTCCAGTCCCTAAACTCCCGCTTGCCAAAACGAACAAAGCCTCGGCATTTTATTTCATCCTCTGCTGTAGCCAGCTCAGTCTCCAAAATGGCTGCGGCAACCACAATTTTAAAAATCGATCCCGGCGGATATAGACCGTGAATCGCACGATTTGTGAGCGGACGGTCTTTGTCTTTGATGAGACCTTGCCATGCTTCAGAAGAAACTCCCCCCGACATAAGGTTTGGGTCAAAGGCCGGATGACTCACCATGGCCAGAACATCACCATTCGCAGGATCAAGCGCAACAATCACACCGGGACGATTGCCTAAAGCAATTTCCGCTGCCCTTTGAACCTTAAGATCCAGACTCAAAAAGATGTCATCTCCCTGCACAGGTAAAATTTCCTGAACCACTTGCTGCTCATGCCCTAAAGCATCGACCTCAATCTTTTTTTCTCCGGGTGTCCCTCGGAGTAGGGAATCATAGGATTGCTCTACGCCATACTGTCCGATAATGGTTCCACTTCTCACTTCAGCATAGGTTTCTTTTTTCAATTGGTCCTGCGTGATTTCACCGACATATCCCAGCAAATGGGCCGCAAGAGGACCGGAGACCGCGTCCCTTTTGAATTCAGCCTCGATTTTAACACCAGGTAATTCTAAACCATGCCCCTCAATCCGCGCCACTTCTCGCATACTCAAATCTTCTTTGATCTTGATAGGTGCGTAGGGATCCCCCTTTTTTCTTTCTTCAATACGTGTTGAAATTTCATCCGGACTCATCTCAACAATCTTTGAAAGACGGTGCAATACACGTGTGCGATCCTGAATATCTGCAAGCACCAGATAGAGATTAAAGCTCGGGACATTGTTGACCAAAAGGGCCCCATGACGATCAAAAATCCGGCCACGAGGTGCCGAGGTCTTCACCACACGAAGTCGATTATTTTCAGAAAGCTCCAAGTAATAGGCTCCCTTGGAAACCTGAAGATGCCATGCACGTAACAAGAGCAAGACCAATCCAGCCACCAAGATCACAAAAAACCAATAGATTTTACTTTCGAGTTCCCGGTTTTCTTCCTGGGGAAAATATCGTCCCGCCATATGCAAAACTTTCTTTCTGATTAGATTTTTCCCAAACAATCAGAATGGCGATTATCGCCAGTAAGGTATTGTAAATCGCCCGCAGGAGGATTTCTCCTGTGAGCACAGCGCCGAGGTCTTCCAGAACAAATCCATGCAGAAAAAAAATCCCCACGAGATCATGAAGCAGAGAAAGCCCGATAAAAAAGATGACATAACTCTGAAGCGAAAGATGAAGAAAAGATTTTCCCAAACCACCTGCAATTAAACCCACAAAACCCTTAAGAAGCAGTGCAAGCCCCAGAACGCCACTGGAAAAAAGGTCAATCAGGCCACCCAATGCAAGCCCCCAAAGCCCCCCGACTTTCCGTCCCTGAGTCCAACCCATCACAAAAACAAAGACCAGGGCAATGTCGGGCTTGACTCCGGCAATTTCCACCTTCTCTAAGAAAATGCTTTGCACCGGAATCAGCATTAGAAAAATGAGGATTCGATAAGACCAATTCAATGTGTTTCCTTACCTTCTCACGCGAATAAACACTTTTATTGCTCGTCCTGAATGGATCGGATAATCAAGACCTCTTCCACCTTGCTTAAATCAACCGCCACTGTGGTCTTGATCTTCAGGAACATTTCTCCGTCGCGTCGTTCAAGATCTTCAACACGTCCGATATTGAGTCCTTTAATAAAACTGCCTTCCATGCCGGAGGTCACCAGGAGGTCTCCGACAGAAACCTTCGAATCATGCGATAGATATTTTAATTGCAATGAATCCGTATTCACTCCCTGAATAATGCCTTCATCCCGCGTACGTTGTACTCTTGCCCCAATCGCACTATTAAAATCCGAAACGAGTAAAACCTGGGCGTATCGCGGGGCAACATGGATGACCTTTCCGACAACACCCATCGGCGTGACGACCCCCATGTCCACCGCAATACCATCAACACTGCCCTTGTTAAGGATGATCGTATCAAACCACTGAGAAGGATCGCGGCCAATCACCTCGGCCGAGACCATCTCGACATCAGCATGCTCCCTATAATCGAGTAAAGCCTTGAGCCGATCCGTCAAAATTTCTTTTTCCCTCAATCGGCTATTTTCCAAGGTCAGACGATCAATTCTATGGAGGAGGTTCAAGTTTTCTTCGCGGACATCCATCAAGTCAATATAGCCTTCCCAAATCTCAAAAATGCCATCAAATAAGCCATTTGAAGCAACCTGGAGATAATATACGGAGGTTCCGACGGGAAGACTGAGCAATTTCAGGGGTTTTTTCTGTGTCTCAGGAGAAAAAATAAAAACGACGATTGACAGAAGGACAAAAAGGGTTGCGCCTTTTTTTGCAAAACTCGCGAGGTAGATCATCTTTAAAAACCTTACCGCGGACAGATACTCAGGGGACAGAAAGCGGAGACTGCGGCAGGCACGGGAAACAAGAAAGTCTTCTCCCCTTTGGTGAAACGACTGTCAAAATAAATTTCGCTTTTTATCTCCCAGAAGATTGTGAGGCGATCGCAATTTTTCGGAGCAGACTCAACTGGTCCAAAGCTTTTCCCGTGCCAAGCACCACCGTGGTTAAGGGATTGTCCACAGTAATAATCGGCAGATTGGTTTCTTCGCGCACCCGTGTATCCAAACCACGCAAAAGGGCACCCCCTCCCGCCAAAACAATCCCATGATCAATGATGTCTCCGGCCAATTCGGGGGGCGTATTTTCCAGCGCAACCCGAATGGCATTGATAATCACAGAAACCGGACCCGCCAAGGCTTCTCGGATTTCGCCATCTTCAATGACAAGGGTCTTCGGAATCCCAGAAATAAGATCCCGACCCTTAATCATATAGGTGCGTTTCTCTTTTAAGGGATAGGCCGACCCCACCTCAAACTTGATTAGCTCTGCCATATGCTCACCAATGAGCAAATTATATTTTCGTTTGATGTAACTTGCGATGGCCTCATCCATCTTGTCGCCCGCCGTTTTGACTGACTCTGAATAGACAATACCCGCCAGTGAAATGACCGCGATATCCGTTGTGCCACCACCGATATCGACGACCATGTTTCCCGAAGGCTCCGAAATAGGCATCCCGGCACCGATGGCCGCAGCAATGGGCTGTTCAATTAAATAAACCTCGCGGGCTCCAGCAAGCTCAGCAGAATCTCGGACTGCGCGTTGTTCGACCTGCGTAATTTTTGAGGGAATACCAATAATTACCCGGGGTCGCACAAAAGTTGTGCGATTGTGTGCCTTTCTAATGAAGTAACTCAACATCTTTTCAGCCACTTCAAAATCAGCAATCACACCATCACGCATGGGTCGAATGGCTATAATGTTGCCCGGTGTTCGTCCAAACATCCGTTTGGCTTCGGTTCCGATGGCCACCACTTTTTCAGAGCGTCTCTCAATCGCAACAACAGAAGGTTCATTGATCACAATACCCTTACCGCGTGCATACACCAAGGTATTGGCCGTTCCCAGATCAATGGCCAGATCATTTGAAAACCACCCTAAAATACTACTGGTTAAACCCATCTGCCCCTCACTTCACTTTCCATTTTCTCTTTATTTTTCATAGGTCTCTAAAACAGTATAATCGAGCACTTGCGTTTTGGCGAGTTCATCCCCCGTGCGACAGCCTTTTACATTGCCAATCAGCAACAAAGATTCAAAACCGACCAGACATATCCCCAAAAGCCATCCGATGTAAGGAATTTGAAACAAGAGATAAGCAAAACCCAAGGGCATGTTGCGAATAATGGATTCTTTGAAGGTCATTTCTCGTCCTATTTCCGGCACCATGACCTGGAGACCAATCATCTGTTTTCCAAGACTTCGACCTCCGGCAAAGCCATCCGCGATCAAAATGTAAGAGAGCGCGGCCAAAAAACTCACATCAAACGGAATCTGCACAATGGCAGAAACGATCAGCAAATCCAAAAATTTTGCAATAAACCGATTGAGAATATTGGCTTTGGGTGAAACCGAGGGAATCTCGATCTCATCTCCCGGAACGGTCAACACAGAAACCTTTCTTTTGGCATCCAGACTCAAGATGAGCAGATCCCTTTACAGACGAAAACTGAAGGTATTATAATCAGGTTTTTCCTTTTCTTTCAATAAAATAAACAGAATGACTTGAAGTAGTAGATACAGTGAAAGAGAAAACAATCTCAGTTATTATTCCGCTCAGAAATGAAGCTCTTTACCTCGTGAAGCTTCTCGACATGCTCCATCGACAGCCCATCGACCAAATCATTCTTGTCGATGGCGGAAGCAGAGACAGAAGCCCCGCCCTGCTTCAAACCTGGGCAAGAAACTCAAACGCATGCAAGCACCGCATTGCCATGGATGCCCCACCCGGCAGGGCGACACAAATGAATGCAGGTGCAAAAGAAGCCACAGGCGATATCCTGCTCTTTTTACACGCCGATACACAGCTTCCACCCGATGGCATCGCGCGGGTCTTGCAGACCATGAAAAATAAAAATATATTTGGCGGTGCTTTCCGGCTTCAGATTGATTCCAAACATCCTTTTATGCTTTGGGTCTGCTGGCTTGCAAATCTACGCTCTTTCTATTGGGGTTTGCCCTATGGGGATCAAGCCATTTTTGTGCGCCGCGCTATTTTTGAAAAACTGGGTGGGTATCCAGCGCTTCCACTGATGGAAGATGTTGCATTCGTGCGAAAATTAAAAAAAACAGGGCGAATGCTGTTACTTAAAGAAGCGGTCACGACATCCGCACGACGTTGGCAACAACAAGGCTATTTTTTGAATAGTTTCAAAAACATGCTGATTCTGCTTTTCTATTTTTGTGGTGTCTCTCCCCAAGGACTTGCCGCATGGTATTATCCGAAGAAATCAGTCCAGCAGAGTAAAAAATAATGTCTGAGCATCAACAAGAAAAACGCATTGATCTTCCCGTCTCCGGCATGACCTGTGCCTCTTGTGTACGACGTGTGGAAAAAGGACTCACGGCAACAACAGGCGTCATGCACGCCACCGTGAATTTAGCCACAAAAAAAGCCACGATTCAATACAACGAAAAAGCATCCTTGCCCGACTTAGTCGCCTCTATTCACAAAATGGGATATGAGGTACATCAGCAAGAAAGTACATTACAAATCGGCGGAATCAGTTGTGCCGCCTGTGTGAGACGTATTGAACGGGCCATCAAAAAAGCACCCGGGGTGCTTGAGGCAAGCGTCAACCTTGCAACAGAAAAAGCAACAATCTCCTATATCGAAACCCTCACCAATCCCACAAAACTCAAAAATACCGTGCGCTCGGCAGGTTATCAAATTATCGAAACAGACGAAACAAACACAAAAGAAACAGAAAAAAACCGAGAAGCCGCAACAGAAACCGCGCTAAAAAAGAAAGTGGCCGTGGCCGCATCGCTCACCCTTGCGATTTTTGCAGTCATGCACTTAGGCCCCCGTTTCGGACTTTCTGAAAACCTACGAGGAATTCTGCAATTTTTGCTCGCGACCCCCGTGCAGTTTTGGGCAGGCAGGTCATTTTATCGCGGGGCTTTGGCGGCAGCGCGTCACCGCACAAGCGACATGAATACCCTTATTGCCGTGGGCACCTCCGCCGCCTATTTTTACAGCCTTGTCGCTGTTTTTTTTCCTGAATCTCTGGCCTACGAAGGCATTGGCACGGCGGTTTATTTTGATACATCAGCTGCAATTATCGTCCTTATTTTGCTCGGACGCCTGCTGGAACATCGTGCAAAACGAAAAACCTCGGATGCCATCCGAAAATTGATGGGTGTTCAAGCCAAGTCCGCACGCATTCTTCAGGAGGATGGCGAAGAGCACGAAGTCCCTTTGGCCGAGGTCGTCGTGGGCAATCGTGTCGTCGTCAAACCCGGAGAAAAAATACCCGTGGATGGGGAAATCATCCACGGGTATTCGTCAGTCGATGAATCCATGATTACAGGCGAGAGCCTGCCGACAGAAAAAGGCGTCGGAGATCCCGTCGTGGGCGGGACGATGAACCAAACAGGCCGTTTTGTTTTTATCGCAAAACAAGTCGGGGCTGAGATGGCCCTTTCCCAAATCATCCGCATGGTTGAAGAAGCCCAGGGCAGCAAACCCCCAATTGCCAAATTGGCCGATAAAATCGCCGCAGTCTTTGTGCCAACCGTTATCGGAATCGCGTCCGTTTCGTTTCTCATCTGGTATTTCATCGGCCCCGAACCTGTTTTAACACACGCCCTATTCACCGCCGTCGCCATTTTAATCGTCGCTTGCCCCTGCGCACTGGGTTTGGCGACGCCCACATCCGTCATGGTCGGCATTAGCCGGGGGGCGGAAACAGGCATCCTCATTAAAAGTGGTGAAGCCCTGCAAAATGCCCATCAAATTACTGCAGTCGTTTTCGATAAAACCGGCACACTCACACATGGAAAGCCCGTCGTCACCGACTTGATTTCCCCCTCAGGGGAGTCAAAAAAGCTGCTCTTTTTTGCAGCCAGTGCTGAAAAAAACTCAGAACATCCGCTCGCCGAAGCCGTCGTCAATCAAGCCAAAAAAGAGGCAGTGAACTTGTCTAATGCAACACACTTTGAGGCCGTACCCGGCAAAGGCATTCGAGCGGAGGTTGAAGGAAAAATGGTTCTTTTAGGCACCGCCCGATGGTTTCAATCCGAAGGTATTCAAACGGCAGCACTTGAAAAAGATGCGGAGACCCTTGCAGAAGCAGGGAAAACACCCCTGTTTGTGGCTGTAAATGAAACCGTACTGGGCATTATTGCCGTAGCCGATACCGTAAAAGAAGATGCAAAAGCCGTCGTCGCATCCCTGCATAAAATTGGACTCAAAGTCCTCTTACTTACGGGCGATCAACAAAAAACCGCGCAAGCCATCGCAAAATCCGTCGGCATAGATCAAGTCATCGCCGAGGTGCTCCCCAATGAAAAGGCGGACCAGGTCGCGCGCTTGCAACAAAAAGGACATCGTGTGGCCATGGTCGGCGACGGGATCAACGATGCGCCCGCCTTAGCCCGCGCGGATGTCGGCATCGCCATCGGCACAGGAACCGATGTTGCCCTAGCCGCAGCCGACATCACCTTGGTCGGTGGCAAGCTCATCGGCATCCCCACCGCCATTCGACTTTCACGTGCCACCATCAGAAATATCAAAGAAAACCTGTTCTTTGCTTTTATCTACAATATCATCCTTATTCCCATTGCTGCGGGTGCGCTCTATCCGCTTTGGGGCATCCGCCTCTCCCCTATTTTAGGCGCAGCCGCAATGGGCCTTTCCTCTGTCAGTGTGGTGACAAATGCCTTAAGACTGCGGTCTTTCAAAGCGGATCGCACAAAATAAATCGTCTCC
>JAADHI010000138.1 GCA_013151935.1 Candidatus Manganitrophaceae bacterium
ATCTAAGAGGTGAAACATGCTTTCCTTCACTGAAAACAATGTTTATCGAATAAGCTCCTGCGTATCAAAACAAGATCAGATTCTCAGCTAAACCTCAGGGTCGATCTCAAAGCGGTAGCTTTCCATCACGGTATTTGCGAGTAGTTTTTCGCACATGGCTTTGAGGGATTTTTCGGCGTCTTCGATAGACCCTGACTCAAGATCCAACTCCAAGTATTTTCCAACACGCACACTTTTTACTTCGTCAAAACCCAGCACAGAAAGCGCACGTTCGACGGTTTTTCCTTGCGGGTCAAGAATACTTGATTTGAGGGTGGTATAGACTTTTGCTTTCATTTTTTATTCCTTCCAAATACACGTTCGTAACTGGCGTCAATATTTTGTAGATATTGCCAAGGATCAAAACAAGCCTCAAGCTCAGTTTTATCTAAATGTGCAAGCACTTTCGGGTTTTCTGTAATGGCTTTTTGAAATGAGCCGCCCTGCTCAAAAATCTCCATTGCGGTTTTCTGTACGATGGCGTAAGCCGTCTCGCGCTCCATGCCTTTGTCGATGAGACGCAGTAGAATTTTTTGAGAGTAGAGCGTGCCCCCCGTAATGTCCATATTTTTACGCATGCGCTCGGGATAAACAACAATTTGGCTGATCATGTTTGTAAATCTGGCCAGCATGTAGTCGAGTAAAATCGTACTGTCCGGTAAAATAATACGCTCAACCGATGAATGACTGATATCACGCTCATGCCAAAGCGGAATATTTTCAAGCGCAGCACCCGCATTGGCCCGAATCACACGGGCAAGCCCTGAAATATTTTCAGTGCTGACGGGGTTTCGTTTGTGCGGCATGGCGGAAGATCCCTTTTGTCCCGGCGTAAAAGGCTCCTCGGCTTCACCGACTTCTGTGCGCTGAAGATGACGGATTTCGATGGAAAATCGCTCCAAACTTGCAGCGATTAAGGCCAATGACTGCATAAATTGTGCATGACGATCACGATGGACGATTTGCGTGGAAACAGGTTCTGCGGTCAATCCTAATTTTTCACAAACGACTGCCTCAATCTCTGGAGAAATGTGCGCATTGGTTCCCATCGCTCCAGAGATTTTTCCGACGGAAATAATTCTTTTGGCTTCTTTCAAACGCACAAGATTTCTCTGGGTTTCGTCATACCAATGGCACAGTTTTAATCCAAAGGTAATGGGCTCGCCGTGAATACCATGCGAACGCCCAATCATCAGGGTCTTTTTGTGTTTAAGGGCTTGTGTTTTTAAGGCTTGAAGTAAGGCCTCTAAATCAGCAATGAGGATATCAGCCGCTTCACGCAATAAGAGCGCAAGCGCGGTATCAAGCACGTCGGATGAGGTCATTCCCATGTGGATAAAACGTCCTGCTTCACCCACTTTTTCGGTGATTGAAGTGAGAAAAGCAATGACATCGTGTTTGACGACGGCTTCAAGTTCATCTATTCGCGCAACATCAATTTCAGCTTTTTCACGAATTTCATCCACAGCGGCCTGAGGAACCTGCCCGGCTTTCACGAGGGCATCAGAAGCAGCCAATTCGACTTGCAACCAGGTTTCATACTTTCTCTGCTGTGTCCAAATGGCCGTCATTTCAGGTCGTGCATATCGTTCAATCATGTTTATCCTTTCAGTGATTCCGTATGCTGGTCAGCCTCAAAAACGGTTCCATTTTTAATTTTGCGCTGAAAGGCTTTGCCCTGTTCAATGTCATTGATCACCAGACTTAAGTCCTGGGGTAACTGGGTTTCCTGCCAGGCATGGATAAAAGATGCAGCCACCCAGGGTGTTTCAAGGGCTTTGCCACAAAATGATGCTGTGACAATGGCGCAATCTCTTGTTTGCAAACCCTCTATCGTTTCAAGGAGTTTTGCAACAGCCTTTTCAAATTGCAGGACATCATAGGGGGCAGACGGACCAAGACCGATCAAAATAACTTTGGAAATGTGGAGCTTGCCTTCAGTGGGAATGAGCAAGATTTCGCCATGGAAACCCGTAAAATGATTCTGCATCATCAGACGAGAGATCACTCCACTATAAAACCAATCAATTTCTCCAGGCCAGCCATGCAAGGGCCGAACATCTTTGAAGCAAGCCAGGGCAAGTACCTCCGTGCGGAGTCGATTGAGGCTTCCTGAATAGACCTCGACTTTCACGACTCAGGCGGTCTCCTGTGTTTTTTTGGCATTCGTTTTTGGAAAATCGCTTTGGATGCGATCCAATATCCCATTCACAAACGCACCGGAGTTTTCGTTGCCATAGTTTTTTGCAATTTCTATCGCTTCGTTGATGCTTACGTTTGAGGGGATTTCAGGCAAATAGAGCAACTCGTAGATTGAAAAACGTAGAATATTACGATCAACAATGGCCATACGCCCCGTTGACCAGTTTTTGGCGTAGCGTTTGATGATGCCGTCAATTTTTTCCTGATGCGCGGCAACGCCTTCAAGCAGTTGATTCGCAAAAGTTTTAACGTCCGACACCATTTTTTTTTCAACATCAGCATTGGGTCTGGAAGCATCTTCCTTGTTTTTCGCTTGAAATTCTGTTTGAAACAAGATCTGCAAGACACATTCTCTTGCGGTTCTTCGGGTTCCCATAAAAATAGTCCTTAGCAGTGTGTGTTTTTCAGGTGAGTCTTTGGAACAAGTGCGCCATTTCAATCGCGGCCATTGCAGCTTCCGCACCTTTGTTATTTTGACCTCCGGCACGGGCAATGGCCTGCTCCACAGTGGAGGTGGTCAAAACACCAAAAATAACAGGAATGCCCAATTCTATCGGCAATTGACCAATACCCCGACTCACTTCCCTGCAAATATAATCAAAATGCGGTGTTTCGCCTTGAATCACAGCCCCCAGACAAATCAAGGCTTCAAAACGATCCAACTGCCCCATTTGATTGGCAACACCCGGTATTTCAAATGCACCCGGAACGCTTGCGATATCAATATCTTCGTCTGCGGCCCCTTTTTGTTTCAAGACCTTCAATGCGCCTTCTAAGAGTGCATCGGTGATGGCTTGATTAAAGCGGCTCACGACGATGCCAAAACGTAGGCCCGTTGCATCTGTACCGCCTTCCCATTGTTGAATTTCCATCGAAAAATCCTCTGTAAAATCTATACCCGATTCAGCATGTGTCCGAGTTTTTTCTTTTTCGTGCGTAAATAAGCTACATTTTTTTCATGCGGGTCAGACTCAATGGCCACCCGCTCAACGACATCTAGACCGTAACCATCCAGCCCCACAATTTTTCTGGGATTGTTGGTCAATAAACGGATTTTCCGAAGCCCCAGTTCCACCAGAATTTGAGCTCCGATGCCGTAGTCTCTTAAGTCGTCCTTAAATCCCAACTCTAAGTTGGCCTGAACCGTATCCCTGCCTTGGTCCTGAAGTGCGTAGGCTTTTAATTTATTAATGAGTCCAATCCCACGCCCTTCTTGATTGAGATACAGCAAGACCCCTGATTTTTCTTTTTCGATCTGTCGCATCGCAGCATGCAGTTGCTCCCCACAATCGCAGCGATTTGAGCGAAAAATATCCCCCGTCACACAACCCGAATGCACACGCACCAGGGTCGGCTCATCGGCTTTAATCTCACCCTTCACCAAGGCAATATGGCATTCATGATCCACTTCATTTTGAAAAGCAATGGCGGTAAACATCCCATATTCTGTCGGCATTGCCGCCTCCGATGCACGATGCACCAGGGATTCTCTGACCATGCGATAAGCAATCAATTCTTTTGTCGTCACGCGATTAAGCTGATGTTTTTTACCAAATTGAATCAAATCCGGTGTGCGCATCATCGTGCCATCATCATTCATGATCTCACAAATAACACCTGCCGGGATCAATCCTGCCAGTCGCGCCAAATCAACCGAGCCTTCGGTTTGACCTGCACGTTTTAAGACACCGCCCTCTTGCGCCGTAATGGGAAAAATATGTCCCGGTCGCACTAAATCCTCTGGCTTTGCATCAACTGCGATGGCATCTAATATTGTTTTGGCGCGATCCGCGGCAGAAATACCCGTCGTAATGCCATCCCTTGCATCAATCGAAATGGTAAAGGCCGTGCCAAAAGAGGCCGTATTTTCCTGGGTCATCTGCGAGAGTTTCAACTGTTTCGCACGTTTCTCCGTTACAGTCAGACAAATAAGCCCCCGACCATACATGGCCATAAAATTGACCACTTCCGGTGTAATTTTTTCGGCGGCAATCACAAGATCGCCTTCATTTTCCCGGTCTTCGTCATCATTCATGATGATCATTTTTCCGGCTTTTAAATCGGCGATGGCTTGTTCAACTCTTTGAAAATCCATGACTTTTATCTCACCTTTGCAAAGAAAACTTCCTCGGCTCAACTATAGAGAAAACACCCTATGGTGTCAAACCAGATCAGCACAAAAAAGGGAGCCTGCTGAATCAAGCAGACCCCCTTTTTTAAACCAGGTTTTAAACGATAAGACCTGACTTAAATATCGTAGTAGAGTGAGAATTCATAGGGATGAGGCCGCACACGAATGGCGTCGACTTCATTCTCTCTTTTGTATTTCACCCAGGTTGTAATGATATCTTCCGTAAACACATCCCCTTTTAAAAGAAAGGCATGATCAGCCTCAAGTGCGTCTAAGGCTTCCTCTAAACTTGCCGGCATCATCTTCAAATCGACGGTTTCTTTGGCCTCTAAGTCATAAAGGTTTTTTTCCATCGCAGCACCCGGATCGATTTTGTTTTCGATTCCGTCTAAACCCGCCATCAACATCGCGCTAAATGCAAAATAAGGATTACAGGTGGGATCAGGAAAACGCACTTCGATCCGTTTTGCTTTTGGATTATTCGAATACATGGGAATGCGAATGGACGCACTCCGATTTCGGCTCGAATAAGCCAAGTTCACCGGCGCTTCAAAACCAGGGATGAGGCGTTTATAGGAATTGGTTGTTGGGTTGGTCAAAGCGGCAAGCGCATTGGCGTGTTTTAAAATACCGCCGATGTAATACAAACACATCTGACTCACACCCGCATATTCATCCCCCGCAAAAAGAGGATTACCGTCTTTCCAAATGGACTGATGGGTGTGCATACCTGAACCATTGTCTCCAAATAAGGGTTTCGGCATAAAAGTCGCTGTTTTGCCATTTCTTTTGACCACATTTTTTGTGATGTATTTATAAAGCATGACCTTGTCGGACATCTTCAGCAAAGAATCGAATCGCATGTCGATTTCGGCCTGTCCTGCGGTGGCCACTTCATGATGCTGTTTTTCGATATAAATACCGGCTTTTTGCATTTCCATTACAATTTCAGTGCGAAGATCTTCCATACTGTCCACAGGAGGACAAGGAAAATAGCCTTCTTTGTAACGCGGTTTGTGTCCTAAACCTTCATCGCCCGAATTCCATGCACCTTCTTCTGAATCAACAAAGTAGTATCCTGATTGTGTATTCTGATCGAAACTCACCTTGTCAAAAATGAAAAATTCGGCTTCCGGCCCGATATACGCCGTATCCCCGATCCCTGTTGATTTGAGATAGGCTTCGGCTTTCTGGGCAATAAAACGCGGATCTCTTTCGTAAGGGGCATTTGTAATAGGGTCTTTAATATTACAGACCACTGAAAGTGTTGGGATCTTGCAAAATGGATCAATGATTGCTGTCGTCGGATCTGGAACCGCCAACATATCGCTGTTATTGATCGCCTTCCATCCGCGAATACTGGATCCGTCAAACCCGGAACCTTCTTCAAAAATCGCTTCGGTAAATTCAGCGATCGGTGTCCCAAAATGCTGCCATGCGCCGACAAAATCGACAAATTTAAAATCGACCATCTCGACATTGTTTGCCTTTGCAAACTCAATTACTTCTTTCGGTGTCATGCGATTTTCTCCCTCTTAGGCTTGTAATTGCTCTCTTGTTCCTCTTGCTGATAAAAACGGCGATACCGATTTGTAATCGGCATTCTCCGATCCTTCCCGAGTGCTCTCGAAGTAATCTTGATTCCCACGGGAGCCTGCCGCCGTTTGAATTCAGATGAATCAACGAGTTTGAGCACTTTTGATACCGTTTCCAATTCAAATCCCATCGCGACAATTTCCTCACGATGTTGATGCGCCTCCACATAGGCTTGCAAAATGGCGTCAAGCACTTCATAGGGTGGCAAAGAATCCTGATCACATTGATCGGGCCGAAGCTCGGCCGTGGGCGGTCGATCAATCGTCCGCCTCGGGATCACTTCTTTTTTATCATTTCTCATTTCGGACAAACGATAGACCGCCGTCTTCCAGAGATCTTTAATCACCGCAAAACCACCCGCCATGTCCCCGTAAAGTGTGGCATATCCAACACTCATTTCGCTTTTATTGCCTGTCGTCAAAACAAGCCATGAAAATTTATTAGAAAGCGCCATCATAATATTGCCGCGAATCCGCGCTTGTAAATTCTCTTCTGTAGTATCGACGTCTTTCCCCTCAAAAGTCGTCGATAATAAATCAAGAAATGAGGCAAAGGGGTTTTCGATGGAATAGGTCATGAGACGAATCCCCAGATTTTCAGCCAAAGCTTCGGCATCTTCCACACTTTCTGGCGAGGTATAACGCGAAGGCATGAAAACACCGACAACATTTTCAGCCCCCAGGGCATCCACTGCAATCGCAGCCGTTAGCGCAGAATCAATCCCCCCGGAGATTGCAATCACACCTTTTTTAAAACGGTTTTTCCCCATGTAATCGGAAAGCCCTAAGACCAAAGCCTTGTAAACTTCAGCATCGGAGGATTCATTTTTTGCAATGGAGAAAGTCGCCGCTTTGCGGGTTTTTCTCTTTTGAAGGTCTAAGAACACCCATTTTTTTAAATGTAAAACATCAAGAGCAGCAGGTTTGAGTCTAATTTTCCTGGCTTGAGAAAGCACTTCATCGGAAAGATCAATGATGAACAAATCTTCTTTAAATCGCGGCGCACGTGCCAAAAGATTGCCCCTTGCATCCATGACAAGGCTTCCGCCATCAAAAACCAATTCATCCTGTCCGCCGACCATGTTGACATAGGCGATACAGACCGCATTTTCCGCTGCACGCTGAGACAACATTTCCTCACGCGCGGCCCCTTTGCCCATTTGATAAGGCGAGGCATTGATATTCACAATCAGCTGTGCCCCACCGGAAAGTGCTTGTAGCGCTGTTGGGCCGTTTTTATGCCAAATGTCTTCACAAATATTGACCGCAATCTTGAGACCGTCTCGCGTAAAAACAGGCACGGACTTTCCAGTCTTAAAATAACGATTTTCATCAAAAACGCCATAATTGGGCAGACAGATTTTGTGGTAAACGCCCTCCAGACGGCCCTCATGAATGACCGCAGCCGCATTGTATCTGACCGCTTTCGAGGAAAGATCATCCGATTCGAGACGATCAACAAAACCCAAGACAATCGTCAAGCCCTGTGCCAAGGGAATGAGATCGTGCAAGACCTTGAGATTGTCCGAAATAAATGCCGGTTTGAGCAGGAGGTCTTCGGGGGGATAGCCCGTAATTGCCATTTCAGGAAAGGCAATGAGGTCAACCTCCGCTTTTTTTGCGGCCTCAATCGCTCCCGCAATCTTTTTAAAATTGCCAGAGAAATCGCCTACCGTGCTATTGATTTGTGCCAAGGCAATGCGAAAAATAACAACTTCCTTTTTCAGTCATTCTAAAACAATGGCCCATTATAAAAAAAATGGCGTCTCCCCGCAAATGGAGAAGACGCCATCGTCTTCACTTTGAAGTTTTTAAAGCCTCAAACCTGGGCATAAGTATGCAGATTCTTAAAAATATTGTCAAGAAAAAAGACCGCCCAAAGTCTTCCCGAAGTCGATAAAAGGAAGGTTATCGGGATGTTGAAAATGTACCAGCCGTCATTCCCGAATCTTCATTCCCGTGAATTATTTTTACTGAATCAGTTTCTGCAGCTTTTTTTTATCGCCGCCGCTTGGCTTATGATTAAGGCTTGCAAGAATACTCGCGATATCATGCACAGCATGAGATGCAGATTGATCGTCGAGTATTGCTTTCAGTTTCTTTTTATCCGCAGAACTCGCCTTATGTTCAAGGTTCATGAGCACACTGGCAAGGACAAGCTCATGCTTGCTTGCTGATTCACTTTTTGTGATTTTTCGCAGGACTTCCATTTCAGAACCGCTTGGGTGATGGTTTAAGCGCAACATGATTTCAGCCATCGTCTTAACGGCATCACTCTTTGGTCCGGCAAAGGCAATACTCCCCCCAAAAACAAGCGCTAGAAAAACAAACATCACGATGTTAAGGACACCATGTGCTCTAACTTTTATCATTCTTTCCTCCAAATCAAATTGTTAAATGCGGACTGGTAAACCGTCCATTGACCTGATCCCCTTTCGGAATTGCAGGACTATGCTATTCATTTGTTCCCTTTTTTTCAAGCCTCTAATGTCATTTTACCTTGGCTTCAAGTGATGTAGAGACGCTTGTTCGCCCCTACCGGTTGAAGATGTGGTGATAGATTCCACCGTTTTTCTTAAAGAGATAGTTCATAATCGTCGGAGGTGGAGATAAAAAACGGCCTAAAAGATCTTCGCACTAATCCGTAAGACGCCTCAGCGCCTCAAAATAACGCTCACTGGTGCGCTTCACAACAAGCTCTGGTAGATGCGGGGGCGATCCGTCTCCACTCCAATTGATCGAAAGCAGGTAATCCCGAACATATTGTTTGTCAAAACTGGGCTGTGACGAACCGGGGAGATAGTCTGATAAGGGCCAGAAACGCGAAGAATCTGGTGTGAGCAATTCATCAATCAAAATGGGTTCATTCGTTTCAGGATCAAGCCCAAATTCCATTTTGGTATCTGCAATGATGATGCCACGCGCCAAAGCCGCCTCTGCCGCTTTTTTATAAATGGAAACACTCATTGTCCGTAATTTTTCAGAGAGGGTCGCGCCGAGCTGAGACTTCATCTGTTCAAAAGAAATATTCATATCATGTTCACCCACCTCGGCTTTTGTAGAGGGGGTGAAAATCACTTCGGGAAGACGATCCGATTCACGCAAACCCAGGGGGAGTTGTTCTCCTGAGACCGACCCCAGTTTGAGATATTCTTTCCAGCCTGAACCCGAAAGATAACCCCGGACCACACACTCCACTAAAATCGGTTTTGCCTTTTTTACAATCAGACTTCGTCCTTCCAATATATCGCGATAAGGCTGGCAGATGGCTGGAAAACCATCAAAATCACTTGCAATAAGATGCGTCTCCGGAGCGTCCGGAATGCCCGACAGCCACTTAAACCAATAAACTGAAAACTGCGTCAGTACATGCCCTTTGCCCGGAATACCCTCCGGCAGTATCACGTCGAAAGCAGAAACCCGATCTGTTGCCACAAAGAGTAAAGTCTCCCCCAAATCATAAATATCGCGGACTTTGCCCCGAAACAAAAGCTTTAAATCAGGCAAATGACTTTCAAGCAAAACCTCTTTTGGGATTTTGGAATGTCTCATTTTTTCACGATCCTTATTTCAACAAGAACGACCTTCAAACCATTCATCGCAAGCTAAAACCGCAAATTCTAACGGAAAGACATTCAAGACACAATGACCTTTTTGCATGCATTCAAAATCACCACATCTCTGCTTGAGGATTGAAATATTATGCTAAAATACTGAACAATAATCCGTCCCCTATCAATCCTAAAGAGGTGAGAAGTGTTTGTCGAAAAGAAATTGCGGAGCAATGCTGAAAAGGTCTCTTTTGTAAAATCCTTTCCAGGACGTCTCAAAACATGGGACGCGACCCTCGGAAAAACAATTGAGCGGATTGTGACAGATGATAAGGGGAAAACAGGTCTGCTTATCTTTTCTGACGCAAGCTTTATCTCAATTTCTTTTTCCGAGCAGGAACCGGGGCCCCTTCTTCGATCATTGCTGGCGGCACAAGCCTTTTTAGAACCACACTACCCTGAAGCCTACCAAAGGCTTTCAAAGCTCATTACGGAAGATAAAGAAATGCAGCGCATGGCACGTCTTGAAAATATTATGGGTGCCATCGAAAACAATTTACCCCAAATCCCAGAATTGAAAGACGCACTCAAAGATTTTTTGAAAAAACGATCCTGATTTTAAGGATACAGACTAAGACTTCAGCAAGGGCGCTAACAATCGGAATGTTTTTAGCGCTTCATGCACGCCCTTCCCCTCCCTGACCGCAGCTTGATCAAAATTTAGGTATCGGTGAATCTTCAAAAAAGTGCGAGATGCCAATGCCTTTTTCACTTCCGCTTGATTGTCTCTGCGAATTTCAAGCAGATATTTCGATTCAAGACGCCATTCCCATGGCGTCTCTGTCATCAAGATAAAAAGTCCTTGATCAGAAAACCCACTGTAATGGGCCAAAATATTCCGCTTGTATTGCGCAAGGAACTCTCCTTCTAACATCAAAGCAAAAACAAAAAAATGTCCCCACCAAAACAAGGTTCGAAAGGTCAGCATTTCCTTGTTTTTGAAATGTTTCGGAAAATCGAGATAACGATAGGGAAAATTCAGCAAGTGCTCCCCTTTTACAAATTGGAAGTTTGCTGAATCAAAGCCCTGCGGTAACAATAAACCCCTTGTAGGCACCTCTTTTTTTAATGCAATATGGATTTGCTCGAGCAGCGTTTTAACCTTTTGGCTCACGCGGGCCTTTGTTTCAAAAAAATGCGTGTCCTGAATGAGGGCATTTTCTTCAGGGGTAAAACAAATGATTTTTTCGATAAAGTGACCCCTTATTACGACATTCTTCTTGGGCCTACCCCAATAACCTGGGGAGTGAGTTGAGCAGTATTTTACATTTTTCTCCATTCAAATTCGTATTTGGCCGGAGATCGTAGCGTATTTAAACCTACATTGTTCGACCGTGAGCCGGCAATTGAAAAGCAGTCCCTTGAATCGATATGGGTTTTATTCTTCCAACTCCACTTCTTCAGCCAGGATCTCCGTACCGGAAAGTACCCCTGTTACTTTCACCAAATCCCCTACTTTGAGTTGACTAAAGAAAGCCGCGCTGGAAATTTGGCCATCGTTAAAGAGCGCATTTTCGGTCGTCCTGACCATCACCCCCAAAAGCGTAAGATCGGGATTAGCAAGCGAATCCACCGGGGCCTGAAGCAAAACCTCTGTCTCTGCCTCCTCACGTTCGACCTCTGTGGCAATGACGACACGATTAGCACCGCTCCCCGTCAGATATCCTTTAATTTCCAAATAATCATTGTCTGCGATATCTGAGAATCCAAATGAATCTTCTTCGTCAGAGTCATCTTTCATCTCCGTCGCACCATTGATACGCACCGGAATACCGAGCACCGTGAAGGTTTGTGTGCCGGGATCGATGCTACCAGAATTAACCGCCGCTTTAATCTTGATTCGATCGCCGCGAAACTGGATTTTTTCGGCCACCAAGATACCACCGACCATTCTACCTTCCACTTCAAGACGGACATTGAGCGCGAGGTCAAAAAGTGAACCAT
>JAADHI010000083.1 GCA_013151935.1 Candidatus Manganitrophaceae bacterium
TCCCTGAGCTGTCGTTTTTGGCTCAGGTACATGCAGTTGGGATTGGGGTGACAGGGTCTTTCTGCTGTGCGAACGGTTTTGTAAACGAGTAGATCGAAGCCTAATTTGGCATAAGTGATGACCCAGTTGGCGTTTAAAAGCGGCCCGGCAGGCACGCCGAGCAGGGAATTGACCTGAAAGTCTAAAAAAGAATGTTCCGGTGTAACGGTTCTCTGTGGCGGGGTGATGTCGAGAAACGGCCCTTCTTTGTAATTATCTTCGTAAGAGCGTTCAATGTCGTATGTCGGATGGACTTTCATGAAGGGATCCAAAAATTCGTGAGCATTCAGCTTGCTTAAATAAGGCTTCACGGCAAGGCACGAGGCGCGGAAAAGACAGAGCGTGTTGTCTATACGTGAGGCTTTGAGCACCGCAGCAACGCCGCTATGGCGTCTTAGATGAGTGAGCTATTATTCATCACCGACTTTTTTGATGACAAGGCTATAATGCCCGTCCGGAATTTCTTCCAGCTCCAGTACTTTGTGTCCTTCGGCTTTGACGCTGCGGGGCACATTGCGCACGGGTTCGCCGTCGTCAATAATGACTTCGAGCACTTGTCCTTCTTCCATGTCTTCTAATTCGAGTTTTGTTTTCACAAAATTCATCGGGCATAAGACACCCGAAAGGTCTAAAAAAACATCTGCTTTTTTCTTTTCGCTCATTCTTTCCTCACACAATTTAAAATTAGATTTATTTTAATTTTGTGGTTACTTCTTTCGGATTTTCATTTTTGCATCCATCCGATCATAACCCGCTTGGCATTCTTTCACAAAGGCTGCGCCTTCTTCGAGCAAAGGTCCGACGCTTTCTGCCGTTTCTCCAAAATCAGCCCATTTGCCCAACTCTGAAGTGAAACACTCAAAACGATCACTCAAGACCGCTTGTTCGACCAGTTTTTGCTGAAATTCTTTTAAAATCTGGTCGTCATGGGGTGAGTCGGTCCCGTAGGTGTAGAGCAGTGAACGGGCATCAAATAAAATGGCTTCTTTAATCAGTGTGGCAGCGGCAGAGTAATCATTTTTGTCTGCACTGTGTTGGGCTTTTGCTATGGTTTCTTTTGCCATACGCAGGCCGTATTCGATCATGTCGATGACGGTCCCGGAACACTCTCCCGGTCCGATTTCGTCCAGTGAAAACACCTTGTTGTCTTCTTTCCAATCCCAGTAAAGATCGGGATGTTCTTCCTGTGAAGCCAAGTCTGAAAAATGTGCTAGTTTTTCGCCAATGGCTTCGCGACCAAAACGTTCTATAAACGTATTGAAATTTTCTTCCCCTTGCCGTTCAGTACGAAAAAGTTGAATCAATTCCAGTACGGCCGAAGGGATGTTTTTGGCGGGTAATTTGATTTTTGATTTTCCAAGCGTCGGGGTTTCTGCATTGAGTCCGCCGCCCAAGTGAAGCTGATAGTGAGGGGTTAGTGTGCCGTTGACTTTTTTGGCAATACCATGCAGCCCGATGCCCGCGATATGATGATGTCCGCAGGAATTGGGGCAGCCCGAAATACGGATGCGAAGCCCTTCCAAATCGTCGTACATGGGGAGTTCACTGGTCAGTTTTTCATTGATTGCCCCGCCAACGCCCATTGAATTGGTTAAGGCCAATTGGCAGGTATCTGCGCCCGGACAGGCCATGACATCCACAACCCGTTCCGCGCCTGCACCCGCGAGACCGATGGCGGCAAGTGCCGTATAGAAATTGGAAAGATCTTCTTTTGCGATGCGATTCAGAATGATATTTTGCTGATGAGTGGCCCGTGCACCTTTTGTCGAAAATTGTTCTGTGATGTCGGCCAGTCCATGAAATTGTGCCTCGGTAATATCACCCAGCGGCAGCTTGACTTGAATCGCGAAGCTTTCGTCTCCCTGAGGAATGAGGTTTGTTTTGGCCCAAAGCAAAAAGGTGGCTTCGTCATTTGTGTGACCGTTGCTGCTGGGGATTTCCGTCAACTGGGCGGGCTTTTCTTTTAACGCGGGTTGTGGCAAAACAGGAAAAACTTTATCAGATGTCTTGACCTCGGCCAGTAGTGTTTTCAGGGTTTCTTTGAATTTTTCCAGCCCCCATTTTTCGATGACAAATTTCATGCGCGCTTTGCTTTTATTGCGTCGGTTGCCATGCTTGTCAAATAATTTGAGCGTGGCTTCACAAAGCGGCAGCACTTCATCCACGGGAACAAAGTCGGTGTAAGGTACGGAAAGTTTGGGATGTGAGCCTAAACCGCCGCCGATAAAAACCTTGAAGCCGAGTTCTGTTTTTCCATTGATTTTGCGGGAAGTGGCGATAAAACCCAGATCGTGAATGGCGGCTAAACCACATTCGCTGGTGCAACCGGAAAAAGAGATTTTAAATTTGCGGGGCAGATCTTGATTGATGGGATTCCACAGTAAAAAGTAGGCGACCTTTTCCGAAATGGTGGTGACATCAAACAGCTCTGTGGGACAAATCCCCGCACGGTGACAGGCAGTGACATTTCGCACGGTATTGCCGCAGGCTTCTCGTGTGCTCAAGCCGACTTTGGATAAGTCAGTCATCACCTCTTTCACATCATCCAGTACGACGTAATGAAATTGAATATCTTGACGGGTTGTGACATGCCCGTAGCCCTGAGAATATTTTGTGGCGATGTCGCCCAGACAGCGAAGCTGGTCGGCATTGAGCAGGCCCGAGGGAATCTTGACCCGCACCATTTGGTGTCCCGGTTGTCGTTGCCCGTAGATGCCGTTTTGAAGCCGATAGCGTTTGAATTTTTCTTCCGGAATTTCTTTGTTTTTAAAGCGTTGTGCCATCTGATCAAAGGTTTCGATCTCTTTTGAAATGGCTGCGGAGAGCTGTGGGTTGAGTTCATTCATACTTAAAATCCTCGTAAAATATAGGAAAAAGAATTATTAAAAAGAATACACCATGGTCTTTGGACAATCAACGCAAAATGATTGTGTGTCGATTGACTCAAGTGACTTGAGGGACTAAAATCATGGGGTCTGAATCGTATTCATACTGAGGATAGCTGTCATGGGAAAACACTTTAAAGTCATTAACGACAACCTAAAACATTTTATTGAAGCGCAGCCGATGTTTTTTGTGGCGACGGCTGGGGCGACGGGATGCGTCAATCTTTCCCCCAAAGGCATGGACAGTTTTCGCATTTTGACCGAAAAAAGAGTGGTTTGGCTCAACTTAACCGGAAGTGGCAATGAAACGGCGGCGCATCTGCTCGAAAACAGTCGGATGACGATTATGTTTTGCGCCTTTGATGAAAAACCACTGATTCTCAGGCTTTACGGGCAGGCAAAGATTCATCATCCGAGAGATCAGGCTTGGGCCGATTTGATCTCTGTTTTCCCAGAAATACCTGGGGCACGTCAGATTATCGAGATGGAGATTGACTCGGTGGGAACCTCCTGCGGTTGGGCTGTCCCTTTTATGGCCTTCCAAGAAGAGCGAACACAGCTTGAAGAATGGGCGGTGAAACAAGGGGAAGCAGGCGTTGAGCAGTATTGGAAAGACAAAAACCAGCTCAGTATTGATAATAAACCGACGGGTATACTTGAATCGTCCTAGGTTTAAAAAAAAGATCCCTTGAAAAGGACGTTTTTTCAAGGGATCTGAATCACACCTGCTTGTTTCTATCCCCACATTTCGTCGGGAACCATCAATCGCTCGACGGGCTTTCCGTTTGTAATATGTTCGTCCATAATTTCTGTGACATCGGGTACGGTTACGCCTTTGTACCAAACGCCATCGGGGTAAACCACGACGGTTGCGCCAATGGGGCAGGGGCCGAGACAACTGGATTCTGTAATCAAAATTTGACCAAAGAGCATCTTTTTTTCCATCTCTTGGTAGAAAGCGTTGATTAAATCTTGGCTTTTCTTTTCGCCGCAAGAGCCACGCATATTTCCAGGGGGGCGAGTGGTTGTGCAAACGAGAATATGATATTTGTGTTTTGCCATCTTGTCTCCTTAGTCCTTAAATGATAGATTTTTTTTTGAAATATTTTAGTTCGAGCGGCAGAGGCTGTTTAATAAGGTGATGTATTCCCACTCATACATGGAAGCCCCTCCGCGGATGGATTTAAAATAGAGGTCGCCCCAAATGCCAATGATTTTGTGCATGGCTTCATGACGTGTTACGCCTTGATTAACGAGGGCTTGAAGGGTCGTTGATGTCTCTTCGGGGTTGAGCTCAAGAACCTGTTTTTCGCCAATAACATGCAAACCCGCATGAATCATAGGGTTGACGACGAAGCCATCAATTTCCTGTGGGTGTAGCGCGGTTTCTCCCGCTAACCAGAAGGTGTCAAATTCTGGATGTTCTTTCATGACACCCGCAACAATCTCTTCATCTTCGCTCAAGGGAAGCCCTTCTTGGATCTGTTGCCAGACCTGAGCGTATTGCGACAACGATTTCATCGTAAATAATGTATCCATTACATGTGTCCTCTCTCTCAGTTTGGCTTATGGTAGCAGAGGGTTTGTCATCTCTTCAAGAATCCTTTTTGTTCATTTAAACGGTCGATTTACCTGAAATACTGTGCTATCGCGTATTTGTTTTCTCATCGTGTCAACCGATTGTCTTGTGATGCGTTAGTTGGGGGGTAAGGGTGAGAAAAACTGCGGCCTTATTTGATTGAAGGACACATAGAATTGAATTTAAGGAGGATAGAAATGAATAGGATTAAAGGATGGTTTACCCCCTTCTTTTTCATGGCTGGTTTGTTTGTAACGGCGATGGTTTTGACGGGCTGCGGCAGCAGCGGTGGTGGCAGCGATGCGGTTACGGCGGCAAGTTTGGAAAAAGGAGATGTCGTTATCAGTCTCACAGATGCTGAGGGTGATTTTGAAAAATACGAAGTGGATATAGCGTCCATCATGCTGACACGAAAAAATGGGGATAAGGTCGAAACCTTGCCACTGATGACACGTGTTGATTTTGCACAATATGTCCAGTTGTCAGAGATTTTGACGACAGGAGCAATTCCTTTAGGCGCATACACACACGCCACGATGGTACTGGATTACAGCAATGCTGATATTCAGGTTGAAGTGGATGGTGTTTCAACACCGGCCGTGGCGCAGGATGTGGACGGCAATTCCCTCACAAAACTTGAAGTTAGGGTGAAACTGGATATCAATCGTCCGCTCGTGATTGCCCCCGGTATCCCCGCTCACCTGTCTTTGGATTTTGATCTTGAAGCAACAAACACCGTGGATACGCTTGCAGTTCCACCGCTTGTCACCGTGGAACCCACCTTGATTGCGGAAGTGAATCCTGATTTTGATCATTTGAAGCGACATCGTATCCGTGGCCTGCTTTCTGATATTGACGAAAGGGAAGAAACATTTGAAATTGCGATTCGTCCTTTCCGTCATCGGATTCATAGGGATGCGCGGCATTTTGGAAAACTGAAGATTGTCCCCAGTGCGGAAACAACCTACGAAGTGGATGGTGAAACAGGAGAAGGCAGTAAAGGGTTTGAACTACTCGCTCAAAAAGTGCTGAGAACCCCAGTCATTGTTTTTGGTGAATTCAATGTCCGGGAGCGTGTTTTCAAAGCGCGTGAAGTTTTGGCAGGCAGCAGTGTGCCGGGCGGAGTGCGCGATGCAGTGCGCGGGAGTATTATTGCCCGATCTGGTGATATCTTGACTGTACGGGGTGCAACCTTGTTGCGGGATGAGAGGGCCATTATCTTGCGTCAGGATGTTAAGGTTTTACTTGGTGAAAATACAAAGGTGACGAAACAAGGGAAACATCATTCAGATGAGATGGATCCGCTCGACAAAGAGGATCTCTCTGTGGGACAGCGCGTTCTGATTTTTGGAAAGATTTCGGGTACGGTGAATACTGATGTCTTGAGTGATCGTATCGTCGCTCCCTTAAGCATTGATGCCACAGAGGGTTTGGTGCGCATGTTGTACACAAGCGTCGTAGGAACGGTCAATGCGATTGCCTCGGATACCGCTGAAATCGAAATGACACTGAGAGCGATCAACGGTCGTGCGATCGAAATTTTTGATTTTACAGGCACGGACAGTGATCCTGCAGCCTATGTTGTGGCGACAGGTGGACTCACTCTGGCAGAAGCCGAAGTGGGTGAACCCATCCGTCTGCGTGGCCATGTCGCGTCTTTTGGGGCTGCGCCGCCAGATTTTTTTGCAAGAACGATCATGGATGTCAGTGGGATAAGGGCCACCATGGTTGTTCATTGGGATCCGGCGACACAAACGCCTTTTATCTCATCCTCAGAATCGGGGCTTGAGTTGGATCTGACCGGGGTAGGGCGTTTGCATCATGTTTTCCGTACTCGTCAGTATCTCACGGAGTTAACGCCGGAGCCTGCGCCTCAGGTTTTGCCGAGTTCAGAAGGTCGTGGTCGTTATGCCATTCGGCAATCAGGTGCAGTGAGTGTTCACAGTGATTTTGGTGATTTTGTCAATGATCTGACGCAACGTTTAGCGGGTGATGCGGCATTAGCGCGTCTTTATGCCCGTGGGCGTTATACGAGGATAACGCAATCAATGTCCGCACGTTGGGCAACGGTTGTTTTAAGATAAATTTTCTGTCCCTTGATTCGATTTGAGGGGCGAAGGTTCTTTTATCCTCCTCTCTCATTTGTTTTGGGAGAGGAGGATTTTTTTATGCGCCAAAATTCAGTCGTGGGTTGAAGGCGAAATCTTGTGCCATTTTTTTATACAAGGCTTTTGATCCGTCGTCTTTTGCAGGGGGTAAGACCAATGTGAGTACGACGAAAAAATCGCCATCGGGTTTTCCTGGAATGCCTCGGCCTTTGAGTCGTAATTTTTGACCTGATTTAGAATTTTCAGGGATCTTGATCTGCACTTCTCCCTCTGGTGTGGGGATGGTGATTGTTGTGCCGAGCATGAGTTCCCAAGGGGCAATGGGCAGATCCAAAAAAACATCTTTTTCTTTTGCGCGGTAAAGCGGATTTTTTTTAAAGGCAATCTTTAAATAGAGATCTCCTGGTGGCGCGTTTAAAGTGCCTGCATCGCCTTTTCCAGAAAGTCGGATCCGCTGTGTTTCTCTGATGCCTTTGGGGATTTTGACCTTTAAGCGCTGTTCTTCTTTTTTTGCGTGGCCTTTCTGATTTTTAGCAGGGCTACGCAGCAGGATAGTTTGTGTCGTCTCATGGTAGGCGTCTTCCAGATTGATGACGAGATTGACGGTGCGATCTTCGCCACGAGTCGGATATTTTCGGGTTTGTGGGTGCTGAGATTCACCGCTGCCCCCAAAAAGGGATTCAAAAAACTCGCTGAAGTCTGCTCCGCCACCAGGAGAAAAACCTCCGCCGCCAGATCCACCGCCCCAATTGGGGGGTGGATGAAATTCCTGTCCATTTTTCCAGTTTGCGCCTAAACGATCATAGGCGGCACGTTTTTTTGGATCTTTCAGTACCTCGTAAGCTTCACCCGCTTCTTTAAACCTTTTTTCTGCATTTTTTTCTTTGCTGATGTCTGGATGGTACAAGCGGGCCAGTTTGCGGTAGGCTTTTTTTATCTCATCCGGTGGTGCATCCCGCTTGACACCCATTATTTCGTAATAGTCTCTGTACTGCATGTCTGTTTTTTTCCTGTCGTGAAGGGGGCTTGATTAGGCTTTTGAGCTACTTGGTTTCCAACCAAGAGATAGAATAATGATTCTTGTATAGCGCAATTGCCCCATGGTGTGCAATTTGTCCTTCCTTAAATTGAAGAAAAAATTGATAAAAATCTGAAAGTGAAGTCTTTCTGAATGACCGGATCAATAAAAAGCTCATCCTTGCAATTCAATACGAGCACGATTACACTTGAATGTATACCGTGTTGGTGATTTATTCTTCCCTCTTAGCCGTGCTCATTTTTTAGAAAATGATGATTTGGAGTTTCTTATGTCTTCTTTTTTTTGGCTTGAATTTGATTTTTTGATTCGACTACTGATTGCGTCTCTCTTTGGCGGATTGGTTGGTCTAGAGCGTGATATTCATGGTCGGGATGCGGGTTTACGTACCCATCTTCTGGTGAGTTTGGGAGCGGGTGTCTTTATGGTTTTGTCAGAAGTTGTTGCAACGACATCGGCCAAACCCGGTTCTTTTTCTGATCCCACACGGATCGCAGCTCAAATTGTAACAGGCATCGGTTTTCTTGGGGCAGGGGTTATTATTAAGGCGGGTGTGAATGTTCGGGGTCTTACCACGGCGGCTTCTTTATGGACTTCCGCAGGAATCGGTATGGCGGCAGGTGGAGGGTATTATGTGATTTCGGCCTTTACGACTGCGCTTGCATTGGGTGGTTTGATCCTGCTCAAACGTTTTGAGCGCACCTATGCAAAAGATTATTACCGAAACCTCACTGTGACCACTTCGGTCGATGTGGCGCCTTCCGAGATCGCGACACTGATTCAACGTAAGCATCTCACCGTGCTCAATCGCGACATCGAAAAAAATTATGAAAACGATACAGTGATTTCGCGTTTTTCCCTGCGTCTACATGACAAAGGTTTGCCGGATGACTTGTTCGAGGGCATTATTCAAAGCCTGGAAGCTTCTCCCTTGAAATTAAAAAAGGTCAAGTGGAGTTATCTTTAGCGGATTCTGTTTTGTCGTGTTCTTGAAAGGGTGTTGATCTTGTCGTCGTAAACTTTTTCAGCGACGGAAGTGTTTTCTCCGCCAATAAAGATAAATGAGAAAGATAGGCATCGTGAGCAGTATTGTTGTTCGAATTCGGTGTGGCGGCTCAAGAATTATCCGGCTGACAGCTGCGCTTGCAATGATGTACAGGGTGGGAAGGACATACAGATAGTAAGCCCATTTCCGCGCCATGAATGCGCCGTAGCCCGCGATAAAGTGAAACGTTGGAAACACAATGAGGATAAAATACCAGCCGGCCTTTCCGGGCAGTTTCATGCCAAAAATCGGCATTTCGTAATCTGGGTTTTTTAGAATAATGGAGATGTCGATGAGCCCGGCGAGGATCATGAGTATGCCGAGTGCTATCAAATCGTAAGGCGTTTTTGATTTAATAGACCAAGCTGGGCTGCTGGAAGTGTTTTGTGCCATATCGCTCTCCGGTGTTAAAAGATGGCAACGCTTGTATTATAAACAGAAAAGCAATCTGATTGCATTAGAAGCTTCCCGAAGTTGACCTTGCTCGTCCGGTTGGGGTAATTTCTTAGCGTGATTGATAGATCTTATCTCACCTTCATCAAGCTGTAACCTGAAAAAATACGCATAAAAACAAGGAGGATATTGTTGTGCAAGACATGACTGAGCTGACTTCGAAGGGCATGGAGATGATCATGATCTATGCTCCAAAACTGGTATTGGCGATTTTAACACTTCTACTTGGCCTATCCATCATCAAGGGTATTATCCATCTCATCAGTAAATCGCTCGAAAAGACCCATGTCGACGAAACATTAAGACCGTTTATTTCAAATTTTTTATCCTGGGGTCTCAAAGCGATGCTTTTTATTAGTGTGGCCTCAATGGTCGGGATCGCAACCACCTCATTTATTGCAGTGCTTGGTGCAGCGGGTTTGGCCATCGGTTTGGCTCTGCAGGGCAGTTTGGCGAATTTTGCGGGGGGGGTCCTGATTCTTTTTTTTAAACCCTATCGTGTGGGTGATTTAATTGACTCTCAAGGGCACTTAGGCGTTGTGAAGGAAGTTCAGATTTTTAATACCATACTGGTTTCGCCCGACAACAAACGGATCATTGTTCCTAATGCCAGTTTGTCAAATAACGCGGTGGTGAATTATTCGGCTGAGGGCAATTTACGTGTTGACCTTGTGGTCGGTATTGCCTATCCAGCAGATGTTACACGGGCAAAAGAAGTTTTGTTGGAGATGATGCAGTCGGATCCCCTTGTATTAGAGACACCGGAACCCTTGGTCGCCGTTTCAGAGCTTGCCGATAGCTCGGTCAATCTTGTCGTGCGTCCGTGGTGCAAGGTAGCTGATTATTGGGACGTGTACTTTTCCGTGACCGAAAAATCAAAATCGGCGCTTGATGCCGCCGGTATTGAAATTCCCTTTCCTCAGAGAGATGTGCATCTTTACGAACACAAAGTTCCCTGAGCTTTCATTGCCTATTGTGCCGAAGCCATTTTAGGTGGCTTCGGCTTTTCAAAAAAACACTGATCTGATCTGTGCTTGCTATGCTTTCTTGACATCTTTCGCACAAGCGATAAGCTTTTGTCTATCTCTTGAAAGAAGCTTCGGTGTGATCTGCACAAGCGTCAACGAAGGAAAGCCATGGATGAGGATGAAAAAAATTTAGAGCGCTTGACGCTTCTGATTGCGGGTGACGATGAGAATATCCGCATATACATGCGGATGGCGTTCAAGTCAGTGAACTTTAAAATTGAACTCGATGAAGTGACAACGCGGGTTCAGGCGATGGCTGCGCTGCGCGAGAAAGATTACGATTGTATTTTTGTTGATACCCGGCTTGCGGATGATGATGGTTTGAGTTTACTCAGAGCGCTGGTTGTTGCGGAGAGCGATGTTCCGGTTGTGATGATGACTGGAGCGAGAGACGATCTGCTTGCCGCTGACCTGCTTCAAGCTGGTGCCACGGACTATTTGGCAAAATCGACGATTTCGTCAGAGGTATTGGAGCGTAGACTGCGCAATGTGATGCGGCTTGCACAGGTGGAGGGGGAACGCAAGGCGGCTCTGGCAGGTTTGGAAAAAACGAGAAACCGTCTTCAATACCTCATCGACAACAGTCCGGCGATTATTTACAGCGCCGTGACCTCTGGTGATTTCAAGATGACTTATGTGAGTGAAAATATCTATGCGACGCTCGGTTTCAAACCGCAGGAAATGGTTGATGATATGGATTTTTGGATCGATCATATTCATCCTGATGATGTACAAAGCCTCTTGATGGGTATTCCCAAGCTTTTGGTGGAGGGAGGAGAGCTCACACATGAGTATCGTTTTCAACATAAGGAAGGTCACTTCCTGTGGATGCACGATACGCTTCATCTGGTGCAGGATGAACAGGGACAGGCGCTTGAACTTTTGGGCTCCATGGTGGATATCACTGCGCGTAAGAAGATGGAAGAGGCTCTGCGCAAAGAAAAAGAGGAACAACAGGGTCTGATTCAGGAACTCAAAAAAGCACGCAGTCAGGTTTTACAGAATGAAAAAATGGCGGCGATCGGACAGCTTTCGGCGGGTGTTGCACATGAAATCAATAACCCCGTCGGTTATATCAATTCTAATTTAAGCTCAATGGAGCGCTATGTTGAGAATCTAGTGGATTTGATCCAACTCTACCAAGTGGCTGAGGAAACACTTCAAAAAAGCCATCCTGATCTATATGCTTTGATCCTGGAAATGCAGGAGAAGATTGATTTGGAGTTTATCAAGGAAGACATTTATGACCTGGTCAAGGAATCGCGCGAAGGGGCCAAACGTGTGAAAGATATTGTCCAAGGGCTGAAGGAGTTTTCGCATGTCGATGAGTCGGAGTGGCAGTGGGCGGATCTTCACAAAGGGCTGGAGAGTACCTTAAATATTGTGCACAACGAGATCAAATACAAGGCGACTGTGAAAAAAGAATTTGGCGTGCTTCCGCAAGTGGAATGTCTTGCCTCTCAGTTAAATCAGGTTTTTATGAATATCTTGGTGAATGCGGCACATGCGATTGAAGAGCAGGGTGAGATTATACTGAGAACCCGCCACGAAGGGAAAGAAATCTGTATTGAAATCTCCGATACAGGAAAAGGGATTCCCGAAGATGAGATCTCACGTATATTCGATCCTTTTTTTACTTCCAAACCGGTCGGTGTCGGTACGGGTTTAGGACTCTCTCTTTCGTACAGCATTGTGAACAAACATAATGGCCGGATTGATGTCGAAAGCACGCTTGGAAAAGGCACATGTTTTAAGGTGTGGCTTCCGATAAAACATGATGAAGCAGGTTAAGCATGAATCGAGTTCAGAGAACAGGGTGTTCTGATGGAAAACAATAAAAACAAGATGAAGTTACTGTTTGTAGATGACGAAGAAAACATTCTTAAGTCACTCAGAAGGCTTTTCCGCCCGAAGGGCTACAGTATTTTTATCGCGACAAGTGGTGCACTTGGGCTGAAAATATTAGAAAATGAAGCGATCGACTTGGTGATTTCCGACATGCGGATGCCCGAAATGGACGGTGCCACTTTTCTCAAGCAGGTTTTGGCACGTTGGCCGGACATCATTCGCATTTTGCTGACGGGTTATGCGGATTTGAACTCTACCGTCTCTGCGATCAACGAAGGGCATATTTACTGTTACGCCAGCAAACCCTGGGAGGACTATAATTTGAGCTTGACTGTCGAGCAGGCGCTGGAGAGACGGAATTTGAGAAGAGAGAAAGAAAATCTTGAGGGATTGACCCGGCAGCAAAATAAAGAATTGATCCAACTCAATGCAGACTTGGAGTCTAAAGTGGCCGAACGGACCGGGGAAGTCCGCGAGGCCTTGTTGCTTTTGGAAGGTGCGCACGGTGCTTTAAAACATGAGTATCAATCTTCCTTGAAGGACTATGCTGCGCTTTTAGAAGAATTGAAAGGTGAAAAAAAGACTAACCAATCGCTGCGTCAAGCACTGGAAAAAATGAACGAAAAATCGTAAGAAGTTTTTTTTTAGAGAGATGATCAGAGAATAAGTATGGAAAATCTTGAATATGAGGGCATGTTACTCTTCGTCGATGATGAGGAGAATATTCTTCGTTCGCTAAAACGGCTTTTCCGGCCGCTCCGTTATCGTATCTTTACTGCACTGGGCGGTGCGCTCGGCTTGGAAGTTTTAGAAAAAGAGCAGATTGATTTGGTCATTTCCGACATGCGGATGCCGGAAATGGACGGCGCGGCTTTCCTGAAACAGGTTGCGGTGCGTTGGCCTGATGCGGTCCGTATCCTTTTGACGGGTTATGCCGACATGGAATCGACGGTTCGCGCCGTCAATGAAGGACATATTTACCGCTACGTGAGTAAACCCTGGGAAGAGCATGATCTCACCTTGACCGTAAAACAAGCTTTAGAGCAAAAAAATCTGGTACGAGAAAAAGCGCGTCTGGAAACACTCACCCGTAAGCAGAATGAAGAACTTGCTGTACTCAATGCGGATCTTGAAAAAAAAGTTGAAAAACGTACCGAAGAAGTCCGTCAGACCATGGGTTTTTTAGAACTGGCGCATGAATCCCTGAAAAAACAATTTACGACCTCTGTGAAAGTGTTTGCGAACCTGATTGATCTTCGGGAGGGCAATCTTGCGGGACATTCCAAGCGTGTCTCTCATTTGTCGAAGCAACTCGCCATTGATCTAAAATTTTCTGAAAAAGACCGGGATGATGTCTATTTTGCGGCCCTGCTTCATGATATTGGAAAGATCGGTCTCTCTGACCACCTGCTCAAAAAACCTTATAGTTCACTGATTCAGACGGATCGTGTGGCGGTCGAGAAACACACGCTTGTTGGACAGGGGGCATTGATGGCACTGGAGCAGCTTCATGATGCTGCAACCCTCATCCGCTCGCATCACGAACATTTTGACGGGGATGGCTATCCTGATGGTTTGAAGTATAATGATATCCCACTGGGCGCACGTATTCTTGCCGTGGTGAATGACTATGATGCTTTGCAAATTGGAACCTTGATGCCCCGAAAACTCCCTGAAAGAGAGGCACGAAATTTCCTGTTGGAAGAAAGTGGAAAACGTTATGATCCCGCTGTGGTCAATGCCTTTATAATACTATTAGATAAGAGTAATCAGGATGTTGATGCCTCAAGTGGAGAGTTAAAAATGAAATCTTCAGCTTTGAAAAGCGGGATGGTCTTGTCCAGAGATTTGATTACAAACGGGGTACTCATTTTATCTGAAGGGCATGTACTCAATCCGAACATCATTAAGAAAATTTACAGCTTCGAAGCGGCCTTGCAGTGTGATATCGCACTGTATATTCGATTTGAATCTGTAAATTCAGGATCACTTTAAAAATGAAAAAAAAGATGACAGCGCTTGAGAAGATGCAGAAGGTCGAACTCCATCAACATGTGGATGGTTCGATTCCCGTGGATGTGACGTGGCGACTCATGAAAAAACATGGTCTTCATCCGGTTGAAACCAAAAAAGAAATGCAGAAACTGTTGGTGCTGCAAGCGGGCGAAGAGGGCGCGCTCTTGCGTTATTTGGACAAGTTTCATTATCCGCAGTGGATTACGCAGTTTTATGACAATATTGCCTTAGTGATCGAGTCCATTATCGCCGAGGCCTATAAAAACAATGTCCGGCTGCTTGAGTTGCGCTATGCACCGATTATTCACTCCTTTGCCGGACTCACTCTGCGTCAGACCATCAGCTCTGTTTTAAGCGGCATCAACAAGGCCAAAAAACGTTTTTCAGATATGGAACTGGGTCTGATTGTTATTGCCATGCGTCATCAGGGGCCGCATATCGCAAAAATATTGGCACGGCAAGCGATTTCGGAATCCCAGGCCTTGCACGAACGCAGTGGTGTGATTGGTTTTGATCTTGCGGGTGCCGAACGGGGTAATCCGGCACGGCTTTTTGAAGAATCCTATACCATCGCCCGTTCCGGCGGATTGCATCTTACGATCCATGCGGGAGAGGACGAAGGCCCTCAGGCCATTTGGGAGTCCATTGATATACTGGGTGCAACGCGTATCGGACACGGCTGTTCGGCCATTCAGGACAAGGCGCTTTTGAAACGACTGGCAAAAGACCAGATCATGATTGAATGCTGTTATACCTCCAATTACCAAACTGGTGCGGTCAAAATCGGGGAGCCTCATCCTATCCTCACTTTTCTGGAGTATGGAATTCCCGTTTCAATCTGCACCGACAATACAACCGTTTCTGCGACCCACCAAAACAAGGAAAATCAAATACTTCTGCAATGGCTAAGCCTTGCAGACCTCACCAAAATCCATAAAATTGCTGAAAAACACTCCTTTATCCACCTCAATGGCAAGCCGAGGCCCATGCAGGGCACAACAAGAGCCTTCAAGCGGAAAAAAATCTGAGTTTGCTGAGGGATTGATTCGCATTTTCTTCAGTTGATTTTAAATTTTTTCTAAAGTTTGATTGCCTGTCTTCCGATAGACAACGAGGGGAGATCTGTGTCCAGGAGGTCTTAGGTCTTTAAGCGGGTTCTGTCTTTTGTTTGATTTTTTTGAAATCAGGTAAAATAGTAGAGACGATGTCTAAGGGATTAACAAAGAAAAATCTCCTTATTTTTAGGGATTTTATCCAGATACGGACGGGACTTTTTTTTCCAGAGTCCCGGTTTGATGCCTTTGAAAATGTCCTCGAAGCCCATTTTAAAAATGCCGCTCATGAAAATTTTGCTACTTATATTTCCTTCCTGGAATCTGAAGCGGGGGAAGGGAATTTTAAAAAACTGATTTCCTGTCTCACAACAAATGAGACTTATTTTTTTAGAGGAAAAACCCACTTTGACCTACTTGAAAAAAAAATTCTACCTAAAATAATTGGGCGGGAAGCTTGCGCTCGTAAATGTATTTCGATTTGGAGCGCGGGTTGTTCGACTGGAGAAGAGCCCTATTCGATTGCGATTCTTTTGAAACAATTGATCCCTCAAATTGAAACATGGCAAATTGAGATTGTTGCGACGGATATCGATGAGGCAGCCTTAAATCAAGCCAAATTGGGTGCTTACAGTGAATGGTCTTTCAGAGGCGTTGATAGCGATATGGTGATGACTGCCTTTAGAAAAAAGGATGATTTGTACCATATCAATCCGGCTTATAAATCCTTGGTTCGATTTCAAAGAAATAACCTGATCTCAGACGTCCCACCGGCAGTGACGTTTGGGGGAGGCCCTTTTGACATTATTTTTTGTCGGAATGTCATGATCTATTTTGATCAAGAAACAATCAAAGCTCTGGCGTCAAAGTTTCATGATGCCTTAAAAGAGGGAGGCTATCTCATTGTCGGGGATGCGGAGCATTCCGCGCAAAATTATGTCTTGTTTAAATCCAGGACTTTTCCTGCTGCGGTCATTTATCAAAAAAAATGTATCAATGGCTCAGGGTTTGATGTGGATATGCCACTTTACCCGAGTACATCTTTTCTAAAGAAAACACAAGGTGAAGCGCATTCTTTAAAAATAAAAAATGTTGTGCACAAGACGACGGCCCAAGAACATGAGCGATTGTTTCAGTTTATTCATAATAATAAAAAGAAGAAAAAATTGCGGGTCTCTGAAAAAAATATTCCGATTCGACAGATCAAAAAAGACACCGTTTCACTTGAAGAAACGAGACTTTTTAACGAGGCCATGCACTACTATTTTGAAAAACGTTATGAAATGGCGATCGACTGGTTTTTGCGTATCGTGCATATGAATCAGGACCACAGTTGTGCTGCTTGGATGCTTTCTCATATTGCCTCCAACCGAGGCGATTTTGAAGAGGCAATCGCCTGGTCGGAGCGCTGTATCAAAATCGACGCGCTTTTTAAGGAACCCTATTACACTCTTGCCACCATCTATATGGCAAAGGGGATGCTGGATGTCGCAATGTTTCAGATCAAAAAGGCGATCTATATTGATCCGAGGTTCATTTTGGGTCATTTCGTGATGGGTAGCCTCTACCGTTCCATGAATGTGTCCTCAGAGGCTGAAAAATGTTTTAAACGTATGGAGGGTTTTATCTCGAAGAAGGCCAGCGATGAAGTCATTTTTGAAACAGAATTTTTAGCCCTTGGCATTTTGCAAAAGTGGATACAAGATAAAGCGGAGGGGGTATGATTTTCGTTACTTTTTCCCTCAATGGCATTCACTATGCCTTGGATATTGTGTGTGTGGAGGAGGTGATCCCCTTGCCAGAAATCACCCCTGTGGAAAATCTGCCTTTATCTTTTAGGGGAATGATCAATCTGAGAGGGTTTTCGCTTCCCATTATGGATTTGAGAACACGCCTGGGTTTAGAACCCCGGCCCGATGCACTTGAAACCGATATTATTGTAATCAAAATGGGGCAGCAGTTGACCGGACTCATCGTGGACAAGGTGCTGGAGGTGTGTGAAATTAACGATGAACAACGTCTTCCTCCTCCGAAAGTGAGCGATTACATTGAGACTCCATACATTACAGGGGTTGCACAATTGGGCATGGCTTTTGTTTTTATTATGCAATTGGATCAAATCTTAAACCTTGAGAAGAAAAAAACTTTTGCAAACCTTAATTTTAAGATGAGTGAGCGATGACACGACAGGATAGGGCCGAGACTGAAGGTGTGGTTTGGGCGAACTTTAGAAAAAGGGCAAAAGATCTTCAAGCCAGTTCCTTGTCGATTAAAACCGTATCTTCTGTTGAAAAAAAGCGCATTTTTCAGGCGCGTGCTCAGGCTTTAAGTCAAGAGAAGGGACGGACGCTTGGGGATGAAGATAGACTCCATTTGATTTCTTTTTATGTCGCGGGAGAATTTTTTGGCATAGAGGTCAAGTATTTGCAGGAAATCTACGAAAGCACTCAGATTACAAAAATTCCCTGCACCCCGGATGTCTTGGTGGGATTGATGAACTACCGTGGTGCAGTGCTGACCATTATAGATTTAGGTCTTTTACTGGATTTAAGGCGAGAAGGGCCAAAACATAAAGAAGTGCTTTCAGGCCAGAGCGATTTGCCGACATCGGTTTCCAAAAAAGTGTTGATTGTGGAATATGCAGGGGTAAAAGCAGGTTTGATCATTCAACAATTAGATACTTTGCTTGAGTTGTCCAAAGATGCGGTTCAAGCCGTTTCCCCCTTTTTTCAGGATAGAAATCAAATTGTGAAATGGGAGACCAAACACGGCAATATGCCGCTTTTAATCATCGATCCGGAAGAGATGTTGAATGACGAAAGGCTTTTGGTGAACGAAGATGTCTCGTAAAAAAACCTTATTCTGGGTTTGGAATTGTAGATTCCAGCGGAGGGATTGAAGGCCATGTCTTCTTATTCAAAATACACCATGCAAGGAAAGTTGATGCTCATCATTGTCTTGACACTTGCCATCGGATTGGGCTGTGTCTCATTTCTTTCCATCAGGAATGATATCAACAACATTAAAAATACAGAAATAAGCAATATGGATTTATTATCGAATGTCATTGTGGAGGGGATCAAAAATGCGATGGTCACGGGAAATGCTCCGATCGTAATCAAGTGGTTAGATTCAATTAAGAAGTCAAACGGACTCTTAGAGCTAAAAGATTATCGCAGGGATGGCAAAGCGGCCTTTACAAATAATGATACGAGAAAAGAGGTCAATGAATGGCTTGGCATGAAGCGTTTTTCCATGCGTCTTTCGCCAAAAGAGCCAAGTTCATTTGATCCTGAGCGTATGGATGCGTTTAAGCAGGTGGTTGATAGTGCAAAAGCGGTTTCCTATGATGAAGAGATTGATGGTGAAGCCGTTTTTACTCGGCTCGTTCCGATTATAAAAGATGAACGTTGTTTTTTATGTCATGGTTACGATGCGCATCCCGTTCGCAGTATTTTGCAAATATCCGTTTCCAAAACGGCGATGATATCGGCCATCAACAGTGACATTATGTGGGCGATTATTTCATCGCTTGCAATGATTATCGTGATTGCCTTCATCATGGGTTTATTGATTAACCGGGAAGTCATCCGTCCCATTACTCAAGCCGTATCGCGTATTTCAAAAGCCGCACGCAGTCAGGATCAAATTACATCGCGACAGGCCTCTTCCGTGCACGAAATTACCGTGACCATTGAGGAATTGAGTGCGTCTTCCAAGCAGGTCAATGCCAAGGCCGATTCTCTTGCGGAGCAATCGAAGGAAGCGCTTTTTGTGACCCATGAAGGGCAGAAAGCCATTGATGAAAGTATCTCAGAAATGAACGAAATCAAAAAAAAGGTCGAAGATATTGCGGAAGATGTGCTCGCTTTGAGCGAAAATACCCATCAGATTGGTGCGATTATTCATGTCGTTGGAGACATCGCAAATAAAACCGATATGCTGGCGGTGAATGCGGCGATTGAAGCGGCAAAGGCGGAAGAACATGGCAAAGGGTTTGCTGTCGTGGCTTCTGAGGTGCGGTCTTTAGCAGATCAAAGTAAAAAAGCTGCAGAAAAAATTGAGTCACTTGTTGAGGAAATCCAAAATTCGGTGAATTCAACCGTCATGACGACCGAAGAAGGCGGAAAAAAGGTCGATCTGGGTGTGAATCATATCTTGCAAGCTGGATCGACCATCAATGCGGCCATCGAAACCATTACGGCAACAGCAGATGCGGCAAACGAAATTGCCATCGCCTCCCGACAAGAGTCTTTGGCCAACGATCAGGTTGCTGAAGCCATGGGGCAAATCAATCGGGGCATGCAAGCTTCCTCTGCGGCGACTAAAGAATCTCTAAGTTCTATTTCGGAATTGCAAAACCGTATTGACGACAAAATTCGGGAAATTAAAGAAAGCTCTGATTAGGGAAGCTCTGATCAGAGCTTCCTGAGAGGTATTTGTGATGTCTGATCTGAGTCAGGCGGATTTTCAGCGTATTTTCTCAGTTTTTAAGCTTGAGTGTGATGAGCACATTCAAGCCTTAAATCGTGGTCTCATTGTCCTAGAGGAAAATCCTGAACAGCAGGATTTAATTGAAGCCATCTTTCGAGATGCCCATAGTCTAAAAGGTGCGGCGCGTATGCTTCATCTTTCAGATATTGAGCGTATCGCGCATGCGATAGAAACGATGCTTGGTCGCGTAAAAAACAGGCAGCTCTCGCTTTCTTCAGAAGTAAATGACCTGATCTTGAAGGGTTTGGATGCCGTCGAAAGCATTATTCAGAGGATTGACGCCGGAGCGCCGGAAGAGACGCTTGATTTATCTCAATTGTTTCAGAAACTCGAAGATTTTTCGAATTCAGATCAAAGCCCCCGTAAAAAACCATCTAGCGCCAAGGTCAAAAAAAGTTCTAAAAAAATAGCTTCTGTTCTGAAAGGGGATTTGAAGCTTTTTTCAGAGGAGACGCTGGCCGCACATCAAAAATTAGTCAAGGGTTTTCAAAAACTCCGCAAACAGCCGGGGGATCTTAAAATGATCAAATCTGCCTACGAAAAAACGCATGTCTTGAAGGGGAGTGCGCGCATCGTGAAACATGTTTTGATGGGGGATCTGGCGGAAAATATGGAAGGTTTATTGCGCGCAGTCCTTGATGCGAAGTCTATGGTTTCTAAAAAAATGTGCGCTGATTTGCACGCGGCGGCCGCTTATATTGAAATCTTTATCGCCCAGGTGGTCACTAAAAAAAAGGCAGAAAAACCCTCTGGATTTGATGGGGTCTGCGCGGCACTGGATGATGCAAGGATATCTCTGTTTTCATCTTCAAATAAAAAAGAAAGTATTGCGGCACTTCCGATGACTCGGGTCTCAAAAAAAATAGAAAAAAAGCAGGTAAAAGCCATTGCAAACACGGTACGCGTCAGTTCTGAGAAATTAGATCATTTGATGGGACAGGCGGGAGAACTGCTCGTTTTAAAACTAAAGGCGCGGCAGCGTTTAAAGGATACTCAGGAGATTATAACTGATTACAATGCCTTAAACCGTGAAATCAAACATAAAGCAGGTCGATTTAGGAAAGTGGATCGAGAGGGAGGTGCGCTTTCAAAAGATCCGAATTGTGATGGAGATTCGCAGTGGTTTATTGGTGAACGGTGTTCCGGGATATCGGATCGTCTTGAGTCACTAGAGAAAGCCTTATTTGATGATTTTAGGCAATTTTCAGCGGTCATCGAAAGACTTCAGGACGATGTCCGAAAAACCCGGCTTTTTCCCTTTCAAACGGTACTGGATATTTTTCCACGCATGGTGCGTGACTTGGCGGCTTCTGTAAAAAAGAAGGTCAAATTGAGGACTTCGGGTGGAAATATTGAATTGGATAAGTACATTCTTGAGGAAATAAAAGACCCTTTGATGCATATCATTCGGAATTGCATTGACCATGGGATCGAAAGTCCTGCGTTGCGCGCGCGTTTAAAAAAAACGGTGGTGGGGCAGATTCAAATTGATGTTTCTCATAAGGGCAATCATGCGGTGATTCAGGTCAGTGACGATGGCTGTGGCATTGACTTGACCCAGATAAAAATTTCGGCAATTAAAAAGGGTCTTTACGAGGAAGGCGAAATCAATTTGATGAAAGAAAAACAGATTTTGAATTTGATTTTTCATCCCGGTTTTTCGACCCGCGCCATGATTACGGATATCTCTGGTAGAGGCGTTGGCATGGATGTTGTGAAATCCAATATTGAAAAATTAAATGGCACCATCGAAATCGAAACGCTTGCATCAAAAGGAAGTACTTTTGTGATGACAATCCCACTGACACTTAGTACGACACAATGTTTAAAAATCAGTGTCTCCGGTGCAATGTTTTTTCTGCCAGTCAACAAGGTGGAGCGCATTATTAATGTGCTTGAAAATGATCTTTCTGTCATTGAAGGGTATCCGGTGGTGAATTATGCGGGTTCTTATATTCCATATGTGCATATGCGTGAAATTCTTGAAGTCCCTAAGATGATCTTTGAGTCTGATAAAAGGCCTGTGGCAATTTTAAAAGCGGGGAAAACTTTGGTGGCTTTTGCGATGGATGATTTTCTGGGGGAAGAAGAAATTTTAATGAAAGGCTTGGGAAATTACATGAAGCGCGTCCGTCATATTTCGGGTGTGACGATTATGCGTGATGGCAGGGTTTCCCCCATTTTAAATGTGGCAGATATGATGAATACGGTGCTGCTTCGCGGTATTTCGCACTCGAAAATCAAAGTCGAGCAGGAGATTATAAGGTCTACAAAATGTGTGTTGGTTGTGGATGACTCGGTGATGACACGCACACTCGCAAAAAATATTCTGGAATCTTACGGTTTTGATGTTGTGACGGCAGTCGATGGAGAAGATGCTTTTTTAAAACTAGAAGAAACCGTGGTTGACCTCATCGTGAGTGATGTTCAGATGCCAAATATGGATGGTTTTGCCTTTACTCGTCGTCTCAAACAGGATGAAAACATGAAGCATATTCCTGTTGTATTGGTGACCGCTTTAGAGTCAGAGGGAGATAAAAAAGAAGGAATCGAAGTGGGGGCCGACGCATATATTATGAAAAGTGCTTTTGATCAATCGAATTTGGTGAGCACGATACAGAGTTTACTGTAGAGGCAGAAGGCCGCTAAGCTGAATTGATATTGCGGTTTTATTTTAGAATTAAGCAAAGAGATCTTTTTGAAAGGAAAGCATCGATGAAGTTTAAGAAGCGGATTTTATTGGTCGATGATAGTCAAACACAATTGCTGATGTTGCAGATTTCTCTGGAAAAAATGGGTTTCGAGGTGATCAATGCGTCTGATGGATTGGAAGGAGTCAGCCGTGCTTTCGCGGACCAACCAGACTTAATTATCTCGGACATTATGATGCCAGAACTCAATGGTTATCAACTGTGCCGTTTGCTTAAAAATGACAAAAAGACAGCACAAACCCCGATTATTTTGTTGACCAGTCTGGATCAGCCCCAGGATCGGTTTTGGGGTATTCGTGCAGGGGCCGATCAATACATTGTCAAAAATTCCGATTTAAGTGACTTGAAAAAAGTGATTCTCTTGCTTTTGAAAAAAACACGTCGGCATGCGAAGCCGATCTTGAGAGATGAATCACTTTCAAAAAAGAGTACAGACTGGCAATCTATTCGCTCTAATGTCAATCATTTATTGGATAAACTGCTTTTTGAATCCACGCTTTCCGGGGAGGCGCGGCAGTTGGCCAATTTTATCCACGTTCAAGACGATCTTTTAAGTGCGTTTAGCACATTGGTGAGCAGCCTCATTGAATATTCCTGTCTCTGCCTTTGTCTGTCTGATCGTAGAGGTCGAAGATGTTATCTGGATTTAAAACAGCCTTTGTCTGGAAAAATGTTGGATAAAATGATCAAAAATATTACCGCGCGTATGGGTGAGCATGAGACAAAAGAAGTAATGGAGCAGGTCTTTTTCAAGGGAAGTAAAAAGACCGATGAGCAGGTAAAAGATCCCATCCTGTCTGAGTTGGTGGTGCCCTTAGATATTCATAATGACTGCATTGCTTCCCTTTCTTTTTTTTCCACAAAAAAAGCGGCTTTTCGGCAAAAATCAGAAGATATTATTCGATTACTTGCACAGGATTTTTCGATGGTGTTTCAGCTCATGCTTTTGTATGCAGAAACAAAGGAATTGGCAATTACCGATGGGCTGACCCAACTCTATAATAAACGGTATTTTTTAGAGATTTTTGAAAAGGAGTTTGAGCGAGCCAAACGCTCAAATCTAGACCTTTGTGTGATTTTAATGGACATCGACCACTTTAAAGCGGTTAACGATACTTATGGTCATTTACAGGGAGATAGCATCTTAAAAGAAGTTGCGGAAATTATGCGAGAACATATTCGTAAAATAGATTTTCCGGCCCGTTACGGAGGCGAAGAATTCATCATTATTGCACCCAATACAAAAATGGAAGAGATGCTTGAAGTGGCAGAGCGCATTCGGAAATTCACGGAGGTACATGAATTTAAGGGAGGTTTATCGCCCTTAAAAATCACACTCAGTGTCGGTGTCGCTGCAATGCAGGGAAATCTAGAAAATGCACTCGAGCTCATTAAAATGGCGGATGACGCACTTTACCTTGCCAAAGATAGCGGTCGAAATCTCGTTTGTGTCGCAAACGAACTGGAATGAAGGACTTGAAACGCTCCCCAGGCTTAATTAGAGGTTCCTTAAGAAGAAAAGAAGCTTTTTCTAAAACGGTTCAGTTCAACGAGTGTTCGCAACGGTTTGAGTTGAGACCGGAGTTTTTTGACAATATTTTGTTGGATGACTGACTTGGGGGTTTCCGAAACGGTGAAATAATCCTTTAAGACATCTAACATCAAGTCGGGATATTCTTTGAAAAAACGACCATTTTTATGTGCCCAATCTTCGACCTGACGATATTTTTTGAGATCTTTTAAAACAAAACTTTCTTCCAGTTTTTTTAAGTAGCCCTTCAGGCCTCGTTGTGAAAAATCGTCTTTCTTTTTTGCTTCAATAATCGTTTCCGCTGCAAAAAGTCCTGAGGCCATCGCAAGATTTGTCCCCTCGTGATAAAAAGAAGCATTCACAAAGTGCGCTGCGTCTCCTACGAGTAAGAGTCCGTCGGAAATCACTTCTGGGACTTGTTTGTGCCCCCCTTCTGGGATCATATGACCCGCGTATTCAAGGGTTTCCCCACCTCGAATGAGTCGTCGGATGCTGGGGTGGTTTTTAAAACGTTCGAGCAGATCATTTGGGACGATTTTTTTGTCGATAAAGGCATTGATTGAGCAGGCGACGCCTACAGACAGGGTTTCTTTATTGGTATAAATAAACCCTGCGCCCACCGTTCCGGCGACGACATCCCCAAAACATTCCATCGCAAGGCCTTCATCTCCTTCAAGACCAAAACGGTCTTCGATGGTGCCTCTGGGCAATGCGATAATTTCTTTTGCGGCGACAGCGAGCACATTCCAGGTAAAGTCTTTACGCAGTCCACTTTTTTTTGCGAGAAAGGAATTGACACCATCGGCCAGGATGACGACATCGGCCTCTATTTCTCCACCTTCGCGTCGTGCTTTGACCCCGATGACTTTGCCATCTTTCCAAAGCAGGTCATCCACAACGGTTTCGGGAATAATCAAGGCCCCTGCGTCCTCTGCCTTTTTTGCGAGCCAGGGGTCAAATTGTGCACGAAGTGCGGAGAAGCTTTGATTGAAGGGTGGTTTTTGATTAAAGTCTTCACAGCGAAATTCAAAGGCGGCTTCTGAGAATTCTGAAAAAAGTCCAAAACGGCGTTTGACGATGTGGCGTTCAAGCGGTGCTTCTTCCCAAAAATTAGGCACGAGTTTTTCGAGAATCGGGGTGTAGAGTACGCCGCCAAACATATTTTTAGAACCGGGAAATTCACCCCGTTCAAAAACAACAACAGAGAGTCCGGCTTTTGCCAAGGTCAGTGCCGCAGCAGAACCCGAAGGCCCGGCACCCACAATAGCAACATCAAATTTATCCGACATCAGGTTTCCTAAACATCATTTCCTCTCAGGAGCAATGCTTTAGCTTGCGTGTATTTTGCTGTGTGGCAAGGTCTGTGAGATGAATCGTCACTCTTCATTTTTAATGGTTTTAATCGCCTCTGTCAATAAGGGTACAATTTCAAAAAGATCACCGACAATGCCGTAGTTTGCGATTTTAAAAATAGGGGCATTTGGATCTTTATTGATTGCAACAATATATTTTGAAGAGGACATGCCTGCCTGATGTTGAATTGCCCCTGAAATACCACAAGCGATGTAAAGAGAAGGGGAAACTGTTTTTCCGGTCAAGCCCACCTGATAGCTATGGGGTTTCCAACCTGCATCGACTGCCGCACGTGAGGCACCCACAGCGGCACCTAGAGTCTCGGCCAGTGCTTCGATCAATGCAAAATGTTCCGGGGCTTTCAAACCACGTCCACCGGAGACGATGATGTCGGCTTCGGTTAAATCGATCTTCGTATTTGCGCTGCTCAGAATTTCTTTGACGACGGCTTTCATCTCAGAAAGATCAGGCAGCGTGTCTATATTTTCAAACACAGTTTTTTTATTTTCGTCGGCTTCATTGACGGAAAAAACATTGGGGCGCAGGGTCGCGACCTGGTATTTGTTTGTATGACTGCGAACGATTGAAATAATTTTCCCGCCGTACATCGGGCGTGTTGCGGTGATTTTTCCTTCAGCGTCGCATTCTAATTTGATGCAATCTCCCGCAAAAGGGCCGCCCAGTTTCGCAGCAACCTTGGGGCCAAGGTCTTTTCCCATCGCCGTCGCACCCATTAAAATAAGGGACGTGTCTTCTTTTTTTGCAATGTCTGCGATAATCGTTCCGTAAGCTTCGGAAGAATAATGTGCAAAACCCGGATCATCAATCACAAATACTTTGTCTGCACCCTTTTTACTGAGGGTTTCTGCTTCTGAAGCGATATTTTTACCCACGATAATGGCTGCGACTGTTGCGTTTGTTTGAGATGCGAGTTGACGCGCTGCACCGAGTGCTTCGAATGCGACACGTTTGAGTTTTCCATCGCGTTGTTCGGAAAAGACTAGAATTTGCCCCATATTATCCCCTCATGATTGTGGGTCGAGAAATGCTGGTATTACTGTTATTGGATCCTAAAAAATTTTTGCTTCTTCGTGAAGCAGACGGACCAATGCTGTAACGGCTTCCCCCGCATTGCCTTCAAGTGCTGTCCCTGCTGTACGCTTTTCGGGTGGGCTGAGTTGATCTAATGTGATCATGGCCTTCTCGGCCCCAACCGCATCTGTGGCGATGTTTAAATCGTTAAGACTGTAGATGGTCATGGGTTTTTGTTTTGCTTTCATAATACCGGGAAGCGATGCATAACGGGGTACGTTGAGCTCTTTTTGACAGGTAAAGATTGCAGGCAAGTCGATGTTGATGACTTCTGTGCCGCCTTCAATCTGTCGATGGGCGACGGCTTTTTTGTCATCGGGTGATACTTCAAGTTTATTGATGACGGCGACGTGGGGCAAATTCATCAACTCTGCGACGTGGATGCCCACTGCACCGCTGTCGTTGTCAATGGCCTGTTTTCCAAAAAAAATAATGTCGTAGTTTTCTTTTTGAAGTGCTGCGGTTAATACAAGGGCAATGGCATGGGTGTCACTGCCACTCAAGGCCGGATCTTTAATATGAATGGCTTGGTCGGCACCCACGGCCAGACAAGTGCGTAGGGCTTCGATGGTTTTGTCTTCCCCAATGCTGATGACGGTGACTGTTCCTTTCCCCACTTGTTCTTTAATTTTAAGGGCTTCTTCGAGACCAAATTCATCGTAGGGATTGACGACAAAAGAGAGTCCCGTACGGTCGATATCTTTGCCATCGGCTGAGGGTCTGATTTTGGATTCTGTCGCAGGCACTTGTTTGATACAGACGGCGATATTCATCAATAGCTCCCTTTTTTCAGCACATCCTCGGCGATGACCATGCGTTGGATTTCACTGGTGCCTTCAAAAATTCGATTGACACGTGAGTCGCGGTAAAAGCGCTCAACGGGATGTTCTCCCATAAAGCCATTTCCGCCGTGAATTTGGACGGCTTTATCTACAATGCGATCTAAGGCCTCCGAGCAAAACAGTTTGCAAATCGCCCCTTCCCTCGGAATTTTTGTGCCTTGATCATACATCCAGGCGGTGCGGTAGACGATAGATTCCATTTGGAAAATCTCAGCGGTCATATCCGCGATCATAAATTGAATGGCCTGAAATTGGGCGATGGGTTGTTTAAAAGCGATGCGCTTTTTTGAAAAATCAACGGACATGCCCAAGACTTCTTTTGCCGCGCCGATACAGGCAGCTGCCAATGAGAGACGCGATTCGTCCAGGGTTTGCATGGCGATCACAAAACCCATACCGACTTGTCCGAGCACATTCTCTTTAGGGACACGCACATCCTGAAAAACAAGCTCTGCTGTGGCAGAACCTTTTAGGCCCATTTTATCTTCGATGCGATTGGCGGAAAAACCGGGTGTATCTGCTTCAACGATAAACGCCGTAATCCCGCCTCTGGCTTTGAGCTTTGCATCACTCAGACCATAAACCACGATGGTATCTGCAATATCTCCGTTGGTAATCCAAAGTTTTGTGCCGTTTAAGATATAATCATTCCCCTCTGCTTTGGCTGCGAGCTGAAGACTTGCGGCATCTGAACCTGCGCCCGGCTCAGTGAGGGCATAGGCCCCAATTTTTTCGCCCAGAGCCAGCGGTTTGAGGTACTTTTCTTTTTGGGCTTCATCCCCCCCAATCAGGATAGAAGTGCCAGCAAGACCGATGTGTGCGCCGATGGTCACGCTGGTGGATGCGCATCCGCGTGAAAGCTCCTCAAGTAGTATGGCATACCCCATCTCTCCCATGTTTGAGCCGCCGTATTTTTCGGGAAAGGGGATGCCTAATAATCCGAGTGGTGCGGCTTTCTTGAGAATGCCTTGCACCAGTGCGACATTGTGTTCCTTATCAATTTGCTGGGCGAGCGGTTTAATCTCCTGGTCAACAAATTTGCGAACCATGTCCCGGAGCATTGTTTGTTCTTCGGTGAAAATAAAGTCCATCGCCTCTCCCTCTTGTCTATATTGTTGGCCCCCATCCCCAGCCCTTCCCCCGTGAAACAGGGGAAGGGAGCAAATGTTCCCTCCCTTGCAAAGCGGGGGAGGCTTAGGGTGGGGGCGAATTTTTATTTGTCTTGGAACTTGGGTTGACGTTTTTCGAGGAAGGCTGTAATGCCTTCCCGCATATCTTCCGTTTGGCAGATTTTCCCAAACAACTCGGCTTCACGGCTTAAACCGATGGAGAGTGGTTCGTTCATGCCTTCTTCGATGGCTTTCATGATGGCTTCAATCGCACATCGGCTTTTTGATGCGATTTTTTTTGCGAGGCCTAAAGCCTGTTTTAAGACTTCCCCTTCCGGGACCACTTTGTTTGCAAGTCCGATGCGTTTTGCTTCTTCGGCATTGATCATGTCGCCGCTTAAAATCAGCTCAATGGCCTTGGCTTGCCCCACGATTCTGGGTAGACGTTGTGTCCCGCCAAAACCGGGGATGATGCCCAAATTGATTTCGGGTTGTCCCATGCGGACACGATCTCCTAAGACACGCAGGTGGCAGGCCATCGCGAGTTCCATGCCGCCGCCCAAACAATATCCGTTGATTGCGGCAATGACCACTTTCTGCATTTGTTCGATTTTGTTAAAAAGAGCTTGTCCGCGTTTAGCGAGGGCTTCGCCCGCTTCAGGTGATTTGATCGATGCGATGACTTTGATATCCGCACCTGCAATAAAAATCGGGCCAGAACCTGTGATGACGATGGCTTTGATCTTATCTTTTTTTGCAAGATCCTCAACGACCGTTTCAAAGGCTTCGATTAAGGGAATGGTCAGCACATTTTTGGGCGGGTTACTAATGGTGACAATTGCAATGGGGCCATCTTCCGTATAACTTACGAGTGGGTCTGCCAATCGTCTCTCCTCCGTAATATTGTGGTTAATATTGGAAAAAGCCTTTTCCCGATTTTTTTCCCAGATACCCTCCTTGCACCATGCGTTTGAGCATGGGGGCGGGCCAGAAACGATCCCCGAGTTTTTCGCACAAGGATTCTAATTCGGATAGAACGACGTCAAGGCCAATTTGATCGGCATAATGCAAAGGCCCTCCTTTATCCTGTGGAAACCCCGTGCCTGCCATCATTGCTATGTCGATGTCTTTTGCAGAGGCCACGCCTTCTTGTAGTGAGATGACGGCTTCATTGATCATCGGCATGATGATACGATTGCTCGAAAATTCGGTCTTTTTCGCGCCTTCGGCCTGAATTTTTTGGATGAGACTTTCAAGATCCCCTTTTTTTTCGTCGGCATAATCGTAAAAACCAGCCCCATTTTTTAAACCATGCCGATCAGCCTGATCGAGTTCACGCAGGATACGGGCAGCCGTCGCACGTGTGCCATAGGCATCGTGCAGGATGTCGGCGACTTTGACGGAGACATCAATCCCGACCATATCAAAAAGGGTGAGTGGCCCCATGGGCATGCCGAGCTTAACCAAGGCTGCATCAATTTCTTTTGCGGAGGCGGCCCCTTCTTGAAGTGCAATGGCGGCTTCGTTGAGATAGGGCATGAGCAGACGATTGACCAGAAAGCCGGCGCATTCCTGTACACGAATCGGAATTTTTCTTAAACTTTCTGAAAAGAGCACGATGTCATCAATGGTTTCTTCAGAAGTGCCAAGACCTGGTACGACTTCGACCAATTTCATGACCGGTGCGGGATTAAAAAAATGCATGCCGATGACTTTTTCGGGCTTTTGGGTGGCTGAGGCAATCGCCGAAATAGGCAAGGAGGAGGTATTGCTGGCGAAGATACATCCTTCAGGGCAAACTTTTTCCAGTGTTTGAAAAAGTTTTTGTTTGGCTTCGAGGTCTTCATAAATTGCTTCAATTACGATATCCACATCAGAAAAACCTGTATCGTCCGTCGCGCCACTCACGAGGGCCATTTTTTGTTCTAATTCAGTCGCCGTCATTTTCCCTTTATCGACCCGTCCCTGATAGATTTTTCGAACGGTTGCCAATCCTTTGTCCACGGCTTCTTGTGTGACATCTCGTAAAATGACGGGAAGACCTGAATAGGTGATGACTTGCGCGATGCCCGCGCCCATGGTTCCTGCACCGATGACTGCTGCTTTGTAAATATACATGCTTGGCCTCCCTATTTTCTTTCAAGTACCATGGCAGATCCCAGTCCACCGCCGACACACAGTGAGGCGACGCCGAGTGAAAGATTACGACGTTTCATTTCTTTGAGGAGTGTAATAATGAGACGGGTGCCGCTCATGCCGACGGGGTGTCCGAGCGCAATTGCACCGCCATTGACATTGGTGATGTCTCGTTTGAGTTTGAGTTCTCGTTCGACGGCAAGGTACTGCACGGCGAAGGCCTCGTTTACTTCAATCAACTCTATGTCGGATAGTGAGAGTTTGGCTTTTTTGAGAGCCGCCGGGATGGCGATTGCGGGGCCAATCCCCATGCGGGAGGGTTCGACACCCACAGACGCGTAGCTGCGGATATATCCGAGCGGTTCTTTCCCGAGTTCTGTTGCTTTTTCGCCGGACATGATGACCAGTGCTGCTGCGCCATCGCTGATGGGACAGGCATTTCCCGGTGTGACACTTCCACCTTCTTTAAAAATAGTGGGGTAAAGGCCCAGCATTTGCTCTGTGAGGGCGATATTTGGGCCTTCGTCTTGTGCAAAAGTTTCGGGTGTGACCTCTTTTCCGGCGACTCTTTTCGGGATGGAAATGGGCAGAATCTCATCGCGGAATTTGCCTTCACGTGTGGCGCGGAAGGCGCGTTTGTGGCTTTCGACGGCGTATTGATCTTGTTCCTGTCGCGAAATTTTAAATTCTTCCGCGAGGTTTTCTGCGGTATTGCCCATGATTTGACCACAGAAGCCGTCAGTGAGTCCCTCCCAAATCGTATCAATCATTTGCGAATGTTTGAGACGTTGCCCAAAACGCATGTCTCTTGAGACAAAAGGCGCGAGGCTCATGTTTTCGACCCCCCCTGCAACTTGAACATCGGCATCTTCGCAGATGATATTTTGACAGGCGTTGACGACGGCTTGCATGCCGGAGGCGCAGTTCCGCGCGACGGTATAGGCCGGGGTGGTGATGGGGAGACCTGCCATGAGGGCGATGACGCGGGAGAGGTTCGTGGCGTCGCTGTATTGACCGACACAGCCAAAAATCACTTCTTCGATGAGGGCCGGATCAATTTCAGAACGTTTGAGCAATTCGCGGACGATGGTTTCGCCCATCTTTTGATTGGTGATTTCTTTGAGCGCGCCCCCTAAGTTTCCGATGGGTGTGCGTAAACCTTCAATGATGGCGATGTCCTTCATGAAGTTCCTTTCGTTTTTTTCATTTCTTCATCAAGCAAGACACGTCTTAGGATCTTTCCGATAATTGTCTTTGGGAGTTCTTTTCGGAACTCTACTTGTTTGGGGACTTTAAATTTAGCGAGCCTTTCCGTGCAAAACGCAAGCATTTCGTCCTCTGTCGTAGACTCCCCCTCTTTCAGTACAATATAAGCTTTGATGATTTCACCCGCAAAATGATCGGGCAGACCGACGACGACCGCATCCAGGACTTTTGGGTGTTCAAAAAGAACCTCCTCTACGTCGCGTGGATAAACATTTTCACCTTTTGTTTTGATCATGTCTTTTTTGCGATCGACGATAAAAAAATATCCTTCTTCATCCATCTTTGCCATGTCGCCGGTGTAAAGCCAGCCGTCTCGGAGGGTATCGGCTGTTTCGTTTTTTTTGTTCCAATAGCCCTGCATGACTTGTGGCCCTTTGACGATGAGTTCCCCAATTTCCCCGATTTCGAGCGATTTTTTCCCCGTTTCTTCATCCACGATTTTTGCGAGTGTGTCGGGGAAGGCCAGCCCAATACTGCCGGGTTTCCTTTTGCCAGTAATCGGCGAACAATGTGTGACCGGTGAGGCTTCGGAGAGTCCATAGCCTTCTACTAATTTTCCACCCGTAATGGTTTCAAATTTGCGCTGGACTTCCACATGAAGTGGTCCTGCTCCAGAAATGCAGGTTTTGATTGAAGAGAGGTCATAATTCTGAATACTTGGAAAGTTGTTAATGGCAACATACATGGCTTGGATGCCCATAAAGAGTGTTGCTTTCGTTTTTTTGATGGCTTTTAAGACATCTTTTGTGACAAAACGTGGCTGCAAAACAAGTGTTGATCCCAAATAAATGGAGAGATTCATACAAGTAGACATCCCGTAGACATGGAAAAATGGGACGACTGCCAGAAAGATTTCTTCTCCTTCGACCAGGCTGGTCATCCAGTAACGGCACTGCAGTGTATTGGCAACCAGATTGCTGTGACTCAGCATGACCCCTTTGGGGGTTCCCGTTGTCCCGCCCGTGTATTGAAGTAGGGCCAGATCGCTTGATGCGACGGCGGTATGGGGTGCATCGTCGGTCGCAGCTTTGATGAGTTGTGTCATGTTATAAACGGGTGGTTTGTTGGGGACTTTGATCCATTGCCCTTCTTTTTTTGCTTTGATGGGATAGAGCAGGGAGAGTAGAGGCGGCAGTGCATCTCGAATTGAGGTTAAAATAATATTTTTTAGAGGCGTTTTTTTTAAAACGGATGCAATACGGGGATAAAAAAAATCCAGCGCGATAATGGTTTCCGCACCAGAATCAGCCATTTGAACTTGTATTTCTCGATCCACATAGAGCGGGTTGGTCATGACAACAAGGGCCCCAAGTTTTAGAGCCCCATAATAAGCAATGACGCACTGTGGGACATTTGGCAGCATGACTGCAACACGATCCCCTTTTTTGACGCCCAGTCCTTTTAAGGCATTTGCAAAGCGGTTTATCTGGAGGTCAAGGGCTTTGTAAGTTGTACGTTTTCCGAAAAAAGAAAGGGCATCTTTTTGTGGGAAACGGGATACAGCGTCATTCAATAATTGATAAAGCGGAACATTTGGATACGGGATGGATTCAGGGACGTTCGGTTCATAACACGCTAACCAAGGTCTGTCCATCTGACCTCCTTATTAGTGAAGGGGGAGATTTAATCCCAAAAAATCATGATCATGAACGTAATTTATTCGCTTAAATCTACCGAATTATGCCGAAAAAGTCAATGCCATCTAAGGGAATAAGGTCTGAGATCTCAATTGACAGAGATCAATAATTTGGATATTATTTTAGGGACTTTTATAAGAAGAAAACCCTGATTGCGAGGCAGCTATGACCCTGAGTGATTTAATTCATCGGGAAATTATTAAGATTGTTTCTACAGCGAGCATTACCGATGCAGCCCAGCTGATGCGCGAGAAAAAAATTGGGTCTGTTTTTGTTGAGGAAGCAGGAGAATATGTTGGTGTTGTGACGGACAGTGATCTTGTCCGCAAAGTCTTTACAAAAGATTTATCTTTTGAGAGCCCGGTCACTCAGGTGATGGGATCACCTCTGATTGAGATCGACATTGAAAAATCTGTGATGGATGCTAATCACCTCATGTATTTTAATGAAATTCGTCATCTGGCGATTTCCGAAAAAGGCAAGGTGGTCGGCATGATTTCTGTCCGAGATATTGTGCATTGTTTTCTTTCCACTGCGGCGGGGCCGATGAGTGAAATGGGTGATGTCATTAAACCCCTTACGGTATTGACACATCGTAACATTCAGACCATTGATGCGTCCTGTCCTGCGCGAGAAGCTGCATGGCAAATGGCGAAGAGTAAGATCGGATCCTTGGTCGTGACGGACAAGGACATCTACACTGGAATTGTGACCGAAGCCGACTTGGTTCGTAAGGTCATTGGCTATCATCTGGATGCGGCTGAAATTCCGGTCGGTGTTATCATGAATACGCCGATTATTGATGTTGATATCAATGCTTCTGTGCATGTGGCGACTGAACTGATGGAGTCGAAGGGTATCCGTCATTTGGGTGTGAGTGAAGACGGAAAAATCGTGGGTGTGCTTTCTATCCGCGATTTGATCGGCATGATTGCGGTACGAGATCTACCGCGTTTTTTTTCCAAATAGCAATTCCTAAAATATGAAATACACCGGAGGTCTTTCTCTCATTGTTTATCGAAGGAGATAAGCGTGTAAATATGGGGTCTCCTTCATGAGCATCCATCACAAAGAACACCGTAACAAACCCGAGTATCATACTCCAATTTACGAAATGGCCTTGGCGCAATTTGAGCAAGCGGCAGACAGGCTGGATCTTGATCCCAATTTACGTAAGCGGTTTATCGCGCCAAAACGCGCCATTATGGTCAATATCCCCATCCGCATGGACGATAGCTCTGTCGAGGTTTTTCATGGCTACCGTGTGCATCATGATACGACCTTAGGTCCATCAAAGGGGGGGATCCGTTTTCATCCGGATGTGACGCTTGGAGAAGTGTCTGCCTTGGCCATGTGGATGACCTGGAAATGTGCGCTCATGGGCTTGCCTTTTGGCGGAGCGAAGGGAGGTGTTCGTTGCGACCCGCACGCGCTTACGCGCAATGAGCTACAGCGTTTGACACGAAGGTATACCGCAGAAATCGTTCAATTTATTGGGCCAGAGATGGATGTGCCCGCACCGGATATCGGTACGAATGAACAAATCATGGCTTGGATGATGGACACCTACAGCCAACTGAAAGGATATTCCATCCCGGGAATTGTGACCGGAAAACCCATCAATATCGGGGGGTCTTTGGGTCGCACCGAAGCCACGGGTCGGGGTGTTGTGTATTGTATCCTTGAAGCGATACAGCATCTGAAGATGCAAGTCGAAGGTTGCAAGATTGTGATTCAGGGTTTTGGAAATGTGGGTTATCATACGGCGCGAATTCTTTACGAAAAAGGGTGTTGTGTCCTTGCCGTGAGCGATATAAAGTCGGGTCTTTATAATGCAAATGGACTCAATATTCCAATGCTGAAACAATATATTGAAAAACACACGCACATGAAGGGGTTTCCTGAAGGAGATGAAATCAGTAACGCTGATCTATTGGAATTAAGCTGTGATGTTTTGGTCCCAGCAGCCCTTTCCGAGCAAATTACCTGTGAAAATGCGGAACGTATTTCCTGTAAAATATTGGCCGAGGCTGCGAATGGGCCGACGACACTTGAGGCCGATAAAATATTACAAGACAAAGGACTCTTCCTTATTCCTGATGTGCTTGCCAATGCAGGTGGCGTGACCGTTTCATATTTTGAATGGGTTCAGGGTTTGCAAAATTTTTTTTGGAAAGAAGTGGAAATCAATGAAAGATTACATGATATCGTCACGCTTGCTTTTCAAAATGTACTCCGTCTTGCCTTGTCCGAAAAAGTCGACATGCGCCTAGCTGCTTTAATGCTCTCCGTCCGAAAAATCACTGAAGCCAAACTCGCCCGCGGTTTATTTCCCTAAGTCCGAGAGGCTCCTCGGCTCACATCCTTATTCCTTAAATGAAACAAAGATATTTTGAATTAGATGCAATCAGGGGTATCGCTGCTTTAATGGTTGTTTTGTACCACTACACCAGCCGATATGGTGAAATCTATGATTATGCGGTTGATCCTGCCTTTCGTTTTGATCTTGGGCAACACGGGGTTCAGCTTTTTTTTATGGTGAGTGGCTTTGTTATTTTTCTGACCCTGGATAAAACAGTGCATGCCGCTGATTTTATTGTATCCCGGCTTTCTCGACTTTATCCTGCGTATTGGTTTAGCGTCGCACTGACTTTTACTGTTGTCAGTTTCTTTTCATTGCCGGGCAGAGCGGTTGATCTTCAGTCGGCGATCATCAATCTCACCATGCTTCAAAAATGGTTTAAGGTCAGCAATGTCGATGGGGTGTATTGGACCCTGGCGGTGGAGTTATCTTTTTATCTTATCCTGTTCGTGTTGTTTCTGATCAAACAGATAAAGCGCATTGAGCTTATTTCATTTCTATGGTTGTGCGGTATTATTTTTTCACAATATTTGGAACTTCATCGCGATGTCCATATTCCAGGACGCATCGAACTCATGTTATTACTCAAATATGGACATCTTTTCATTGCAGGGATGATGTACTACAAAATCATGCATTCGAAGCAGGTTTTTCATTATTTTATTTTATTGTTGGCCTTGTTTGCAGAATACTATTTACATGGGAAAGTTGTGATTTTGATCGCGATATATTTTGCAATTTTTTTTCTTTTTGTGCAGGGGCGTCTTACAATCTTGGCAGTCAAGCCATTGATTTTTCTAGGGTCTATTTCCTACAGTCTGTATTTGATCCACCAGAATATCGGTTACGTTGTCATCCAAAAACTAGAAGCAAATCATTTGGCCAATTCCATCTCTATCATTGTTGTGCCGACCCTGGTCTCGATTACGATTGCAAGTCTGATGCAAATGTATATCGAGCGGCCAATCTTGTTAATTGTGAGAGCAAGATGGCATAAAAGTGCCTTGAGGCAGCGCCTTATAAAAGGGCGTGTAGGTCAAGTGTAAAAATTGTCATGGGATTTTGGAGGATGGTTTGGTGTGCTTGGAAGGAGAGTTTAAACCTCCTTCCGGACACATTGGAAGAATGGGATACCTATCTAAAATAACATCCTAAAGCTTATCGGGAGGCATCCTGACGAGTAACATTTCAAAAAGCTTTAATAAATTAAAGGATACCCACCTCATTTTTCCTTTTAAAGAAAGAACTCAAACTGGCAGAGAAAGAAAAACTTAAGAAGCTTAAACAAGACAAATCGCGCAAGCCTGATAAAGGGCCAGAGCCAGAGATATAGCCATGAGTTAAAAGAGCTGGATTTATAGCTCAAAATAAGCAATTATATGAGTTATAAGATGGAGGTTTATAACTCATGATCTGGAATTGGGAACAAAACGATTGGCCGCATTTTCGCTGGAAAAAGGATGATCTAGAAGATTTTGAAGCGCATTTCCTGCGTCAATCCGGCGTGCTTATTGGTGCTGCCAAACATCTTAGCCTGGAAGACGAAAAGCTTCTGGTTGTCGATATGATCACGAGCGAGGCTATAAAAACCTCGGAGATTGAAGGCGAATATCTCAACCGGGATAGTGTTCAATCTTCCATCCGGCGCAATTTCGGTTTGGATACGGACGATCGCCGTGTTGATCCCGCTGAGCGGGGTATCGCGGATATGATGACGGATTTGTATCAAAACTATTCAAAGCCGCTATCCCATACCACGCTTTACGACTGGCACAAGATGCTCACCGGTGGCAGGCGTGACCTAAAAAATATAGGGCGTTACCGAACCCATGCGGAATCGATGCAGGTTGTTTCTGGCAGGCTGGATAAACCGATAATTCACTTTGAAGCACCGCCTTCCAAAATCATGAAAAAGGAAATGGATGTGTTTATGGCGTGGTTTGCCAAAACAGCCCCCGGCGGGAAGCAGCCGCTTCCAGCGCTGACACGGGCTGGGATAGCCCATTTATATTTCGTATGCATTCACCCTTTTGAAGACGGTAACGGGCGGATAGGCCGGGCTATTGCTGAAAAATCCCTTTCGGAATGTCTTGGGGAGCCGACATTGATCGCGCTTTCACTAACCATTGAGAAGAAATGGAAAACCTATTACGACGCACTGGAAAATAATAACAAGGAAAATGAAATTACGGACTGGCTGGTTTATTTTGCTGGAACGGTTTTGGCCGCTCAGGATTATTCGCAGGGCATGATCGGCTTCCTAATTGAAAAAACAAAACTCTTTGACAGGACAAGAGGCAAACTGAACGACCGGCAGAAAAAAGCCATAGAGCGTATGTTCCGCGAAGGGCTGGAGGGTTTCAAAGGCGGATTGAGCGCAGAGAACTATATCAGCATTACCGGCACATCCCGCGCCACCGCCACCCGTGATTTGCATGGCCTTGTAGAAAAGAATGTTTTGCTGAAAACAGGCAAACTAAAAAGCACTCGGTATTGTTTGAATATTAAAGCGCGGAAGAAGTGAGACGGCTTTTAATGAGCTTCCGAGAAGTGAGCGTGATACAAGCCATTATTGATCTTCCATAAACCGATTTAAAACACAGGAGATTATTAGAACCGCAAGCGTGCCAAGGATTTTCAGAGCCACGCTTCTCCATATATTTCGACCAAAGGTGCAGTCCAAAGCCTCCCGCATTCAAGCGGACTTACGAAAGGTCGTGAGCGTCACGATCTCCGAAAAACAGGAGGTAAAAATGAGACTGATAACAAGATTTGAATTGGCAGCTAAAAATGAAATTGAGCTGTATGGCTTATTGAGGAAGGTTTTTAACGAACTTGCTAGAAGTGAGGCTAATACGTACCAGCGCAGAAATACTCTGGCTTCAATTGAAAATATTCAAAGAGAAGTTAGTTCAAAATTTTCATGCAATTGAGTTTTACCTATAATTCTTAGTGAACTCGAATGAACATAGAAAAACTTATGCCAGTCCCTTGATTTATTAAAGTTGTGCAGAAAATTCATAGAGATACAATCGTCACTAATATGGATTTAAAATATCCTTGACTGCTGGCAAATATCTATAGTTACTGAGGTATACGCAAGCAGCTCTGGATAGCATTTCCGTATCTCTTATCATTTTTAGTAGCATGGACTTCGCACCTCGAACCGCCATAGCATCCCCATTTTCAAGTATATCAACATGCCGCTTTATTTCTAGGCGTATTTTATTTCTTTTTCGTGATATTTTCTGTGCATGAAGATGAAAAATATCAACGGAATTCTTTACTTTTCTCTTTTGTTCTTCCGTGCATACTGGGGAAGGTTCGGGTAAACCATCACTATCAAACCAAAGCAATTTAAAATCATCTGGATCAAAGGGATCAAGAAAATCTGGTGTTTCTGAGGAAAGTTCATCAGTTGGTAAATATGCTCTTGTATCTGGATCTATAAGTGGGAATTTACATGCCTTACCTCCTTCAGTGTCCTCAAAATTTCTCCTGCTATTGCAAAGAGTACAGGCACAGCGATAATTCTCCCAGTCAAAAGCTAGCCACCAATAAC
>JAADHI010000041.1 GCA_013151935.1 Candidatus Manganitrophaceae bacterium
CACCAATAAATGAGCCAATAACACCTCCTGTGACGCCAGTGATCGCAATTCCAGGAAAGGATAATTTTTTGAAGTCAATTTTCTTAGCCGTAGGCATGTGCGAGGGTAACAAATCATTCATTGATGAGTCAATTCCATCATCTATTACAAGAAAGTTCTATAAGTACCGAGGTTTTTGAGATGTTGCTTTCCTTCAATCTTGAAGCGGTGTAATGCCTATGCTAAAATGAGCCCTTAATTTTTTAGGGAAAACGGAAATGCCTGTACTGACAACAGAAGACAGACTTGTTGCACAAATCAAGCGTTTAAAAACTGAGCGACAGGCGATTATTCTGGCGCATAACTATCACTATCAGGTGGGTGAAATTCAGGATGTTGCCGATTTTTTGGGCGATTCCCTGGAACTCTCGCAAAAAGCCGCTCAAACGGATGCGAAAGTGATTGTTTTTTGTGGCGTGCATTTTATGGCCGAAACCGCTGCTGTGCTTTGTCCTGATCAAACCGTTTTATTACCTGATCTTTCGGCCGGCTGTGGCATGTCCGAGATGATTACGGCCGAAGAAGTGCGGAACATGAAAGCCGAACACCCAGGTGCTGTTGTGGTGTGTTATGTTAATTCCAGTGCGGCGGTAAAGGCCGAGTCGGATATTTGCTGCACGTCCTCCAATGCGGTCAATGTGGTACGCTCAATCCCTGAAGATCGAGAGATTATTTTTATTCCCGATCAATATTTGGGCGACTATGTGACACGCAAGACCGGACGAAAGCTGATTTTATTCAACGGCTATTGCCCGACACATTTTCGGATTATGGCTTCAGAGTTGGAAGCCTCCAAAAAGGCGCACCCCGATGCACTTGTTTTGGCGCATCCAGAATGTACACCTGAAGTCAGTGCTTTGGCGGATCAAGTGCTTTCCACCAGTGGCATTTGTCTTGAATCGCAGAAGACACAAAAAAAAGAAATCATTGTCGCAACTGAAACGGGGATATTGCATCGTTTGCAAAAAGAAAACCCGACAAAATCTTTTGTGCCCGCATGTAGCTGGTGTGATTGTGCCCATATGAAAGTCAACAACAATTTAGAGAAAGTGCTCTGGTCTTTGGAAGAGATGCGGTATCCGGTTGAAGTTCCGGCATCTATTCGGGTGCGTGCAAAAAGCGCGATTGATCGGATGCTGGAGATTAGTCGGTGAGTGATGCTCATGTTCAATTTGGGGCGCACCCTCGTTTCAATTGGTTTTCTGCTCTTAGTGATTGGTGGGCTTTTAATGCTGCTCAACAAAGTCCCTGGTGTCGGTAAATTACCAGGGGATATCCTGATAGAACGTAAAAACTTTACCTTCTATTTTCCGCTTGCGACCTCGATTATTGTCAGTCTCCTGCTTTCGCTCCTCTTTTGGTTTATCGGAAAACGTTAAGAATCCTAATTCAATAGATAAGTCGCCCAAAATTTATAGGATGCTGTAATGACGGATCATGTTTACCCCCTGGATCTTTCTTCTTTTGATTACCCTTTGGATCCTGCATTGATTGCTGTGGAACCCAAAGCCAAACGCGATGAATCTCGTTTACTCGTTTATCATCGAAAACGCCAACGAATCGAACACCGTCATTTTTCTGATATTTCAGAGTATCTCAGCCCCCGTGACTTACTTGTGTTTAATAATTCACGTGTATTCCCTGCACGTCTTTATGGTGAGAAAAAAAATGGAGGGAAAACGGAGTTTTTATTTCTTCGGCCTGTTCTTCGGCCTGCCCCAAAACAAAATCATCAGACCCAGGCGGGCTTCCATTATTGGGAGGCCTTGGTTCGCGGCAAGAGCGCGCCTCAGACCGACTTACTGTTTCCAGAGGGGGTGAGTGGGAGGATTACCCGTGATCTTGAAGGAGGCCGCAAAGAGGTCATGATCGCGTTGTCTCCCGATCGTTATAAAGACCTCTTTTCCTTTTTGGAAAAATGGGGTGAGGTCCCGCTTCCACCTTACATTGTGAAAAGACGAAATGCAGAGAAGGTCCTTCAAAAGACGGATAAAGGGCGATACCAAACGGTCTACGCCGATAAATGGGGTTCTGCCGCAGCACCCACGGCCGGACTTCATTTTACGGATGCTCTTATTCACAAGATAAAAACAGGGGGAACTGAAACTGCGACAACGACACTCCATATTGGATTAGATACTTTTTTACCGATTCGGACGGAGACGATTACCGAACACCGTATGCACAGCGAATGGATTCAGGTTTCAAGCGAAACCGTTGCAAAAATAAAACAAGCCCGTGCTCAGGGCGGCAAGGTTTTTGCTGTAGGGACAACCGTTACACGTGCTTTGGAAAGTGCCGCACGCGGTCATGAAATGCCATGTGCGATGGAAGGGGATACCGATATTTTTATCAAACCCGGACATGTTTTTAAGGGGATTGATGCACTCATTACCAATTTTCATCTTCCCAAATCCACTTTACTTGTGATGATCGCTGCCTTTGCAGGTCTTGATACCGTCAAGCATATTTACGCCGAAGCCATACGGTATCAATATCGTTTCTATAGTTACGGTGACGCAATGTTGATTTTGTAGGATGAGACGCTTAGCTTTCTAAGGGATGCGGAGACTTTAAGTCTTCAACTTTTTGGTATACTATTTAAAAAGAATTTTCTGATGAGATTCATCGACCGATCAAGCCGAGGGATTGCTTGAGCAGGAGGGATTCAAAATGCCGGATAATGAAGAGAATGAAGAGATGGATGACAAACACGATGGGCTTACCGAAGGCGCTGAGGCGGAGGCAGAGCGTGAGCCTGAAAGTTTATTGAGAGAAATCGAAAAAGACGAAGATGACGATGACGAAATTCTGCCCCCCAGAAAATCAAACAAGATGCTCATTGCCGCATTAAGTCTTGTCATTTTTTTAGCCCTATTTATCTTTTTCAAAGGTGAAGATACGCCAAGTCCTGATGCGGATTTGGATCTTCAGCCCCCGATGACCGAAAATATCACGCCCCCTTCGGAGGATCTCTTTGAGGAGGCCGAAGTTGCGCCTGAGCCGAATGCGGGCAAAATACTGATTGCCGATGGAGAGAAAGACGCTGAGTCAGAGCAAGGGCAAGAAAAAAGCATCGTGCCCATCCCGAAAGAAGAGCTTGCTTTTTTTGACCCATTATCCGACACAGAAGAAGATCGTGCCCCTTCTCAGTCCGAAGAAATGGCTTTAGTGAAGGCTGAAACACCAAAACCTGTGTCAGTGAAACCTGCAGCTCCAAAAGCAAAACCCAAGCAAAAACCAAGGGTGCTCAAAGCCAGAAAGATGGCGGCGGACGTTTTTACCATTCAACTGGGGGCTTTTAAGGGACGTTCCGGTGCAGATAAATTAGATGACCAGCTTAGGAATAACGGTTATGATTCCTTTGTTTTAGTCATGCCAAACGACGTTTATCGTGTGCGTGTGGGTAGTTTTAAAAGTCGGAAAGCTGCAAAGCAGATGGCGGCACGCATTAAAAGAATGGAGAACCTGGACTCGTTTGTTACTACAGAATAGGATGCAATTTTACGGCGTTTAAAAAATAGACATGCGCTTTATCTTTGCAGCGTGTTCTAATATCATGACCGCCGTGTGCAGGCGTTGCAAGCGGATGTTTCTTTTTCGGATTTTGAGTGTGTCGTTTGAGGGAAAAGCTTCTGAACGGATTGTTTTTTGAACTTTCTTGAGACCGTGATAGAGGGTTTTGTAGGTTTCGACATCATATTTTTTAAGTACGATCGTATTCAGATAGAGAAAGCCGTCTGCAATATCATTCACGACCGCAACGATTCCCCTTCCTTTAATCTGTTGTCCCGCCATATTTCCTCATCATGATAGATAAAACACTTAAGAGGTCACCATAAAAGGTAACGGACAATTCGTGGATTGTCAAAAATATTTGATGCCGGATGGGGCTTTTTCAAAGGTTCTGAAACACTACGAATACCGCCCCGCACAGTTGCAAATGGCAAAGGCTGTTGATGCGACAATCGTCTCAGGCGGAACACTTCTTGTGGAAGCGGCCACGGGGACGGGTAAAACATGGGCCTACCTTTTGCCTGCTATTCTAAGTGGGAAAAAAGTCATCGTTTCTACCGGGACAAAAAACCTTCAAGACCAACTCTTTTTTAAAGATTTAGCGCTTTTGTCGAAAACCCTGCCGCGTCCTTTTAATGCCTGTATGATGAAGGGCAAGTCCAACTATCTTTGTTTACACCGTTTTTATCAATCGCTCCAGCAAACAACCCTGTCGGGCATAGGTGTGTCATCCGACCTTCAAATGATTCAGGATTGGGCGATGACGACAAAGACGGGTGATCGCGCCGAAATTGCCAGTCTTTCAGAACATTCACCGCTTTGGGCCGAGGTTTCGATTAAAGGTGATGCCTGTCTCGGAGGGCAATGTCCTGAGTTTAGCCGTTGTTACCTCACACGACTGAAGCAGGAGGCTGCGGCGG
>JAADHI010000121.1 GCA_013151935.1 Candidatus Manganitrophaceae bacterium
TTAACAATATTATTGTCAATTTCCGGGTGTGGTGTTCCTCCTCCTTCTTGTGATGGGCCAGCAGGTTTTGAGAATAAATATGATGTACACTCGCTTCGTTTAGCATTATCAAAAAACATAAATAGCAATGGTGATATCGATAAAAGAGTACTAGAGAGTGGAGATGTATTGAATTATAGTGATATTGTTTTTGATGTTTTTGTTGATGATCGAACATTTACTTCTAAGAAGAGCGAATTCAAATTTGCTTTCGATTTCGTTACGAATGCGTACGCTTGTTCTCCACCCCCACCAACTACCGATGAAATAATAGAAGACATTATTATTACAAGTGATTCCGATTTTGATAAACAGAATTTAGCGGGGATGAATTTGGTGAAATTGTTTGAAGTATATGATACTGGTTCTTATAATTATCCTGGTATAGATGAGGAGACTAATCCCTCGGTACCTCTTAATGAGTTTATTTCAAATAATTATCGCTCCGATGATTTTTTGGGATTAAGGTTAGTGTCAGGGCCCGACTTAGACAAGAAACATATTTTCACAATCAGATATCTACATGTCGGTGGTGAAGAGTTTGAAATGACCTCTCAAGAGGTTTCATTCAATTGAATATCTATTTTATACCGGTTAATAATCGAGTATTTTTAAACAAAAAATTATTACAAAGTAAAAGGGGAAAGTACAAAGTAAAAGGGGAAAGTACAAAGTAAAAGGGGAAAGTACAAAGTAAAAGGGGAAAGTAAAAGGGGACGCTACCCTTTTATTTCACCGCATTTTATTGGCCCTTCATTACACTAAAGGGTAGCGTCCCCTTTAGTGCGTCCCCTTTAGTGTTGCATGACCCGCAATATCGGGAAGATCCAAAGGTACGGAGAAATCGCGGCATAAGAGGTGGAAATAAAGGCTAAGAAGCAATCAGAAAAGCAGCGCACTTTGACGGAGGATTCAAAACAAGATATTTTGAGACCTCAAAATGGGGTAAATTTTAAAAAAATCGAGAAACAAAAAGAAACAAGGGCTGAATCCTGGGTTTTTCTACAGCCTCGTTGGGCAATAATTGTGCTAGAGGGTAGATAGGTGCTTAAAAAGGTTGTCTGGCCTAAACTTTTTTAGAAAACTAATAGGATGAAATAAATGGCCAAAATCAACACTCATGCGTCAGGACATGGGAGTAAAACAGAACACTACGCTGGCGGGACTATTATTCAATATAATATTTTCCCCAAGACCACCGCTAGTGATAAAAAACGTCTGGACAATGTTAATGATGCTTATAATATCCTTAGTAGGCTGGATATCAAAATTGATCTGCAAGGGCCTTGCAATAGATACTTTAGGACTCTACCCAAAGGGAAAACATTCCGTCATTTCTGGCGAGATAATACAATTTTCATCAATTATTCTCCGTCCATCGTCAGCGGTTTCTACGGTGCAACCCACAGTAACGATAGAGACATTTGTATTTCTGCATGGTGTCTGGATAACACTAATCGCTGGATGGTTGCCGCGACCATTATGCATGAGTTTGCCCATATAGGTGGCGCTCCAGGTGGTGCTTCTCATTCTGCTGAAAAAGCAGCAGATATGTGTGGTTTTAAACAGCAGTACAACCCAACCATACTTGGGTCTATAAAACAACTAGGAGCCTATCTTGAAAAACTGGCTTAAATTATACTCCTCGCTCATTTTGTTTGTGTGTTTTGTTCTAGTTTCATCATCAACTACTTCAGCTCAACAAATAGGATTGCGTGAAACCCTCGCTAGCGCGATTGATATCATTGAACATCATAGTTATGCAGAAATTGCTAATTTGGAAGTCGTAAGTGTAACAGAGTCGCAACAACATGCCCTTAAAAGTGTCGACCGAATCGCAGGTTATCCTGTTTTAGGGAGCATCCTGAAGCTTAGCACGAAAAAATCTCAACAGATGGTAAATCTAATTCTGGATTCAAGTAATTATGCTAATATCCGGCAACGCTGTAAAAATGACTTCTTTCACGGAATTCGTTTTAGTAAAGAACACGAAAAAATTGAAGTGGCAATTGGTATTCCCTGTAATCAAGTGTTGATTGTCTTTCATGATGCAAAACAGATTAGATGGTGGGGGGGGATTTGGGGCGATATAAGCATAAAAGAAGCTTTAAAGTTATTGGATCAGCAAGTTCCCTAACCAGTCAATATTCATCTGGGTGGTTTTTAGTGTGATGGGGCCACCTCTCTGGCAAACGACTATTCGATCATTGCTCTGTGGCGACGAATTTGAAGCTATTAAAAACTGAAGCTTGTCCCTCCGGCGCCGTGATACAGATCTACAGAAAATCATGATATTGAAGAGCATCTCATGATTTATCTTCACAGCGAGGCGATTGAAAAACGCAAGGCAAAACGGACCCTGATTCCAGGGGCCGGAAAGCCGATGGCTTCTTCGTAGCGCGTATCCAATAGATTGTCGACTGCAATTAAAGCTTTCCACTGAGGTGCCCACGACCAATTTGCACTGATATCCACCCGCGTATAATCGTCTAATCTTAGATCCCCTGTCGGGATTGAAGAATCGTGTATCTTCCCCACATAAAGAAACGCCAGGTGACTGGTGAGTTTTGGGTTTGCCTGCCAATAAAGATTGAAACCACCCCGCCAAAGGGGGCGATTGCGTAAAACTGCGTCACTGTTTTTAATCTCTGTTTTGCTATAACTCAAGTGACTCTTTACAGAGAGGGCAGGGTTGACTTGAAGTGTCAAGGCCATCTCGCTTCCCTTTGTGGTCGTTTCTGACTGATTCACAAGACGTGGCGGCGGGCCTTCATCCAGGTCGATCAAATTAAAAAAACGGTTGTGAAAAAAACTTCCTGTCAAAACGGTTTGTTTTGACAGGAAGCCCTGCACAAAACCGATTTCAAAACTTTTAGAACTTTCCGGCACAAGATTGGGATTGCCGACAATCGCATTGCCCAAGGCAAAAAAACTGGCCAGTTTGAATCCTTCACCCCAAGTGGTTTTTAGGGTCGTATCTGTCGTAGCAATGTGGTAAGACGCACCCAGCCGAGGACTCCATTCGGCATCAAAATGTTCGGGGTCATCAATGCGTAGACTGCCTTCGATACTGAGTCCTTGTGGCCCCACGACCTGTGTTTCCAAAAAGCCCGAATAGGTCCTCCTGTTGATTTTATAAGCACTGGGTATCGGGACGCCTGAAAAGAAAAGCAGGTCATCGCTTTTGCCTGATTCGTATTGCAACTCTGCGCCAAAACTGATCTTGAGTGCGGTGCTGGGGGTGTGCAGACTGTTGATTAAAAAACGACTGCGGCGAAATGTGGTATCGCTTCGATTCGGAGGAATACCAAAAGGGTCACGGACGCCGGGTGCAACACCGGGGGAGTCGAGTATTTCCTGGCGAGAAAAAAAATCTGCCTGGATTTGATAGTCCCACGTGCTGTTGAGTCTGTGCTCAAATGTTGTTCCGCTACGCCATTCTGATATTTCGCGCCGATCAACTTGACGCAAGACAGCAAATCGAGATCCTCCGCTGTCGTCGGGAAAGCTTTCCCTGTTTTGTGTCCCATAAAAAGATGTGAATTTAAGTTGGCTGTCCTTTAAAGGAGATCCTGTGATTTTTCCCTGTAAGTTTGTCCCTTTGAAGCGACTACCGGAGAGAGGCGGACCGTCATTGGCATAGGTCCATTGCAGTGCATACGCTGCTGCACGCAAGGGGCCGCGCAGAGAAAGACGGCCTAAGACCTCTCCTTGCGTGCCATTACCCAATTCGGCAGTGCCTTGCAGCCTTTTTGTTGCGCCGCGTGTGATGATGTTAATGACGCCAGCAATGCTATCTGAACCGTAGCGTGCAGAGAGTGGGCCGCGCACAATTTCAATACTTTCGATTTGATCTGGGTCCAGTAAGGAAAAATCGAAGGCCCCGCCCCGTCGTCCGCTGGGGTCATTGACTTTGATCCCATCGATCATAACGACAGTGAAGTTAGGATCTGCACCCCGCAGATACACTGAACTGACTCCCCCCCGCGCACCTGCCTGATCAATGTGCAATCCGGGAATATGCCGCAAGAGTTCAACGGTGGTTGCCGCTTGTCGGGCGACAATATCTTCACGTGTCATCAAGGTTGTGCTTGAAGATATTTTGCTTAATGTTGAGGGGATGCGTGAGGTCGAAACAATGATGGGTTCTAAAATAACAATTTCTGCATCTTCCGCCCAAAGGACTTCATTTGATCGAAGAGAGAGGCATTCAAAGAACAACAGAAGGCTTAAGACCCGAACCGTCTTCATTATTTTGCCGGGGGTTTCTTTTTTTTCTTTGCTGCGGCGCGTAAGGCCACGTCAAAAGCGTGTCGTCCCCAGTTTTGCATCTCGGATTGATCCTCAAGACATGCTTCAGGTGCCTGATAATAAGACATGGAGAATATTTTTCCCTTTTTGTCATAAGTAAACTGCTGTAAGCCTAAGTCTTGGAAGGATTTCTCAGTGTTCATGTCCACCTTGAAATAAAGCATTTCATCCGCCACCAGGGCAAACATCAGATCTTGTAAAAAGAGACCGTAGCCCCCAAACATTTTTCTGGCCCGAACAGGCCCAAGGCCTTGAAGCAATTCAAGTGCATGAGAGACAAAGGGGCTTTCAGGGGTTTTTTTAATGATCTTCTGATTCATATTTCAATGCCCTCTTTATCAGATTGAGGTGGAGGGTTATCCCTAAATGATCGTGTTCATTGTTTTAACACTTAATGGTTTGACCTTTAACAGCGGCAAAGGCTTTTTTAACATCTACCTTTAGGAGAAGAAACAAGCCCGCAATAAAAAAGACGACCAATGAAAGCAAGGCAATCCGATAGTTTCCCGTAAATTGCAGGGCTAAACCAAAGATCAGAGGCCCGATCCAGCTGGTCCCCCGCTCGCTGATTTCGTAGAGGCTGAAATATTCTGCTTCCTGTCCTTTGGGAATCATCAAAGAAAAAAGGGCGCGGCTCAAGGCCTGACTGCCACCCAAGACAAGCCCAATCACCGCAGCCATGACAAAAAACTGGGTCTCGGTTTTAAGCCAAGCATAGGCGTAGATTAAAGTCGCGCTCCAAATCACCAAACTCAGAAGAATGGCATTTTTTGTTGTGATCGCGTGGGCGATGCGCTCAAAAAGCAAGGCCCCAAAAAACGCCACAAATTGCACCATGAGAATCACAGTGGTGAGTGTTGCAATTGAAAGCCCTAGGGCTTCTTGCCCAAATTGAGATGAGAGCGCAATCACTGTTTGAATGCCATCATTGTAAAGTAAATACGCTGCGAGAAAGAGAAAGGTTTGCGGATACTTACGGCGATCAGACAAGGTTCGACGCAGTTGTTTAAAACCAGTCGTTAAATAATGTGCGCCTTTAGGCAGGGTTTTGATGGCTTGGCGGTTGGGCAAATATGAAAGCGAAATGAGCGTAAAAATCGCCCACCAAAGCCCCGCTGAACCCAGACAAATCTGAACGGCGTGTGCCGTAGAAATGCCAAATGTTTCCGCTTTAGAAAAAAGAACGAGATTCATGGCTAACAGCAGGCCGCCGCCCAGATAGCCTGCGGCCCAGCCACGTGAAGAGATTTTATTCCGCGTCTGTGGCTCAGAAATTTCGGGTAAAAATGCATTGTAAAAAACGATAGAAGCCCCAAAACTGAGGTTGGCGATGAGAAAAAGGAGTCCGCCAAGGAGATAGCGTTCTCCCTCTAAAAAATAAAGCCCCATGGTCGCAAAAGCTCCGATGTAAGCAAAGAGGCCCAACATGTGTTTTTTAGAGTGTGTGTAATCCGCAATCGCGCCCAGTAGCGGCAAAATAAAAATTTGCAGTAAAACGGAACAGGACACAAGATAGGGGAAAAAAGCTCCGGCTTTTACTGCAAAACCCAAAGGATAGACAAAACCGCTGGCATCAGCCGCCGCTTTTGTCACAGATGTGAGATAAGGTCCTAAAAAGACGGTGACAACGGTCGTCGCAAAAGCAGAATTTGCCCAATCATAACAATACCAAGCCAGTGTTTCTCTGCGAAGGGATATATTGCGTGATGCGGCAGGGAGCGTTTTCATGGAAATTTCCAAGTCAAAGAATGGTTTTTATAGCAGACTTTGACTCAGAAATGGAATCTGTTTTCCGCTTGGATCGGACGTTTGCGAAAGTCCGGAGGCAACAAGGTCTTCACCCTAGGGGGGTAGGGGATCGGGAGAATCGGAGAAGACCTTGTTGCACACCGGAACAACATCGTGGTGCGCTTTACACCATTCTTGCAGGCATTATTTTTAAAATGCCTTTTTTGAGTAAGACCAATAAGAGGAAACCCATCAGGGTCAACATGCCTGCAGCATCTCCTGGTGTTGGTGGTTGACCCCCACCATCTCCCGGACGAATGAGACCGCAACCTCCGCCACCGCTGGATGCTCCGCCCGAGTCGCCAGGATCACTGCTGACTGAGGCCTGGGTCTTTGCTGAGGCAAAAACGGTGCTCTGGAAATTCCCGCTCGTATCGTATGAAGCGGCGAGGTAATAATAAGTCACTCCTTCAGAAAGTCCCGTATGCTCGACTTCCATCGTGGCACCCGGACTGCCGCTAATATCTCCAAAAGATTCACCATCGTTTATATCTGCAGGGAAACCATTGGTTTTGAAGCGGATACGGACACCGCTAAAATCGCTGTCTGATGGATTTGTCCACCCCAAGACCACTTTTTGAGTGCTCCCGCTTGCGATAAAACTTTCCACATCTGCCGGAGCACTTGTGTCTGCACTCTCTGAGGCCACGGTTTGAAAGCTGTTATCGCTTGAGCTGGAAAGATTCCCCGCCGCATCCTTGCTTTTGACGCTAAAATGATAGGTGCTTCCTGCCGAGAGTCCTGTAACAATCTGCTGATGACTCATGAGGAGGGTTTCATTTTTTGTGGTGCTGGAACCATAACCATCCGTCAAGCCAAAATCGACTTGCGATGTCGCAGGTTCATCGGTCGTCCAGGTTAATGTCGCACTGCCTGTGGTGATGCTCTGTGCAAGAACACTCGAAATTACAGGGCCAGTTATATCCGCGCTAGCACCTGCGCTTGTAAAGCTGCCACCACCAGAGGTGCTGCTGTTATCTGCAGTATCTTTACTGATGACACGATAATGGTAGACCGTCGATGGACTCAAGCCTGACAAACTTCGACTGTGGCTACTCACCAAGCTGCTATTTAAAGCAGATAAACTGCCGTAGCTGGTTGTTGTGCCATATTCGACCTGCGAACTTGCGGCTTCATCGGTGCTCCAAGTGACTGTCGCGCCATTGGGAGTGATATTCCCGACGTTAATACTCGAAATCACAGGACCGCTGGTATCGCCTGGTAATGCCGTTGTTGTGAAGGTGTTGTTTCCAGACGTCGCAAGATTGCTGGCTGCGTCTTTGCTAGCACCCTAAAGTGATAGCTTGTGCCCGGAGACAAGCCTGAGATGTTTTGACTGTGTGCGGTCACTAAACTGGGATTCAAAGCAGTGAGAGTGCCATACGAAGTGTCTGTGCCGTACTCAATACGGCTATCTGCTGCCTCGTTTGTCGTCCAGGTAATGTTTGCAGCACTCGTACTCAAATTTCCACTCGCAATGTTTGAAATGGAAGGCGCCGTGGTATCTGGCGCCGCGGTCGTTGTGAACGTCTGATCCCCTGAAGTGGTTATATTTCCTGCCGCATCACGGCTTAAAACACGATAATGATACAAAGTCAGGTCATTAAGCCCTGTGAGCGCCATGCTGTGGGCGGTCACCATGGATGTATTGAGGGAGGTCGAGGCACCATAGGCCGTACTCGTGCCATATTCGACTTGGCTGTCAGAGGCCTCGTTGCTCGTCCATGAAATTGTTGCGCCATCATCCGAAATACTTGTGGCAGAGATATTCGAAACGACAGGGGCTGTTGTGTCTGCACTTGCCAATGTTTTGCTGACTTCAGTTGAAAAGCCACTTTCATTACCTGAAGTATCGAATGCCGTGACCGCAAAATAATAGGTCCCGGTGTTTAGACCCGGAACGGTATAGGTCGTCACATTTCCGACAGTCGTGGGTGTTCCATAGCTTCCTGAAGATGTGCCGAAATAAACCTTGTAACCGGAAAGGTCCGATTCGGAATTTGCATTCCAGGATAAAATGGCGCTCTCTGCAAATACATGGGGATTCAAAACAAATAAAAGAACAAAAAATGTACTTTGTACAAGAAAAACACTTTTCCATAAAAAAGAAAGATTAAGACTAGAATGAGACCGTAATTTTAATCGTGCCAATAAAATTGCTTTCATATAATTCTCCTCCATGCTCAAGAGACCGCTTAAGGAGTCCTTTGGCGGTTCGGCGGACATGGAAGAAGTAGATGGACAGAACACGAGAAAAATTTCTCTAAACCACACAGAGGTGATTGTTCTGCCGCCGATTCTTCTGTAGCCCCGTTACTCTGCGTCCCCAGCTTTCGATGGGTTTGCTCTGTGCAAAGGGTTTCGTGCGGATTTCGTTTAGGATGGGGGTAGAGCAAGTGCGATGCCCAATATTTCGAAGAAGACCTAAAAGTACTTCCCGGGCTTTAACTTGATGAATTTAAATGGAATTAAAGCTGTTATTCTTTAAAATTTACAAGTATTTTCAAGGAAAACGAGCGTCCAGAGATTACATAAGACTGACTTGTGATGCCTGTCTTATGTAATAAGCTACCGAGTAAATATGAAAGATATTCCCCAAAACCTCAGTCTGAGAACAAAAAAATCCACAGAAACTCAAAATAGAACTTTAAGACAAGAAATAAGATAGGGGGATTTGAAGTCCTAGAGGGAAAGCCTATTTCCGCAAGGGACTCCGACTTGGTTCCTTATTATTTTATTCCTCACTTGCTTAAAAAAAGAATATAATGAGGGAAGCCTTCATTGAAGCAATGCTTTTGACGCCAGCGAGAAATGCAGAGAAGTGAACGATTTGGAAAACCAAAATCTAAAATCAATGCTGGAGTCCTTCATTCAAGATGTTTGGAACAGAGGCGATTTTAGCAATCTGGAGAACTACCTGGCCCCGCATTATCAAATCATCAGCGACCCCGGTGATCCCTGGGAAGGAGAAACGATTGATCATGCGACTTTCAAAAAAAGAGTCCTCTATTCACTCAATGCATTTCCAGATCTAAATTTCAGCCTGCAAGAAATGATTCAGGCAGATGGAATCGTCGCTGTTCGCTGGATCATGTCTGCGACTCATCTCGGTGATTTGCCCCAACTCCCCGCAACAGGAAAGTCCTTTTCAATCAATGGTTTGACTTTTTTTTATTTTGAAGGAAATAAACTCTGTGGGCACGCACAAAACGTTGACCGATTAGGGTTTTTGGCGCAAATCGAAAAATTTTCTCTAAGTTTTAGAAACCCCATCATGTCTTCACCTAAAGACCATTTTCCCGAGTCGTCGAGCGCCAAAAAAATCATGGACAAAGAACAACAAAATAACCCCTTACACGGGATTACCCTGGAGATGCTTGTGACTTGGCTTCAAGACTATTACGGTTGGCAGGCATTAGGAGAACGGATTAAAATCCGCTGTTTTAATAGTGATCCCTCGGTCAAATCCAGCCTCAAATTTTTGAGAAAAACCGCCTGGGCAAGAAAAAAAGTCGAAGATTTATACATCAGCACACAAAAAGAGATTGAAAAATCCCCCTACACCTAAAAACGAAGAAAGACGTAAAAATACGTAGACTTGATCAAATTCTTTGTTCATTCCCTTGTGAGGTATTATTTTGTTACATATTTTTGTTGATGCGGACGCCTGCCCGGTCAAAAAAGAAGTCTATCGGGTCGCAAGCCGATACCAGCTTCAGGTTACCTTGGTTGCGAATGCCCGGATGCGTATTCCAGACGACGAAAGCGTTGTACTTAAAGTTGTTGGAGATGCGCTTGATGCTGCCGATGATTGGATTGCTGAAAACACCGAGACCTACGACATTGTGATTACCCAAGATGTCCCGCTTGCCAGCCGTTGTCTAAAAAAGGGCGCACGGGTCATCAGCACAACCGGAAAACCCTTCACAGCAGACAATATTGGTGACACCCTTGCGACACGCGATCTCATGTCACAACTCCGTGAATCAGGAGAGATTACGGGCGGGCCAGCTCCTTTGCTCAAACGTGACCGATCCCGTTTTCTACAACAACTCGACCAAGTGATTCAATACATCCGACGAAATCATGTTGCGGAGAGTGGCCTATAAGTCACTTATTCAGACTCAAACCTTCAATAAGGCTGCAATCAAACCAATCAAACCCCCAAAAACGCCGCCCCAGACGACCAGCCAGCCCAGGTGCTTTTTAATCATTTCTTGAATGATTTCTTTTACGACTTGAGGGGTCAACTCGTCCAGACGTTTTTCGATGATTTCTTCGATTTGGCTTTTGATGTTCGCCAGGACATCGGGTTGTTCTAACTCCTCGCGGAGGTTTGCGATAAAAGCTTTATCCTGCGTCATTCGAATCAGCGATTTCTTCATGGTTTTAATAAAAGGCTCTTTAAGCGGTTTAAGGGCCGCTTCTCCTCCCACAAAGCTGAGCATGTTGCCAAAAGAAGATTCCTTAATGACGGTGACAAAAGCATCAAATGCAGGAGAAAAATCAACCTTTTCGATCACCGGGGCCAGGTGGAGCTCGGCTTGTATCCCGTTGCCGCCACTCAAAAAACGGTCAATATTTTCATCGGTAAAAAATTGCGACATCATCAAGTGCCGAATCCCTGATTTGAATTCTTCAAATCGCGCGGGAATCACCCCAGAGCCGTAAAACCCCGGAACCTTTTCAAACAACATGTGAATGGCAATCCAATTGGTCAGTGCGCCTGCCACAGCAAAGAGACCAATATTCAGAATGAGGTCCTGTTTTAAGGCGTATCCTGCCAAGAGTAAGGATAAGGCAAGTAGATTTGTGAGCAAGCTTTTATTCACACCATTCCCCCTGATGAAACGTCAAAATATGAGACCATCCTCAATCAATATTAAAGATTTGCCTTAAAAAATGGGCTGAAGTGGTGCGCCCGACAGGAATTGAACCTGTAACCTACGGCTTAGAAGGCCGTTGCTCTATCCAATTGAGCTACGGGCGCAATATTGGGACTGTCTCTTGGTTTTTTGAAGTGGATTATTGTAGCCAAGTCGTCTTCACAAGGCAAGATAGGATTTTAGAAGTGAGGCTTAGTCCATTTCTTGACAGATTTTTTGGGCTTCTGCTAGGATGCGCCTCTGAGGCTTACCCCGAACCGGAAAGGGATTTCATTGAAATTTTTGTCTCGCATCATTGTATTTTTATCCCTGTTTTTTCCTACAGTGCTTCCTGCGGCTGAGATTCAAAAAGTCATACTGGACAATGGTCTCAGCGTGGTGCTTTGGGAAGAACCCAAGGCACCCGTCGTCACCTTTCAAATCTGGTACAAAGTCGGTTCACGCAATGAGGTCAATGGAAAAACCGGGCTTTCCCACCTGACCGAGCACATGATGTTTAAAGGCACTCAGAAATACGGTAAGGGAGAATTTTCACGTATCGTCGCGAAAAATGGTGGGACAGAAAATGCTTTTACCGGCAACGATTACACTGCCTATTTTGAAAGTTTCGCTGCCGACCGTATTGATCTTTCACTCATCCTTGAAGCAGACCGTATGCAAAACCTGATACTTGATGCGGAAGAGTTTCAATTGGAGCGCTCCGTCGTGATGGAAGAGCGCCGTTCTCGAACGGATGACGACCCTTATGCCTATCTCATCGAAAATCTTTACGCCATTTCTTTTTTGGTTCATCCCTATCGTAGCCCTATTATTGGTTGGATGAGCGACCTCGAAAACCTCGTCAACGATGATGTGCGTCAACATTATGCACGTTATTATGTTCCAAATAATGCGACCATTGTGGTCGTCGGAGATTTTGAAAGCGATGCACTGCTGCAAAAAATTAAACAACACTTTGAGGCCATTCCTCGAGGCAGGAATGCTCCACAAACCGTATCCCCTGAGCCCCCGCAATTGGGGCCACGTCGCAGCATCGTAAAACGAGAAGCCCAACTGCCTTTTGTTTTTGTTGCCTACCACACCCCCAATTACAAGAGCCCTGATAGCCATGCCCTGACCCTGCTCTCCAGCATTCTTTCCAATGGCAAAAGTGCCAGACTTTACCGCAGCCTGGTCTATGAACAAGAAGTGGCCTTGGATTCAGGGGGATATTACAATGGGCTAACCACCGACCCCGAACTCTTTTATATCTACGCCACGGCCCAAAAGGGGAAAACAACGACTGAATTAGAAACCGCACTTTCCACAGAAATTCAACGTATTCAAGAAGAAGGCGTTACGGCGAGAGAACTTGAGAAGGCAAAAAATCAAATCGAAGCTGAATATCTGATGGGCTTGGACTCCAATTTTTATCGCGCCATGCAACTGGGAAAAGCTGAAACCGTGGGTGCAGGGTACGAATATGTGCTCAATTACACACAAAACATTCTCAGAGTCAGCTTAGAAGAGATCCAAGATGTCGCACAAAGGTATTTGATTGAAGACGGCAAGAGCATCGGGGTTCTTATTCCTCAAACAAAGCCGGTCATCAGATGATCACTTTCTCTCGCTGGCACAAGGCGATTATTCTCACGGGACTGATTTCTTTTTTCGTCGCGAACACGTACGCACCTTTACAGGCTGCCCCTTTAACGCCAAAACGCAGTGTCACAAAAAATGGCATTACCCTGCTTTGGTTGGAGCAGGCCTCACTCCCCGTGGTTTCCATTCAGGTTTTGGTGAGAACAGGCGCAATGCACGACCCACAAGGCAAAGCAGGTCTTGCAAATATGACGGCCAGTCTTTTAGAAGAGGGCACAGTGTCGCGTAGTGCCACTGAAATCTCGGAAATGGCTGATTTTATCGGGGCACGTTTTGGGGCCAGTGCGGGTAAGGATTATACGACCCTGCGACTGCGTGTCCTCAAAAAAGAACTCGCAACGGGTTTTGATCTGCTCTCGGATGTCCTGATGCACGCGACCTTTGATGAAACTGAAGTCACACGGGTTCGGAAACAAGTTTTAGGCGGTATTCGTGCCGAAAAAGATCGTCCCAGGTCAATCGCGATGCGTGCATTTCAAACCGAAATTTACGGTGCCCACCCCTATCGCCATGCGATTGTCGGAAATGAAGACAGTGTAGCGACCATCAGCCCGTCCGATTTACGGGCTTTTCACCAACATTATTACCGACCGAATAATACAATCATCGCAATTGTAGGGGATATCAAGGAAGACGAAGCCAAAAAATTATTACAAGACTACCTGGGGCTTTGGGAGCGTAAAAAAATGACCTTTCCCAAGATCACCCCGCCTTCGGCGCTGCATAAAAAGGTGGAACAACACATCGAAAAAAATCTAAGCCAGGCAACGGTCATGCTCGGTCATCTTGGCATTCGCCGCAGCAGTGCAGATTATTATCCCGTGCTTGTCATGAACTATATTTTGGGCGGGGGCGGATTTTCCTCACGGATGATGGCCGATATTCGGGATGATCGTGGATTGGTGTACTCGATTTATTCTCGTTTTTCAACAAATCTTCTCCAGGGCGATTTTCGTGTTTCTCTACAAACCAAGGGCAGCAGTGTTGGAGAAGCGATTGCGGGTGTGTTGCAGGAGATGGACAAAATCAAAAAAACACCCGTGAGCGCGATCGAACTGGAAGAAGCCAAAGCCTATCTGGCAGGTAGTTTTCCGCTCAGAGTCGACAGCAGCAATAAGGTCGCACGCATGCTCATGCAAATCGAATTTTATGACCTGGGTCTCGATTATTTTGAACAGCATGTCAAAGCGATCAAAGCTGTGACGAAAAACGAGGTGCAGGTCGTCGCAAAAAAATATCTCAGTCCAGAACACTACGCCTTGATTGTGGTGGGTAAAAAATCTGAGATCGACCTTCACAATACAGAAAAGGGTCTTTCAGATTAAAACAGTGTTTATCTTGGCCATTTCATCGCGTGTGCGTCGATATCTCAGTCCGCTCTTCGTCATCGTTCTTCTTCTGTCTTCTGCCGACCTTCATGCCCAAATGCCAGCTTGGCAGACGAATTTCCGTCTTCAGGTTTTTTCTCCCAAGGTCAAAACAATTGTTTATGAGGGAAAACTTTTTTTAAAGGGCCTGAAGGCACGCATTGAACCCGCGGACGCAGAAGAAATTGATCTATATGATTTTGAGACACAAATGGAGATTCGAATTTTCCCAAAGGATGGCATTTATTTTAGAAAGTCCCTCTCCTTGGCCAAACAAATCAAAGCGGCCAAAGAAGGCTGGGGGCCCATGCCCGAAAGCTTTCATGAAAAAAAGGTTCTCTTACGAAAAGGAAACTTTAAAGGACAGGCTGCCCGACTTTATTTTATAACGATTGAACGACAGACACAAACAGCTTATATGATGCGCTGGGTGACGGATGAAGCCATGCCCCTCCCGCTTCGGGCCATCTATTCGGGTTCGGGCAGAGAAACAATTATTGTAGATTTTGAGCCCAAGAAGGATGCAAATTTGAGGGATGAGACCTTCACGCCTCCCTCTGATTATTTAAGCCTCAATCCTTTTTAGCGATGTTTTTGCTCAGGGGCTTAAAATGGAGAACGTGCGGATCTTTCTTCACAAAACGTCTTTGTGTGCGGGCAAACATTTTTGACCAGGTTTGGCTTACATCCTCGTCAAAGAGCACATCAACATCTGCAAAAAGCACATGCCAATCTCCTCGTCTTCGTTCCGCCTCAAGCTGCCCGGGCGACCAGCCCGCGTATCCCGCATAAAGTCGATGTCCCTTTGATTGTGTCTCATCCTGTAAAATGCCTGCAAAAATACGGGCTTTTCTTGTGACATAAACATCTTTGAAAACAGGTTTCATATCTTGCGGTGTGCTTTTTGAGCGAAAAAGCAAGGCCAGTGTTTCGTCCCGTAAAACAGGCCCTCCCTCAAAAATTGCTTCGACAGGGACAGGCCATTCGACGGTGGGCAAGAGATCTTTTAGGACTTGCTCGGTCGGACGATTGATCACCAGTCCACTTGATCCGCCCGCATCATGATGTAAAATCAAGACAACGGTCTTGCCAAAATGCGCGTCCATGATTTTACGGTCGGCAACCAAGAACACGCCACTCTGAATCTCGACCTCATCGCGGGACAACTGGGAAATAGTCGTTTCATTTGGCTCGGCTGCATTTAATAAAAGGGGGAAGCATAATAAAAAAACGAGCACAAAATGAGACCAGAGGGAGAAAAAAACAAGGACACTAGTCCTCATTTGATTTCGCATTTTCGGAAAGATAGGCGATTATCTTTTCTCGTTCTTCTGTCGTGGGAATAATCCATATCTGACCTGTAAAATCGGCCCGTCTTTTTTCTTCTAAGGCCGTGAGCATTTTTTCAACCACCGGAGGCCATTCCTCCGCAGTGTGTGCTTTAGGTGTTGGCACATCGTGGCATTGTACACACACCTTGATGATAAGGTGGGTACGGGTATCATTGACGTCCAAAAATTCAGAACGATAGGACTCCGGGTCAACAAGCTGTTGGGTAAAAGATAAGTCTTTTTTCCCCGCTCCTTTTTCCTCAACCCAATAATCAATTCCCCGAAAGAGACCAAAACCCGCAAGCGTAAAACCAAGCAGGATAAGAATATTTTTAAACATTCGATAGGGGTTTTGTGTTTTTAAGGATAAACATTATTTTATTTTTTCATGCTTTTAAGATCGGCTGTTTTAAGTTTTTCGGCGATTTGGGCACCGACTTCTCGATTCCAGATACGACCGACAGCCATTGATTCTTGTGTGATTTCAGGCAACTTCTGCAAATATTTTTTGCCCACGCTGGTTTTGTAGAACGCGACGATGGTCTTCATTTCTTCAATGCTGAAATGTTTGACATAAACCGCAACAATTTTTTTATTTAAACCATCCGATTTAAGCGTTCCAGCCACCTCGCTCCAAAATTGTTCTGGAATATCAGGCATGTTTTTTCTTTGGTGTTTGATGAGCTGTGCTGTAATTTGTGTCCCCATTTTAGTCACTCCAGAAACTTCGAGCAGCTCATGGGCTACTTTTTCCGCCTCCGAAGCGTCGGCAAAGATCGGGCCACTCCATGCTGAAAAGATAAAAAAGAAAGTGGACACGAGCAAAATTGAACCTTTTTTCATTTGATACTCCTATTTATCTTTCAAAATACATTTTCGATGCACATCATACGGAAAAGATAAAAACAAGGCAAGATGACAAGCTCGCTCCCTATAATAGAGTTGAATGAAAAAATCAGCACAGCAATAAAAAAAGAGCAGTCTGTTTATTAAACAGACTGCTCTTTTTTCTAAGACTTTTTTAGGGTGGTTTTATGAGTCAGTGCGAATGACCATGGTTGTGATCATGACTGTGTCCATCTTCATGGCTGTGATTGTGATCATGGCCTTCGTGGGAGTGACCATGAATTTCAGGAATATCGTGAAAAGGGTCGTAAGTCGTATCTTTGCCTTTGCCTGAGGTCACTTCGATGCGAATCACCGATTTCACGTTGGAACACTCGTCATCACCCTGGGGAATGGCGAGTCGTACAGGACCGCCCTTCGATTCAGGCAAGGGTTCACCGTCACGTTTATAAATCAGAATGGCGCGATCAAGAATTTCTTCAAGTCCGACACTGGCCGCAAATTTTCCATCCTGGGAATGAAAGGTCACGTGATCAGAATCAGGATGGGGAATGGCGGCATTTAGCAGGGCTTTTACTTGAACGCCCGATCCGGCCATGCCAGCAACATGTTGGCTCACATCTTCAATTTGGTACTCAGCGGGAATGCTTGCGAGGGATTCATAGCCCCATTTTATCGATTTTTGAACCGACCCATCGACTTCCAATGTAAAATCTGATTCGCCTGCCATTGATTGCCCTCCTATTCATTTTCATTTTTTTATATAAAAAAGCAAGATTCAGTCTACCAGAGCACATAAAAGAGGTCAAGAAACCTGCCCCTTCTAATGTGTGATTTTGAATGTTTGAAGAGAGGGGGGGCGTATTGGTTTCTGCGATATTCGGAATGATATGTTACAATTTTGGGATGAAATAGAGATTTAAAAATCTTTATTTCAAAATAAAATGGGACCCCCTTTAATCATGGCAAAAAAAAAATTGGGCATCCTGCTTTCCACAGCACCAGAACATGCCAATCTAAAAACCGTGATGGGTCTTATTGAGGCTGCCTTAGAAAAAGATATCTTGTGTTATCTCTATCTTGTGGATGAAGGGGTTCAAAATATGAATGAAGCCCAGCTTGAGGCACTCACTCAAAAAGGCTTAAAACTCTTTCTTTGCGCTTACGGCGCACAGCGTTATCAGATTCCCGTCAGCGACAAAGCGGTTTTTGGTGGATTGGTTGTGCTCTCAGATTTAGTGAAGGGCTGTGAACGTTTTATCTCATTTAACTAAGGTCGTTCTGTGCATAAAAAAATTGTTGTGCTCATTCAAAGTGATCCTCGGACAAACCATCGTGTTTGTGAAGGCATCCGCATCGCCTTGGGACTTGTTGCAAGTGAACACCAAGTTACCGTTTTACTTATAAAACAGGCTGTGCACATATTAGAGACAGACAAAACAGATTTTGTGGATGAAGAACGGTTGGAGCATTTTCTGTTGGCTTTTGAACACTTTCCGGGTGTACTTTTTATGGATGCCGCAAGCAGAAAAACATGCGATTTTTGTCTAGAAGATGAAGGAGTGGGTTTATTATCACAATCTGTTTCTGCGGAGAAAATTTCAGAAGCAGATTGTTTTTTTATTTTTTGAGGCAAAGACCGTGAACAAAAAAAAGACCCTTCACATCCTCAAGAATAAAAAGGATCAGACCCCGCTTGATTTTATCAAACAGATTGAAGGTGCTCAAAAAATTGCTATTATTCTGATTCAAAATGCAGTCTTAATGGATCTCAGTGTTTTAAAAACCCAGCCCTTGGTTTTGGCTGAAGACCCGTGCGTAAACATAAAGACCTCACATCAAAAGATCAGCTACGAAGAAATGTTGGCGATGATTTTTGAATATGATGCTGTGGTGAGTTGGTAAACGCCGTTTTTTTACAATAAACGTCCAGCCTTTCGGAACATCTCCAAATTAGGCCTGGTTTATAAAAAGAATCACACCATAAGAAACATAAACAAGTACGAGCAATGCCCCTTCCCAGCGCCTGAGCACAAAACCAGACTTCAAAAATGGAAAGAGCAAGAGCGTGAGCAAAATCATGACCGGGAAATCCCGAACAAGCAGTTCTTTTTGAACCAGAATGGGTTGAGCCGCCGCACTTGCTCCCAGTACACCCAAGGTATTAAAAAGGTTGCTGCCCAGCACATTTCCAATGGCGATATCGCCGTGATTGCGCATTACGGCGACGATAGAAGTTACCATTTCCGGCAGTGAAGTCCCCACTGCCACAACCGTCAAACCAATCAGTAATTCGGAAAGACCTGCCCAGCGCGCGATACCTACCGCACCGTCCACAAGCAAATGTCCCCCGCCCGCAAGACAGGCCAAACCAAAGACGATTTTGCCCAAATTACGTGGCAGATTGCCACTTCCTTGGACTTTTTCAGAAAGGACTTCTTCAGAAAATTCGGCCTGGATTTCTTTTTTTTCCTTGCGCGACCAATAATAATGTAAGCCAATGTAAACAAAGAGTCCTAATAAAAAAGTGCCACCAAACCAGCGCGGAAGAACACCTGTCAAGGCAACGAGGTAGGTCAAACAGGTAATCGCAAAAAGCAGTGGGACTTCAAAACGCACAAGGCGGGCCTGAACAACCAAAGGACGCACCATTGCGGCGATCCCCAAAGCCAAACCGATATTACTAATATTGCTCCCCACAACATTGCCAATGGCAATGTCTGGCTGTCCACCTAAACTAGCAGACAGGCTCACCGCCATTTCCGGTGCGGAAGTGCCAAAGGAGACAATGGTCAAACCAATTACTAAAGCGGAAACGCCCAAACGCCGCGCGAGTCGCGAAGCCCCGGCAACCATCACATCGGCGCCCCCCGTCAAAAGCAAGAGCCCAATGATCATGTACAAAATATCTTTCAGCACGAATTGATCACGCTCAGATCGTCGGATAGAGAAGAATGGGAGAGACTATTTATGCGCGACAAATGCACCAAATTCTGCGTCGAGTGTCGAGATAATGCCAAAACCATAGGCTTCATTGGGCGGATCTTCTCCATGAAGCCGTTTGTGTTCTTCCAGTACGTTAATGGTTTCGGTCACCCATTCGCCCGATGTCGGTTGACCACTGCGAATCACAATGGTCGTCGGTCGAAAGATGCCACCCGATTCTTCAGAACCCACGGCTTTGTTACTGCTCCAAGCATATTTTGTAAGTTTGGGAATGCCCAAAATGTCTGTCCCCAGCGCAACATAAATCGTCGCATTACGTTCTTTGTCTGGATCGTTAGGCACTTTTAGCATGCGCCATTTCCAAGTGATAAAGGGGTATTCGTAGGGATTCCATGTCATTTTTTTAAAGATTCGATTGGGTTTTCCATTCGCGTGAAGCAAAAACCCTTCCCCGTTTTTTTTAATTTCGTAAGCCTTAGAGGGCGCGGGGTTTGCGTTCTGAGGTTTCCAAATCGGGGGTAGTCCATTCTCCTCCTGTTTGGAAAAATCCTCAAGAATCAGCGAATCGCCAGGTTTTTGCGTCTCACCTGAAAGGACCAATCCGGCTGAAAAAAACAGCCCATAGAACAAAATACCCGTCATAAAAAAATATTGTTTCATAAGATCTAAGTTCCTTTCTACCCAAAACACTCAACACCAATGCACAAAAGGAGAGGAGTTGGGGCTAAAAACTGCTGCCCATATTAGCAGGTAGGTGAATCTCTTGCCAATTGTTGTCCGGAAATCAAATGTTTTCGAACAACATTTTGGTTGTCACGACAAAGCCAATTTTAAAATTGATATGCAAATGTTAAGGCCTGGCATAGACCAAATTGTTTCTTCTGTCCTTGTCGCTAAGGGCCATCCATCATGTTCACCGAGTCCGGTAGTTGGTGTTCGATTTCAGAAATTTCGCTTTCACTCAGCCGAAAATTCATCGCCTTTACAAAACCATCGACTTGCGCCGCATTGCGGGCACCTACGATTGCACCGGTGACTGCGGGCAGACGAAGCACCCATGCAATCGCCACTTCACCAGGCGACCGACCGTGCTGCTTCCCGATCTTGCGTAATATTTCAACAAAGGCCAGGTTACGTGACAAAAGCGGTTCTCTGAAGGCTGGGTTCCCTTTTTTTCGCCAATCCGAGTCAGGCAGTGTATCGATGCGTTCACGGCTCATCTTCCCGCTCAGCAAACCATTATGCATCGGCGAATAAACAATAACGCCAATATTTTGTTTTTCACAAAAGGGCAGCACATCGTTTTCAACCGCTCGCATCAGTGAATAAGGGGGTTGTAAGGAGGTAATGGGCACAATTTTCTGAATACGTTCGAGTTGTTCAACAGAAAAATTGGACACCCCAATATGTCTTATTTTTCCTTCTGTGATTAAGTCTGCGAGGGTTTGCCAAGCCGTTTCCAAATCCGGTGAAGGGCTTCCCGGAGGAAAGGAAGGCCAATGGATTTGACACAAATCCAGCACCTCAGTCTGCAGACGCTTTAGGCTGGCTTCAACTTCCTTTCGAATCGAGTCGGGTTTCAGGCTGTGTCCGACATTTTTATTTTCATCCCACACCAGACCGCATTTTGTAAATACGAGAGGACGGCGCGCACTGCCCAGTGTTTTCAGTGCTCGAGCAACAATTTTTTCCGCGTGACCCAAGCCATAAACGGGTGCGGTATCGATCCAGTTGATCCCGAGATCCACGGCACGTTCAATGGCTGCAATGGATTCGGCATCATCCTGAGCCCCCCAACCGAAGCTCCAATCTCCACCAATGGCCCAAGTTCCCAAACCAATCGGTGAAATTTCAAGCGCCAAGCGCTGTGTTTCCCAAAGTCGCTAAAGCCATAAGACGCTCCTTAGAAATCATTATGTAAAGATAAGGATAAAATCATACTCGTCTTCGATCAGGGCGTCAATTGAAGCATCTTATCTAAGATCAGCGCTTGATTTTGTTCGATTAAAACCTTGTATTTTTAAACAAATTTCTATAAAAAGAGATCCTGTTTTTCAAAGTACGTGATAAAAACATCAAAACAAGGATAAGGTTGCATGATGGAAATAATCCTGAGCGAAACGGAAATTCGGGTTTTGGGGGCTTTGATGGAAAAAGAGCTGACCACACCCGACCACACCCGACTACTACCCGCTGTCTTTAAATGCCCTCAAAAATGCCTGCAATCAAACCACCAATCGCAATCCCCTGGTTATTTATGACGACTCAATCATTCACGCGGCCCTCGAAGGTTTAATTGAAAAAGGACTGGCTTGGGATGCGCATTTGGGACGTGTCGCAAAATACGGCGAAAATATCACAGAAAAATTTAAACTGGTGCCGCGTGAAATCATTGTGCTTGCCCTCCTGTTTCTTCGCGGGGCACAGACGGTTGGAGAGTTGCGTGGTCGCTCCGAGCGCGTCTATCACTTTGAAAATCTAGAGGCAGTCCATGAAGTGTTGGAGCATCTCGAATCTTTGGCATGGGTACACATGCTGCCTAGACAGGCAGGCCGTAAAGAATCACGCTACATGCATCTGTTTTCAGATACGACAGAAGTCAAAATGGAAGACGCTGCGGCTCAAATAAAAATAATGAGGTCTCCATCTGCTTTGCAAGAAGACAAGTTAAAAAAAATGGAGACAGAGCTCACTACTTTACGCGAAGCGTTTGAGGAACTCAAAAAAAACTTTCTTGATTTTAAGGCACAGTTTTAGCGTTATCTTGATAATTAAGACAATCCCAAGACAGATGAACGATATAAGTAATTGATTTTAAATAAAAAATAAAATTTTAAATTTTTTATTTAAAAAAAGCTAAAGTTTTCTCTTAGGTCTTCCGATAAGAGTTGATAGGAGGATTCCGTATGATTTCAGCGATCAATAGCTCCCAGTCTGGCATCAGTGCCGGACTGAAACGACAAGAAGTTTCGGCGAACAATGTTGCCAATATCAGCACGGAAGGCTTTAAAAAGGACACGATCGTCCAAAATGAGGGCAGTACGGGTGGTGTGGTGGTTCAGATTGAAAAGAGCAGTATCCCCGGCCCACAGTTTCCAGAAGCCGACGGAAGCTTAATTGAAGGCTCAAACGTGGATTTGGCAGAAGAAGCGGTCAATCAGAGCATCGCAGCAACAACATTTGGTGCGAACTTGGCCGCCTTAAAAGCAACACAGCAAGCAGAGAAAAGTATTATTGATCTTTTTGCATAAGGTGGCAAAGATCGGCTCAGCCGGCCTTTAAAAAAGCCAAGATCCATCGTGCAATCTGTGCATGGTCGTTCGGTACATGCAAGGATTGAAGTGCTTGTTCTGCGCGGGAAACCCCGATGATCTCCCGCCGACCTGTAATCAGGTGACGCAGGTAGGCGGGCTGAAATTCGGGGTGGCCCTGAAATGTTAAGATATGGTGGCCCATCTGAAAACTGGCTTTGGGACAAAAATCATTTCCCGCAAGACATTCTGCTCCCGGCGGAATGTGAGTCACCTGATCTTGGTGACTCACTAAAATTTTAAACGTCTCTTCTGTATCGCCCATCCAATCTTTTTTCTGGAACCAATGCTGTGTGCTCAAGCCCACGCCCCAGCCTAAGTCACTTTTTTGAACCGCTCCGCCCAAAGCTTGTGCGATCAGTTGATGCCCAAAACAAATACCGATGAGTTTTTTTTTATTGGCGTGAAGTATTTGGATCTCTTTCTCAAGCCGACGAATCCAAGCTTTATCTTGATAGGGGCTGGCCTTGCTTCCGGTGATGAGGTAGGCATCGCAGTCATCTCTATTTTTCGGATATTCAAAATGGATGGTGTCATAAACTTGAAAAACCAGTTGATCGTCCAAGGGTGATAACAGCTTTTGAAACATTTTACTGTAAGGACCGTATTTTTTTTGGAGAGATTGTTCGAGTTGATCCGTTTCTAAAATACCCAGTTTCACAAGCCTTTGCCCATGACGGCATTTTCAAAAATCGCGGCGTAATCTTCTGCGGTGAAAGAAATCGGATTACCCGAAGCGGAGGGATCGTCAAAGGCCATTTGCCCGATGCGATCCCGTTCGCTTGCCGTGATCCCAATGTCTTGAAGTGTTTCAGGAATTTGAAGGGTTTTTCTTAAGGACAAGATCCAATCATAGAAAACTTCAAATGAAGCATCGGACAATCCGATGTAAATTGCCGCACGTTTCATTTTTTTCTCAATCGCCGGACGGTTTCTTCGCAGAACATAGGGCAGGAGGATGGCGTTGAGTAGGCCGTGATGTTTGTCAAAAACGGCTCCCAGGGGATGGGCCAGGGCATGTACCGCACCTAAGCCTTTTTGAAAAGCGACAGCACCCATTAGAGAGGCGGACATCATGTAGGCCCGTGCCGATAAATCCTGTCCCGCTTCAAAGGCCCTGAGCAAATTTTCTTTGACCAAGCGCATTCCTTCTAAAGCAATGCCTTCAGCCATGGGGTGAAAACCGGGTGTGCAGTAGGCCTCAAGCAGATGAACGAAGGCATCCAAGCCCGTTGCGGCAGTGAGATGAGCAGGCAGGCTTCGTGTCAAAGCCGGGTCCGCAATGACAACTTCTGGCAGCATTTTTGGATGAAAAATGATTTTTTTGATTTGGCAGCTTGTATCCAGAATCACAGCGGCGCGTCCCACTTCTGATCCCGTGCCAGCCGTTGTTGGAATGGCAATGGTCGGCGCAATGGCCTCAGGCTTTACACGTAGCCAGTTCTCGCCGACATCCTCAAAATCCCAAATGGGCCGATCTTGCCCGACCATTAAAGCGATGGCTTTTCCCGCATCCAAGGCGCTACCCCCACCCATCGCGATGACACCGTCGCATCCGGCCTCATGATAAGCGTTCACTCCCTCGTCAATATTTTTTCCCGTAGGGTTTGATTTCACCTTTGAAAACAAACGGCATTCAAGCCCTGCCTCTGCGTTGGTTTCGAGTGATTTCAGAATAAAGTCCTGTGTGAGCAATCCAGTATCCGTCACCAATAAGGGATGGGAGATATTCAGTGAACGACAGGTTTCAGGCAAGCGGGAAATCCGTCCGACCCCGAAATAGACTGAAGTGGGGTAATTCCAATCGCCCTGTAGTTTGTTGTCTTCGGCACTCATGGAGAAGCCTTCAAATAAAAAGATTTTGGCCGTGTTAATTGAGCATAGCCCAGTTCTGAAAGCGCACACCCTCGCCCGGAATGTTTTACGCCCACCCAAGCTAACGCTGGGTCAAGATGGTCGCAACGATTCATAAAAACAGTCCCCGTCTGTATTTTGTTTCCGAGTGCCATTGCACGTGTCTCGTCCACCGTCCAAATAGACGCCGTCAGTCCATAAGGGCTGTCATTCATCCGTGCTAAGGCGTCATCGTCATTGGCAACCTTCATAATGGTAACAACAGGGCCGAAAGTTTCTTCTTGCATGATGGTCATGGCATGATCCACATCAATCAAAACTTGCGGCGCCAAATAGGGCGATCCGTCTTTATTCATCATAAAATGTGTGGGCTTGATACAAGCCGTGGCGCCCGCACGAATGGCCTCGACAATCTGCCCTCGAACACGCTCAGCGGCTTGGGTATTAAGTAGGGGGCCAAGCGTCGTTTCTTTTTTAAGTGGATTTCCCAAACGATATTTTTTGACCTCAGCCACAAAGGCTTCGACAAAAGTCGCATAAAGCGAATCAGCCACATAAATACGTTCGACCGCGCAACAAGACTGACCCGAATTAAAATAAGCCCCATCCACAAGTTGTGCAACGCTGTCTTCTAATACTGCATCTTCACAGACATAGGCCGGATCTTTTCCGCCCAATTCTAATGCCAGGCCTTTTACTAAACCTGCTGCACTTTTTTCGATCAGTCTCCCCGTCGCAAGTGAGCCCGTAAAAGAAACAAAATCAATTTCCGGGCTTTTGATGACGGCGCTACAATCCTCATCGGAGAGATGTAAATATTGAAACACGCCTTCCGGTAAGCCCGCAGACTTGAATGCTTCTTGAAATCGTTCTGCACACAAAAGCGTTTGCGGCGCATGTTTGAGGATGACGACGTTCCCTGCCATAAGGGCCGGGATGATGGCATTCACCGCCGTGAGATAAGGGTAGTTCCACGGTGCGATGACAAAAACCACGCCCAAGGCTTCACGATGGATAAAACGAGAAAGCCCTGCTTCTTCCGGCAGCACAATGTTTGTGAGGGCTTTTTGTGCAATATCGATCATGTAGCGCCCGCGCGTTGCCAGCCCGTCGATTTCTCCCGGTGTGTATTGAATGGGTCGCCCCATCTGCCAAGTGAGTTCTTCTGCAAAAACATCACGATGCGCCATCATATATTCAATCATCTGCTGGCAATAATCAGCGCGTTTTTTAATGGGGATTGATTTCCAAAGCCTTTGCGCTTTGACCGCGGCACTTAAAGCAGAGGCGGTTTCTTGTGTGTCGGCAAAACTGCGTTTGGCAACAAGACGTCCATCAACCGGAGAAATAATTTTAATCATTCTTCTCCATCTCATTTGACCTCCCCCTTTTTTTAAGTGGGGAACAGGTACTTGCCTTTTTTATATAATTTCAAAATATCGCTCTAACTCCCACTGAGAAATATGTTTTCTAAATTCGCGTTCTTCCCACTCCCGGCTGGCGGCAAAATGATCTACAAAGGCGTCGCCAAAAGCACCTCTTGCCATATCGGAAAATTTGAGCGCCTGAGCGGCTTCCCAAAGTGTCGCTGGAAGATGCAGGTGTTTTGGAAATTTCTGATTATAGGCATTACCGGAAACCATGGTCTCGATTTCAGCTTTGTTTTCTATTCCCCAAAGCCCGGAAGCGATCACGGCTGATAAAATAATGTAGGGATTTGCATCTGCTGCGGCAACGCGATATTCCAAACGTTGCGACTGTTCACTGCCGGGAATAATGCGAATGGCACAAGTGCGATTGTCTATGCCGACACTGGCTTCCGTCGGTGCCCAGAAACCGGGGATGAGACGACGATAGCTATTGATTGTCGGTGCAATCATCGCCATCAATTCTGGCATGCATTTTTGCTGACCCGCAACAAAGTGACACATTGTAGGACTCATCCCCGCTTTTTGTCCTTCTTCAAAAAAGAGGCTTTTGTCTTCCAAATTTTTCAGTGAAAGGTGGATGTGTCCGCTCTGACCTGCAAAATCAGGAGACCATTTTGCCATAAACGTCGCCAGCTTGCCTTGTTTTTGCAAGGCAACTTTTATGAAGGTTTTAAAAAGTGCAGCCTTGTCGGCAGAAGCCATGGCCTGGTCATAGGTCAAAGCAGCCTCTAAGACCCCCGGTCCCGTTTCTTCGTGTAAGCCTTCTAATGGGAAATCCATTGCTTCCGATAGATCCAATAGGCTCTGATAGATAGAAGATTCCACACTGTTGCGAATGATGGAATAGCCAAATTCAGCAGGACTCATGGGTTTGAGGTTTTGGTATTTTTTTTCGCGGATGCTTTGGGGTGTTTCGTTAAAAACAAAAAATTCATATTCAAATCCGGACAAAACCGCTAGACCCATGTCTTTGGCTTTATCAAGGACGCGCTGAAGGGTGGCACGGGGACAGATGGCTGCGCTGTCTCCTGAAAACTCCGCGAGAAAAAGTAGCATCTTGTCTTCAAGGGGAAGCGCACGGCAGCTTTCGGGTATGATGCGGGCCGTGGCATCGGGATAACCCGTATGCCAGCCCGTATACTTCACATTATCATAGAGTTGGTCTGTCACATCCCAGCCCAAGACCACATCACAAAAACCGAAACCTTTGTCCAAGGCAGAAAAAAATTTATCACGCGACATATATTTGCCACGCATCACCCCGTCAATATCAAAGAGACCCACCTTCACATGTTTCAGTTTTCGCTCTTCAATAATTTGGCGGGCTTGTGCGGCATTTGAAACATCCCGTATTTGCATTATTTTAACTCCGGAGGGTTTTTATAAGCTTACCTTTTTGTCTGAAAATTGTATAGGGAGTTTTCTTAAACGAAGCTTAGAGCGCTTTGTTTAAGACCTCCTGTATTACCTAATGTTTAAAAAGCTTGCGGAGGGATCTTCGAGTACGGGGCGGTGATAGAGATAGCCTTGCGCTTCGTCACAGCCGAGCGATTGCAAAAACTGATGCTGCGCTTTTGTTTCAACACCACCGGCAATGACACCGATTTGAAGACTGTGTGCAAGGGTTTTGATGGCATGTATCACCCGCACGCTCTCGTTATTTTTGGGTAGGTCTTGTACAAAAGATCGCTCGATTTTGAGACGATGAATGGGCAAACGGCTTAAATGACTGAGTGAAGAATATCCTGAGCCAAAGTCATCAATGGTGATGTGGACTCCTTTATGAGACAACTGATCTAAGACGTCGATACTGTGTGCGATCCGTTTCATGATGGCCGTTTCTGTAATCTCGAGCTCCAAGCGTTCGGCCGCTAAGCCCGTTTTTTTTAGGGCATGGAGAATCAAGTTTACGATGTCGCTGCGTTGGAATTGTACCCCGGAAATATTGACGGCAACACGTTTTAAGGCTTGGCCTTGTTTGATCCAATTTGCCATTTGAGCGCAAGCCGTTTCGAGTATCCATTGTTCAATCTCTTGAATTAACCCTGATTCTTCGGCAAAGGGGATAAACTTATCGGGGAAGAGAAGCCCAAATTCTGGATGGTTCCAGCGCACGAGTGCTTCCGCAGTGGTGACTTGATTTGTTTTTAGGGTGTACTGCGCTTGATAGTGTAAAACCAACTCATTTTCCCTCAAGGCCTGGGAGAGTGCTTTTTCAAAACTGAGATGTTCAAAGGTTGCCAGAGACAAAGAAGGTGTAGAAAACTGAAATTTGTTTCGGCCTGCTTTTTTTGCGCGGCTCATGGCCGTTTTTGCTGTTTCCATGAGCCCATCACCATCAGTCGCATCTTCGGGGTAAAAACTAATTCCGACACTGATATGCAGACGCATTTCATGGTCATTGATCATAAACGTTTCTTCAAAGATAGCCTTCAATTTTTTAACCAAAAAAACGACATCTTGTGCTTGACGCATCTTTTCCACGAGGATGACAAACTGGTCTCCCTCGAGACGTGCAACGGTATCCTCATCTCGCATGCTTTTTTTGATTCGTCGGGCAACTTCTCTTAAGACCCCGTCGCCGACGGCGTATCCCAAGCGTTCGTTAATTTTTCTGAAAAAATCCAGATCAAGCAGAATGACCGCTAGTTTTTTTTCTTCGCGCTGGCCGTGTTGCAAGGCGTGTTCAAGGCGATCATTAAGCAAAATTTGATTAGGCAACTTTGTTAAAGGATCATGATGACCAAAAAAATTACGGTTTTTCTGTGAAGATTTGAGTGGAGAAACATCTGAAAAAACAGAAACATAGTTGACTATTTTCTGAGTGGGGCCGCGTAGTGTCGTGATGATCGACCAGGTTGGAAAAAGTTCTCCATTTTTGCGTCTTTTCCAAACTTCTCCCTTCCAAAGGCCCTTATCTCGCAAGTCATGGACTTGCAGCTCATAAAAACTTTCTGCATGTTTTCCTGACTTGAGCAGGTCTGGCTTTTTACCAAGCACCTCTTCTCGGCTATAGCCCGTAATTTCGCTATAGGCGGCGTTAATTTCAATAATTTCATGTTTATCGTTCGTAATAGCAACAGCATCTTCGGTGTTATTCACGGCAATGAGGGATTGATGCAGTTTGGTTTCGACCTTTTTTTGATGGGTAATGTCCTGAACAATGCCAAAGGAGCGCACCGCTTTTTCGGTATCATCGTAGAAGGTTTCGCATTGTTCGTTGACGTATCTTATGGTTCCGTCGGCCAAAAGCAAACGATGTGTGATGTTGTAAGGTATTTTATTGATGACAGACTGGGTATAGGCCTGGTCTACTCTCGCGCGATCATCTGGGTGTACCAGTTTTAAGAATCCCTCATAAGTGGCCTCCAGTTGTTTGGGCTGTAGACCAAATATTCGATAGATTTCGTCTGACCAAGTCAAACAATTGTCAACGATATCAAGATTCCAAATTCCAATATGGGCAATCCGCTGGGCCTCTGTCAGGATATAGTCACTTTTGCTCAGTTTTTTGATGGTGCGTAGGATGTAGAGTGTGTGGGGCAATTGCGCTGCAATTTCTGAAAAAAGGCTGTCTTCATCTTCAGAATATAAATGTGAGGCATTGTCGTAATGGATGCCAAAAATCCAAGGTTTTCCGATCTTTGTTTTGATCGCGGTACACATCATGGATTGTTCCCCGCTGAGATGCGGATCTTCGCGTGGCCAAGCTGTTTTGAGGTCGCACTTTAGAATTCCTTCGGACGCCAAGACTTGTTGACAGCGTGCGGGGTTGAGTGGAATGGGGGCCCTGGCATTGTTTGTAGGTAAGTGAGTTCGACTGACCATTTGTACGATTTGATAACCCTCTCCTTCGAGGTGAGTCGTTTGGATGAGCCAAGCCCGATCTGCACCAAAGCCTTCTAAAACAAGACGCAGCACTTCTTCTAAGAGGTCTTCGTTATAGCTTGCGCGCAAACAGGCTGCGGCGATACTTTTGAGGACCTTGTTCCGTGTTTCCCTTTGTTTTTGTTTAGAAATATCCCTTGTCATTCCTTCAAAAAAGAGGGGTTGTTCCTGTTTGTCGTAAACCCACATCCCATCTGTTTGAACCCACTTGCTTTTACCTGTAAGCGTTACGATCCGGTATTGCTGTGATAAGGCTATTTTTGTTTCCAGCGCATCTCGAACCTGTGTTTGCAGTATTTTCAAATCTTCTGAATGAATCAAAGAAAGATAGCCCACCTGTTTACGGATTAGTGTTGAAGATTCATGTCCTGTCAGTGAACGTCCGCCTTGACTGATAAAGAGAAGCGTTAAGGGTGTGTCATTTTGACATCTAAAAACCATGCCCGGAAAACGGTGCATCATGGACAGCAGCTTATTTTGCTTGAGCAAGGCCGTGGTTTTTTTTTTCAAACGAAGGAGGATAAAAAGAGCGGCACAAAGAAAGACTAAACTGATGATTGAGGCTGAGTTCCAGAACATCATACTCCCCCAAAAACAGAATCGGAGTCAAAGTCAATACCGATGAATATACACAAAAAAAATAAAAAATGCCACAATGACAGTAAAATAGGAAGGTCATCCCTCATTCCAAATCACCACCCGCGTCTGTCGTTTGCAGCTTTTGACAGAATTCGAGGATTCGATACACTTGTGAGAATGGAAATTTTATCAAAATAGGGGGAGAGAGTCCCTTATTTTAGGGGACTTAATTAGGGGTTGCTTAAAAACGGAGGTATTATGAGCAAGCTTACCTTTAAGGGAAAAACCTATGTCGGCCGGGACGATGAAACCGTACTTCAGACCTTACAACGTTATGGCGTAACGACACCTTTTTCGTGCCGAGATGGGGTTTGTTATACCTGCATGTTAAAAAATGTCAGTGGCCCTCCGCCCAAGTCGTCTCAGGCGGGTTTGAGAGCGGGTTTACGCAAGTTGGACTATTTCCTGCCTTGTACCTGTATTCCAGAAATGGAGATGGAGATTGAAGCGCCGGATGATGCCGATTTGTTTTTACCCGCAACTGTTCTTAAAAAGACGCTGCTCTCCCCTGAAATTTGCCAAGTCCTGCTAAAACCCGTGACGGCCTTATATTTTCATCCGGGTCAGTTTATTCATTTGCGTCGCCCCGACGGTTTGACCCGAAGTTTTTCGCTTGCGGCCTTAGCACGTGAAGATTGGGTACTTGAAATACATGTGAAACGCATTCCCCGAGGAATAATGAGCCATTGGATTTTTGATGAATTGCAAGAAGGAGGCAGGGTGCAAATTGAAGGGCCACAGGGGCATTTTTGTTATCAAAAGGGTCGCTGGGATGCACCGATACTGCTTATCGGCACAGGCTCAGGTTTAGGCCCGCTCTTGGGTATTGTGCATGAAGCGTTAGAGCAGGGGCACACGGGCGATATTGTTATTTATCACGGCAGTCGCTCAAAAGCAGGTTTGTATGCGCGCGATTTGATTCAAAAACTCAGTCAAGATCATGCAAACTTTCACGCAGTGTCTTGTGTCTCGGGGCCGGAGGTCCCGGTAGGCTGTAAAGCGGGTCGTGCGAATGACCTTGCGTTTACAGACCACACAAATCTTGAAGGTACACTTGTTTATTTGTGTGGTCATCCTGAAATGGTCAAGACGGCTAAAAAAAATGCCCTGGGCTGTGGTGCAAACGAGGCAGACATTCATGCCGACCCCTTCACCTATACACACGATGGGTCTGATTCACCCCATTCAGGAAAGGACTCAGTTCAAGAAAACGACGAGGCCTTAACTTATGATGAGCCTAAAGACCCTGCGCCGGACTTGGAGCTTTGGCAGGCCTTGGGGGAAGGAAAACGCTTGCAGGAAATTTTAACGGACTTTTATAGCCAAGTATATGATGACCCACAGTTGAGTCCCTTTTTTGCGGGCGTGACGCAGCAACGGCTGGCCGAAAAACAATATAATTTTTTATACCAACTCTTAACAGGAAAATCGGTTTATTTTGGTGAGCGCCCCAAAACGGCCCATCACTGGATGGTGATTTCGGAAAAGTTATTTGATCTGCGGGAAGTGATGATGTCAAATTGTCTGCGTAAACATGGTGTGCCGGAGCATTTGATTAAACGGTTACGTGCGCTGGAAGAGCGTTATCGTAAGGTCATTGTGAAATCACGTCCCTGGCCGAAAATTATTTTTGGCGAAGAGATGCCGCTTGATGGTTATGATGAAATGGAATTAACAGTGGGTTCGCTCTGCGATAGCTGTCAGGGGGACATTCCCTCAGGCAGTGTGGTGCGATATCACCTTCGCCTTGGCACCATTTATTGTCATGCGTGTATGGGCGACGAAGCAGTGGCTTGAGGAAGTCTTGCGTTTCCTATTCGACAAAAGCCACAATGGAATGTAAACCTGAAGTCCCTTCAGGAAATGCCCCGGCGATGAATGAGGTCTGTGTGCGCCCGATACGGTCGGTCGCACGTACGTAAACCCGATGATCTCCAGGGGACGCCGTTTCCCACGCATAGTGCCAGTGAACCCAGGCGTAAGGCGAGGTCGCCTTAGCATCCAGTTTCACGCGTTGCCAGGTTTTTGTATCGTCGAAAGAGATTTCTACCATGCCAATACCGTTATAGCCTGAAAAAGCGATACCGCGAAAGGTATCCCCTTTCTTGATGGTATTGTAGGGGCCGGGGGCATCAATTCTGGAGCTGACTTTGATGGTTCCCTGATCTGTCCAGCTCTTTTTCTGCCAATAGCCTTTGTAATCATAGTCCGTGAGTTCGAGTTGTGTGAGCCATTTCACATTTTTAATGCCATAGAGACCCGGTACAATTGCGCGGAGTGGGAAGCCGTGATTTTTATCGAGTGCTTCTCCATTCATTTCATAGGCCAAGAAGACATCATATTGTGTGGCGCGTTCAAAAGTGATGCTGTCGGAATAATCATCCGCGCCGTAGAGGGCGACATCAACAACAGCGGATTGCGGTTGGGCTTCTGCCAGAAGATCTTTGAGTTCGATCCCTTTCCATAGGGCGTTACTGATTAAATCGCCCGCGACCTCGTTATCGATACAGGTCAGGGTCACCATGCGCTCAATCGCGGGTCTTTTGAGGATGTCATCGTAAGTCAGACGGAGTGGTTTTCTGACCTTGCCTGTAATTTTAAGTGACCAGGTATTGACGTCGACTGTTTGTGGCCCGGAATATTGTACGATATAAAAATCTTCAGTCGGGGTGATAAAGGGGGTTTTTTTTGGCGGCAAGGCCAGAAAGCGCTTCATAAAAAATGAACCGGCTTCGGCGCGTTTTGCAAAGAGCGTTGAGGTAATGCCTAGACCGGAAACCTGTAGAAATTTCCGGCGCTTTAGTTTTTCGACGTAAATCCCAGGGGTGATTTTCGGCATGGCCGAAATTATATCGAGACAGTCTTTACTTTTCAATAGCACAAGGCTTCCAAATCACTTCGATGCTATTTTTTTATGCTGGGTTGCCCGGACAAGCATAAAAAAAATGCTAAGATTGACTCCATGATCAAGCGCCCAGACACCCCATCTCGTCTCCCGCAACAATTGAAACAAAAGATTGCGGGACTCATGATTCCGCTCTTTTCTATTCGAACGGAGCACAATCTGGGGGCTGGAGAAATTTTAGACCTCATTCCTTGTATGGATTATATGAAGACGCATCACCTCGGTGTGTTACAAATGCTCCCGATTTATGAAACGGCTCCCGATGAAACAAGCCCCTATCAGGCTCTGAGTAGTTTTGCGATTGATCCGGCCTATCTGTCTGTTTTGGGAACAACACGCTTTCAAAATGATGATGCGGTGAGAGCCTATCTTGCTTCTGAGGATATTCAAACCCATTTGAAAGCCTTGGAGGAAAAAAAGACTGCTGATTTAAAAACCCTCCGGGCGCTAAAGTATCAATTGCTGCACTTGGTCTTTAAAACCTTTAAATCTGAAGAATGGGACAAGGAGACGGCGCAGGCTAGGATGTTGCAGGATTTTATACAAGAAAAATCGGAATGGCTTGAAGATTATGCGCTCTTTTGGCAAATCAAAGAAAATCAGAACTGGATGCCCTGGTGTGATTGGCCGGAGCGCTTAAAAAATCGAGATAAAGAATGCCTAAAACAGTTTCAGGTAGACCATGCGGAAGGGATTCTTTTTATCCAGTATGTGCAATGGGTTCTATGGTCGCAGTGGGCAGAAGTGCGTCAACATGCAAAGACCCATAATATGAAGATAATGGGGGACTTGCCTTTTTTATTGAGTCAAGACAGTGCTGAAATCTGGCGAGCCCCACATCTTTTTCATGCAGACCTTTCGGTCGGGGCACCCCCTGACGATTTTAGTGAAACAGGGCAGGACTGGGGGCTTCCCTGCTTTAATTGGGAAGAGATGGAAAAAGAAAATCTCAATTGGTGGCGGCTTCGTATTCGAGAGGCGGCGCACTGTTATGATCTGATTCGATTGGATCATGTCGTTGGCTTTTTCAGGGTTTGGGTTATGCCTAAAACGGGTGATCCCTATTTTGAACCTTGGGCGGAAGATGCGCAGATCGTCCGTGGCAAGACTTTGCTCTCCGTTATCATCGAAGAAGCAGGGCAATGTATCCCTATTGCTGAAGATTTGGGTTGTATTCCCGATTTTGTGCGGAATATTTTAAATGAGATGCAAATCGCGGGTCTCAAAATTATGCGCTGGGAAAAGCAGGGGGAGGTCTATATTCATCCGAGGGATTATGCGCCTTTGTCCCTTGCAACGACAGGTACGCATGACACATCGACCTTATTGGCTTGGTGGCAAGAGATGTCTCTTGAGCTACGGAGAAACTTTTTAGGTTTATTGGACGTGCTTGATGTTCATTCTCCAGAATCTGATTTTTCGGAAATATTGCAACAACGTGTACTCGACCTACTCCTGGGGAGTCCTTCGCAGCTTGTCATTTTGCCGATTCAGGATATCTTGTTGGAAGAAGATCGGATCAATATTCCTGGAACGGTGGGGCCCCATAACTGGGGCTATCGTATGCCCATCCTGCTCTCTGGCTTAGATCAAGACCCGCGCTATTGTAAAAAAATTTCGTACTTGTCTCAGGCGATTTTACGTTCGGAACGTTCAGGGTAAAGGGTTGGAAAGTGGGTCTTTTGTGGGATATCCTCCATCTATTGCGTATTACGCGCTCTATTTTGGTTTTCATCTGAGTATCAGTTATCGCTGTTCCCTCGAGTCATTGTTAAAAAATGCACATTTTTTTCTTGAAAGCGGTATGTAAAGCTTGTACATTGCATTTTGGAATTTCAAGAGGAGTTTGTTTTGAAAAAAATTTTTTTAGAATTAGATGTTTCCGGGACATTAGGTGACGCCGCCTGGAATGAAACAGAAGAGCCCAAGGGTTTTATTAAGGCCGAGATTCAAAAGCCTAAAGCATCCCTTTGTGATCACAGTCAGAAAACATCCCATTTAGATGGGGAATGGCGTGAAGTCACCGTTCAAATTGACGAAACTTGTTTTGAGGACGCACTGACCTTTTATCGAGGTCTCGACCGTATTCTCGCGGTTGAAACCGAAGACTAAGTCTTCCTCCTTGGTTTGGAATATACAAAAAAAGAGGCTCTCATTCAGAGCCTCTTTTTTTACGCATATTTTATGTGTTGTCGCCTGAAAATCACTCCAATGCTTCCTTCCCATTCCAGATCATACTGATCTGACAAAGTACGTATCCCGGTAGAACTGAAGCTCTGTAATCGATTCTCTGATATCGTTGAGGGCCAAATGGCTCCCTGCTTTTGTGGGGGCTGATGTCCCTTTTGGGTACCAGCGTTTTACGAGTTCTTTGATGGTGCTGACGTCAATATTTCGGTAGTGGAGGTATTCAAAAAAGGTCGGCATATAGCGTTCTAGAAAACGTCTGTCATGACCGATAGAATTCCCACAGAGTGGGGATTTCTTTTCTGCACAGTAGCGTTTGACAAAACGCAGCGTTTCTTTTTCGGCATCAGCAAGGCTGATCGTGGAAGACTCAATTCTTTTCAGTAAACCCGATTTTGTGTGCGTGTTTCGGCTCCACTTTTCCATATTGTTGAGGATTGTTTCGTCCTGATGGATGGCAAGTACGGGGCCTTCTTCAAGTACATTTAGGTGACTGTCTGTGATAATTGTCGCAATCTCGACAATGGTGTGTTCGTTTGGGTTTAGCCCTGTCATCTCAAGGTCAAGCCAGACGAGATGTGCCTTGTTTTGGGAGTGGCTCATTGATGTCCTTATGGGGTTAGAGGAGAGGCAGAATGTTCCTTTAAATCAGCGTCGACTAATTTTAGCACTTAAAATAACGGCATCAGCAACTTCCCGCATGGTTTTTCTGTTGTTCATGCTTTGACGTTGGATCAGCCGGAAGGCTTCTTCTTCGCTGATCTTGGCCTGTTTCATTAAAATGCCCTTTGCCCGTTCAACGGTTTTTCGGGTTTCAAGGGCTTCTTGCATCGCGGATGATTGTTCAGACAGGCTTGTATTTTCCATCGCAACGGCGGCTTGATTTGTAACCCCCTGAAGCAGGGCAATTTCTTCTTGTGAAAAAATATGTTTTTTAGAGGTGTAGCTGTTCAGGACACCCACAACACGACTTTTAATCATCATTGGAACAGAAAGCAGGGAAACAAGTCCTTCCTTTTTTGCAAGTTCAGGGAAGTGGTAGAGCGGGTGAGTCTTGACATCCAGTACCGAAATAGGCTGTTTCTCCTGCACGGTGCGCCCCGAAATGCTTTCCCCTATTTTGACATTGGCTTTTCGGCGGTATTCTTCACTGAGGCTTTGTGTCGCAACGATTTTAAGCTCGCCTTGTTTTTTATCCAGCAGCATAATGGAGCAAATTTTAGAGCCCATCATGCCCGCGGTCATACTCACAATCAGATTGAGCACTTCTTCGATGTAACGGTCAGATGTGATGGTACTGCTGACACGAGAAAGTGTGTCGACCTGCATGGCCTTCCTTTTCATTTCATCGTACAGTCGTGCATTGCCGATGGCATTTCCCACCTGATGTGCAATGGTAGAGAGCAAGCGGATATCTTCTTGACTGTGCTCGTGGGGGCTTTTGTATTGAATGTTGAAGACCCCGATCATTTCCTCTTTGCTAATGACGGGCACGGACAAAAAGGCTTGATAGCGATCTTCGGGTAAATGCTGAAACGACTTGAAACGAGGGTCTTCTTCGGCATTTTCTGAAATGGCCACAGGACGCCGCTCTTTTGCAACCCATCCTGTAATTCCTTCCCCCAACTCAACCCGGATCTGCCCGATCAACTTCGGGTGAGGAATTTTTGAGGCCTGAAGCACGAGGGCATCCTTGGATTCGTTAACGAGATAGACGAGACAGGCATCTGCATTACTTTTTTCAACGACTAAGGCAACGATCTCTTTGAGAACAACACCGAGGTCGAGATTAGAACTGATGGATTCGGTGATACGCTGAAGCAGTTCGAGTTCTTGCGTTTTTTCTTCAAGTGCCGTTTTGCAAGAAATAAGTGTCTTGGGTTCCTTGGTTGGGAGTGACGCCATTGTCACCGCCTCCTTCAATAAGTGTGTATCGTAAACGCATGGATAATTTCTGGGGATTTGCGGACAAAAGAGTACCATGTTTTTTCATTATCGGCAAGAACGATTCCATCTGAAGAAGGGGTATTTTATGGATTCCTTTGTTTTAATCCACGGTTTTTTGAGCTCAAACGTAGCATCTTTTGACCCGGGACCCGATGCCGCAAAGAATCTCGTAGACATGGGTCTTTGCCAGGCTTGCGACTTGTTGCGCCCACATGGATGTCGAACCTTCCGAGCCGATGACGGTGACATAATCCCCGATGGTGAGCGGTGGCGCATCGCTGACATCAAGCATACACATATCCATGCAAACCCGTCCGGTTACAGGAACGAGTTTTCCTTTCGCAATCATCATGCCTCGGTTTGAAAGTGAAAGGGGATAACCATCCGCATACCCGATGGCGACGGTGGCAATACGGCTCTTCCGTTTCGTGACAAAGGTGCGCCCATAACTAATGGGTGTGCCTTTTGGCACGGTTTTCAGTGTGATGATCCGCGCCTTCACTTGCATGATAGGTATCAGTTTGTGCGGAATGGCTTCTTGTAAGGGGGAATAGCCGTAGAGCATGATCCCGGGACGGACACAGTCCAGTTGAGCTGATTTGAGTTGGGAAATACCCGCACTATTGGCCAGATGGCAATAAGGGACGTTTAGCCCTTTATCTGCAAAATCCTCCAAAATGGTTTGAAGTTTAGATAACTGTTTTTGTGCAAAGGAGAGGTCCTTGAGATCCGCTTCTGCAAAATGGCTCAAGATCCCTTCGAGGGTAACGCTCGGACAGGAAAGGACTTTGAGCATAAAAGCCCGAACCGCTTCTGGGCGAATGCCAAGTCGTCCCATGCCTGTATCGATTTTGAGGTGGATTTTGACGGGTTTTTCCTGTTTTATTGCAGCGGTGTTGATTGCCTCTAAGGTCTGTACATCAAAAACAACGGGGGTTAATTCCTCTGCAATCATGTCGGGGATTTGCTCTGGCATACAGCCGGTTAAAATGAGAATAGGATCGCGTATGCCCGCAGATCTAAGGGCAAGTCCTTCTTCAAAAAAGGCAACCCCAAACATTTTGATTTTGTCCTTTTGTTGAGAGAGAAATTGGGTGATGGGGACTGCGCCATGACCATAGGCATTGGCTTTTACAATGGCCAAAATGGGGGTGTTTTTAGCCTGGATCTGAACTTGTCGTAGGTTTTCCTTCAGGGCACTCAGGCTAATTTCTGCAAAACTGGAAGTGTGTTTGGAAGGGGACATGGTCGTCGTTGACGTGTATTAAAAAACTGAAGGAATCCGGGTCTTTGTTTGCATGGGTAATAAAGCGCTGTTTTAGATCGCGAGTACTTCAGCTTCTTTTTTCTGGAGTACACCCTCAATGACTGAAATTTGTTGATCGGTTAGTTTTTGAACGTTGGCTTGTTCGGTGTGTACCATGTCTTCTGAAATATGGTCTTCTTTTTGGGTGGTTTTAAAACCCTCATTGGCTTCCCGGCGGATGTTTCGGATGGAAATGCGACTTTCTTCTCCCATCCGTTTGACGAGTTTAACCAACTCTTTTCGGCGTTCTTCAGTCAAAGGAGGGATGGTGATTCGGATGAGCTTCCCGTCGTTAGAAGCCGAAAGTCCTAAGCTTGAGGAAGTCAGTGCTTTTTCAATTTCTTGAAGCAGGCTGATATCCCAGGGCTGAATGATGACCGTTCGGCTGTCTGGAATCGAGAGCGAGGACATTTGTTGAAGGGGTGTCAGTGTGCCATAAAAATTGACTTTGACCGAATCAAAGAGGGCCAGCGAAGCGCGACCTGTTCGAATTGTGGCGAGTTCCGTTTTGAGATGTTGAATCGCCTTTTCCATTTTTTCGATCATTTTTGCTTTTAAGTCATCGGCCATGGGTTTCCTCGTTTCATTCATTGAAGCAGATTCGCTCAAGCTGTTAGCGGTTTCCGGACCAAAGTCCCGATGGGCTCTCCTCTGAGTACCTTGCGGATATTTTCTTTTTCTTTGATGTTAAAGACAATGAGGGGCAGGTTGTTGTCCATGCACAGTGTCACAGCAGTAAAATCCATGACTTGAAGCCCCTTGCTGATCACATCAATGTAACTCAATTCTTCAAATTTTTTCGCGCTTGCATCTTTTACGGGATCTTTATCGTAGACGCCATCTACCTTCGTTCCTTTTAAGACAACGTCTGCGTTGATTTCCATCGCGCGCAAAACCGCGGCAGTATCGGTCGAGAAATAGGGGTTGCCCGTCCCTGCGGCGAAAATGACCACGCGTTTTTTTTCCAAATGACGGATGGCGCGCCGACGGATATAACTTTCAGCCAGTTCCTTCATCTCAATGGCAGATTGCACCCGTGTGTCAACGCCTTTTCCCTCCAGAACATTTTGCAAAGCCAAGGCATTTAAGACTGTGGCGAGCATGCCCATGTAGTCGGCAGAGGTGCGTTCCATTCCAGAGCTATGGCCTGCGATGCCCCGAAAAATATTACCCCCACCAATGACAACGGCTGTTTCTACGCCAAGCTTTGTCATTTCTCTAATCTGCTCTGCAATCAGGTCGATCATCTCTGGCTGAATGCCAAAACGATCACCGCCTGCCAAGACTTCACCACTGACTTTGAGTAGAACACGTTTGTATTTTACTTCTGACATTTAAGCTCCAGTCTAAGGGCAAAAAACAAGTGTGATCGCTCATTTTTAGGGGCGGATTTAAAGTCCTTTGTACTCAAAATTGACGCCAGAACATAACATAGGTGTCAGGGACTTCACAATAAAAAGATCGGGGTTTTACTGAAGTGCTGTTTGGATTTTAAGGCGAAGCGTTTTATCTGAATTGTGTTTTGTTGTGAACAGACTTTCTTGACGGTATTTTGGGATTCTGTAATAATAAACGGATAATTCTCTCATGCGAAACACCTTGGTGGAAATCACGTTTTTTACGTTTTTTTAATTTGTGATGGAAGGAAGAACAATGCTGAAACTCGGGGTTAATATTGATCACGTCGCAACACTTCGTGAGGCCAGAAAGGGAATCTCTCCAGAACCCGTGACAGCCGCATCCCTTGCGGAGCTTGCGGGTGCCGATGGCATTGTGGTGCATTTGCGTGAAGACCGACGTCATATTCAAGATCGGGACCTACACCTCTTACGTGAAGTCATTCAAACAAAGCTGTGTCTTGAAATGGCCGCAACCCCTGAAATGGTAAAAATTGCGTCCGAGATTCGTCCCGAGTTGGTTTCGCTTGTGCCTGAACGCCGTGAGGAACTGACGACGGAAGGGGGTTTGGATGTCATTTCAACTCAGGAAGCACTCTTTGGGGTGATTGAAACCCTGCACGCAGCAGGGATTGCAGTCGCTTTATTTATCGACCCTGAAGCCAATCAAATTAAGGCGGCGCAAAAAGTTGCGGCCGATTTTGTTGAAATTCACACGGGGGCTTATGCCAATGCCAAGGGCGACGCACGCCGTGGACATTTGAAGGATCTTGTCGAATCCGCAAAGCTTGCCGTAAGCTTGGGCTTGAAGGTCAATGCGGGTCATGGTCTGGATTACATGAATGTGCTTCCGGTTGCACAAATTCCTGAAGTGGAAGAATTGAATATTGGGCACAGCATCATCGCTCGGGCGGTTTTAGTGGGCATAGGCGCTGCGGTTTCTGAAATGAAATCTCTCATCCGATTGGCCACGCGCTCGTCTTCAGTGTTGCATTGAAGTGAATATGACAACCTTAGGCATTGGCATTGATATGGTAAAAGTTTCTCGCATGAAGTCTATCATGCAGCGCTGGGATCGAAATTTTTTAGATCGTGTTTTTACCCAGGCTGAGCGGGAGTATTGCCTCCAAAAGAAAATCGCCCATGTACATTTTTCCGGTCGTTTCGCCGTGAAAGAAGCACTTTTAAAGGCACTGGGTTCAGGGCTGAGCCAGGGGATTTCCTGGAAGGAAATTGAAACTCTGCCGGACGCTTCAGGTCAGCCTTGTGTTCATTTGTCCGGCCGTGTACGGGATTTGGCTCAGCAACTCGGAACTTGCGATATTTTATCCAGTATCACGCACGATGCGGATTACGCCATCGCTCAGGTCTTACTACAGGGGACGCAACGATAATGCATATTGTAACTGCTGCTGAAATGAAGGCCCTTGATAAAGATGCAACTGCTGATTACAAAATTCCTTCCTTGCTGTTGATGGAAAATGCCGCCAGAGGCATGGTGGACGAAATTGAAGTAAATTACGGTAAGGTCAAAAAAAAGGTCGTCACTGTCATTGCAGGCTGTGGCAATAACGGAGGGGATGGTTTGGCTGCGGCACGTCATTTACGTATGCGTGGGGCTTTGGTCAAGGTTTATCTCTTTTCGAAAGAAGTTTTGTTGCGAGGCGATGCCGGTATTTCTTTACAAATTTGGCAAAAAACCGATGGCGCACTACGTGAAGAAGGGGCTTTTACCTTGGAGCACTTGATTTCGGATGTCACAAAGAGCGATTTTGTGATTGATGCCTTTCTCGGCACAGGGCTTTCTCATGCGATTATCGGGCGTCATGCCGAAATGGTTGAAATCATTAACCGTTGTGCGCGTCGGATCATTGCGTGTGATATTCCTTCTGGGATTTCTGCCGATACGGGTGAAATTTTAGGTGTGGCGATCAAGGCAGATGCGACCCTGACCATGGCAATGCCAAAAAGAGGGCATTTTATGCAGGAAGGCCTTTCACATTCAGGCGCGCTTAGTGTGATTGATATCGGTTTTCCTGATGCATTGATTGAAAAAAAGAAGCTCAATGTTTCGCTCATAGGGACTGATGTCGTTCAAGGATTTCTGTCGCCCCGTTTAAAAGGGGTCCACAAGGGGACTATGGGGCATTTATTGGTCATTGCGGGTTCATCCGGAAAACAGGGCGCACCGCAGATGACGAGCCTTGCGGCTTTACGTTCCGGGACGGGGCTTGTGACCACGGCTTTGCCAAAATCGATTGAAAAAGGTTTTTCACATCAAGCCATGGAAATCATGACACTCCCGCTTCCAGAGACAAAGTTGGGCTCCATTGCAATGGGCGCAGAGAAGCGACTCCTCAAGGCAGTTGAAGGAAAAACGGCTTTGGCCATTGGGCCGGGGCTTTCCCAACATCCCGATTCACAACACCTGGTACTAAAACTCATTACCTCGGTTTCCCTTCCCATGGTCATTGATGCGGATGGGCTCAATGCAGTGGCCGTGGAACTTGTCATTTTGAAGAAAAAAAAGGGCCCTTTGATCCTAACCCCTCATCCGGGCGAAATGGGTCGTTTGATTGGAAAATCGGCTGCAGATGTACAAAAAGATCGTTTTAATATTGCCGCAGCATTTGCAAACTTGTGGGACGTGATTCTTGTTCTAAAGGATGCACGAACGATTGTTGCTTTTCCCGATGGCAGGCTTTGGGTGAACAATACGGGAAATCCTGGGATGGCGACGGCAGGCATGGGAGATGCCTTGACAGGGATGATTGCAGGTTTTATTGCGCAGGGACTTTCTCCTGAAGACGCGACCCTTTTAGCCGTTTTCCTTCATGGAAAGGCGGGCGACCTTGCGGCGGCACAACGGGGGGAAGCGGGGCTATTAACCTCCGATTTAATTGACGAAATCCCGAAGGCAATTGTTGAATATTTGAAGGAGCATTCATAAGATTATGTCACAGATGGGTATCACGCTTTTTTTCTTATTTGTTGTTGGGGTCATCGCTTTGGCGATGATTGTGCATGGGTGGATTGACAAAAAACGGATCAGCAAAAATTTCTTGCAACTCTCAGAACCGCTTTCTGGGCGCGTGGTTCAGGAAAGTCGATTTTTTTACCCCCGGTTTACCGGGGAAATTGAGGGACGACAGGTCGACCTCTTTTTTGAGGTGGTTAAAGTGGGTCGCAAACACATCCTCTACTACATCTACAGCTTGAAATCGGAGATTACCTGTAGTTTGTTACTACTGAAATCAGATGAATACAAAGCAGGAAAGGGTTCGGCCGAGGCGATTGAGGCTGCAGGGACACTGGTTTCTGAAGCAAAAGATGCTTATGAAATACGCACTCAAAACGAGGCTGAGGCCAGTGCAATCATCGAAGGCGCTGATTTAAAAGAACGATTGACCGCTCTGGATGAGTTTTCAAGTTTACAGCTTGGGCCGGATGCGCTCGTTGTGGGCAAACCTTATGATGGGATTGCAGACACAGAGTCCGTCAATATTATGAAAAATGTCCGGGCTTTGGTCGATCTTGCAAAGGCCATGGAGCAATGTCAAGTTCCCGCCTAAAAGATGTGGTGACGCTCAGGACACAAGGGCCAGAAGATACTTTTCAACTGGGTGTGTCTTTTGGCGGAACCGCTCAGGGAGGGGAAGTCGTCGCCCTCATTGGCACCTTGGGTGTGGGTAAAACACAGTTTGTCAAAGGGCTTGCGCAAGGTCTGGGAATTCTGCCGGAAGATGTAACGAGTCCGACTTTTTCCCTGATGCAATCTTACGAGGGACGTTTGATCTTGACACATATTGATTTATATCGCCTAGAGAAGCAATCTGAAATGTTTGGCTTGGGTTTAGAAGAGGAGATAGAAGACGCATCGGGACTTGCAGCGATTGAGTGGGCGGACAAGGGGGCACATATATTGCCTCCGGGCAGATTGTTGATCAGTCTTAAACCCCTTGAGGGGATTTTGCGTGAAATCGTCATTCAATCGACCGATGTTGTGCACCAGGCCTGGCAAAACCGTGGCTTAAAAAAATATGCTGGCGCACAGAGGACACATACTTTGGATGCTTCCAAATGACAGAGCGCGAAGAAATCAAAACCCTCGTTTCCGATCTGCATGATCATCTCTCTTGGTTAAAAGCAGAAGGCTTTGATACTTGGAAGTCCGAGGTGCCATTTTCCGTACTTCAAGACAATCCACCGCCGCTCACTTTGCGGGGCATTCGTGCCGATTTGGGGGATTGTCAGCGCTGTCGATTGGGGGAAACGAGAAAAAACCTCGTTTTTGGTGTGGGAGATGCCAAGGCCGAATTGATGTTTGTCGGAGAAGGCCCTGGTGCCGACGAGGATGCAGAGGGGGAACCCTTTGTCGGAAAGGCGGGACAATTATTGACAAAAATGATCGAGGCCATGGGGCTTTCGCGTGAGCGGGTTTATATTGCAAATATCATTAAATGTCGTCCGCCACAAAACCGTAATCCACAAGCCGATGAAATCGCATCCTGCCGTCCTTTTTTAGATCAGCAAATCGCCGCAATTCGCCCAAAAATTATTTGTGCCTTAGGCACCTTCGCTGCGCAAACCCTGCTCAATACACAAACGCGGATTTCTGATTTACGGGGGCATTTTCATGAACGAAATGGCGTCAAGGTCCTGCCAACGTTTCACCCGGCCTATTTATTACGCAACTCGGGGGAGAAAAAGCGGGTTTGGAGCGATCTTCAGCGCATCATGGTTGATTTGGGTTTGCCGCTGCCGGAGAGAAAATGAATCGGCTTTGGGCGCCTTGGCGTATCGACTACATTAGAGGAGAAAAACCCTTGGGATGCATTTTGTGTGACAAACCCAAAGAAGACAGAGATGCAGATAATCTCATCCTGCATCGCGGAGAACATGGTTTTGTGATGATGAATCTCTATCCTTACAACAGCGGTCATTTAATGATTTGTCCTTACGAGCATGTGAATACACCCGAAGACCTCTCTGATGTGGTGACAAACAACCTCATGCAATTGTTAAAACAAAGTCTTGCTGCGCTTCGGAAATGTTTTCAGCCTGAGGGCCACAATGTGGGTCTCAATTTGGGTAAAGCCGCCGGAGCAGGCATTGATGATCATGTTCATTTTCATATTGTCCCGCGGTGGGTCGGGGATACAAATTTTATGACTGTGGTTTCAGACCATCGCGTTATCCCGGAAGATATCCATGAAACCTACTGTCTCCTCCTTCCTCAGTTTAGGTGAAAATTAATGATTCGCCTGTTTTTGATTTCCGTGATCAGTGTTATTTTTTTTGGGGCTTTGTATTTGAATCAAGAACAGCAAGCCTCGCTTCATTTTTTTTGGGGGATGGAAACAAAGCCCTTGCCGATTCACTTGATCGCCTTGGGCAGTTTTTTGATCGGATTGCTTTTTTCTGTACTGCTGTTTGTCCCGGGCTGGGTTCGTTCCATGCTCGATCGTCGGAAAAAATCTAAACGCATTGAGGCATTAGAAATTGACATTGATAAAATGCGTTCCGAAACCTTGAAAGAAAGCACGCCTGTTTTTACCCCCACAGAGATTGAAAAAAAAACTGACGATTTTTCCTAGGAGTGTGTCGACAAGGCCTAGACCACGTCACTCTCTATTGTGCATGTTCCGAGTGGTGTGATGGTATGTTGTCAGCTAAGAACAACATACCAGGGGTCGGCAAAAACATGGTTTAATTGTGCATTCTCTGGCGCTAGTGTTATAGAAATGAAAAATGCAATAGGGTGGGTTGCTATATTATTGTCAATATTTTCTCTTGCTCCGAGCATTGTGCCGGGTGCTATGTCACTTATTGGGTTACTTATTTCAATATTCTCCCTTGTGCTGTCCGTATTTTCTGTTGAGAAAGAAAAAAGGAAGCATTTCATGGTTACACTTGTAATCGTAATTTTTGGCATACTCGTGGCTAATGATACCCTTAGATTATTAGGCGCTATTCCTAGGGTCCCAATGTCATTTAAATTGTCGGCTTATGGTGTTTCTTTTTTGTCTGTAGTTGTTTGTATATTCTGGACGAACAAGTTATTTAACCGAGAGTTAAACACATAACAACGCTTTAAATTGCCGATGATTTGCGACGCTACGAGGCTTAATCCAATCAAGCTGAAGAGTTACACTTTCAAAATCTTCACGTATTTTTGGGCTCCGTATGAAATAATTTCTTTGTCGCGCGTCATCAAGGTCGCATCGAGTATTCTGGCAGTTGAAACAATCAGACGGTCTGCGGGATCACCATGAAACTTCCCAGGCAAACGGCTGCTTTCAATGGCGATTTTAGGGCTCATCGGCGCCAGTAAAATACCGGGGGCTTCTAATGCCTTGTTCACCCAATCCAAACAATTTGTTGGGATGTGAATGCGACCTTTCGACTCCAACATCCCCAGTTCCCAGATGGAGATCGCTGAGACCCTAATATTTGAAGATTGCACAGATTGATTGATCACGGAAAGACAGGTTTTGCTGATCAGTTGGTCGTTGCCATTTAACAACCAAATCCACACGTGAGTGTCGAGTAGGATCAATCCTTCTGCCTTACTCATCGTCATCAGCAGACCATTTCTCTTCAAGAGGGTTGACGATATCGCCCTTGAGTATCAGAGTATCTTTCAAAAAACCAAATAATGGTCGTGGGGTCGTTTCTTCGATTGCGGTGAGCCTTGCTACGGGTTTGCCATGTTTTGTAATGATAATGTCTTCATGGTATTTTTGAACGTCATCCATAAGTTTAAGACATTTTGCCTTGAATTCACCTGCTGCAATTTCCATCTCGCCCTCGCTTTTTTTGCTGTCACGAATAAAAAACCATGACTATATTACCATAGTCATGAAATCGTGATCGAGTCAAAATGGACATTTTTGTTGGGCTGCTTTTGTTAAAAGCTGTGTTCCTTAATCACAAGAAGAACTGGATGTCACTTGATATAAGGTCTCATTTACCTGTGCGCCTCTGTCTGTTTCTTCTATTGACCATAAAAAGTTTCTGCCGTCTACTGCATGCAAGATCAGGAAGGCTTCTCCAACCAAGTTTGCGACAAGACGCCACCGGCCTTGGTGGGCATCGCTACTGCTGTTATCAATAGACGTGCCCCCTGCTGAAAAAAAGGATTCGGTTTTTGTTTGATAAGCGTAGGAGGTATCGCCACAAAATGTCATTGTGGTCTCTGTGCCCGAAACGTGAGCACCTGATCCGCCTGCGCCTCCCTGAGAAGAATTTGAATCTGAACCCGAAGTGCTCAAGACTTTCCCTGCTAATTTTTTTTGCCAACGACGTGCTTCGGGTTTTTTCCATTCCACCTGCGCCAAAATGCGTTGTAGCTTTTTTTTGATTTTTTCTTCTTGATCGGCTTGCCCAAAACCAATCATTGCAATGGCATTGTTATCTTTGCCCACTTCTGCAATGCCCACCATGATGCCTCTGCCTCGATTGGAAAGGGTTTGATAAGTCGCCAATACGGTATTGGCATCCAAATCTTGCGTATCTACCGGGTTCAATTCAAAACCGAGCTTTTTGACGGCAGCACTGACCACCTCCGCGACTTCATTTAAAGTTGCTTCGGAAAAACCATAAATACCGAGCAAGAGGCCATCCTGATTCTTTAAAAAAAAAGTGCCTGTTTTTTTGTCGTAAGCCCCTCTAAAATGTCGTGGTGTCATAAAAGACAGGCCTGTCGCCGGAGAAGAAAGCAAGGTACGACTTAAAATACGAGATTGTACATGAAGGGCTTCTTCTGCATGCGCAGGCAGTGTAAAAAACAGGATTAAAAAAAGAGCGATCCTAGCGCTTTGCAGTGGCGTCATTTCTTTCCCCTTCGTTTAAGAAAAATAATTTTAAAAATCAAGGAGAGTATCGTCAATTTATTCCCATTTTTCAAGCGGGAATTCAAGGCATTCTTTTGAGAAGCCTTAAGGGATAGAAACTGTTGTAGCCTTTTTCGAAATACCTGACTTTGTTGAAATTATTCTGGAAAAGGCGTATACCAGCCAGAAGAATGCTGTTCATTTTTTTGGATCAAAAATTAAGAATACCGTAAAGTTGTAGAACAAGAGAAAATAGGCAGAAATATGTTTTGTCTTAAGGCCAGGATGGAGGGATGAAATGACAGTGGTCCAGTTGGCAAGAAAGGTGAGTATCCCTGCTGAAATCGTGCGTTATTATACCCGCATCGGCCTTTTAAAACCGGAACGTCATCAAGAAAATGGCTACCGTCTTTTTTCCTTTGATGATATTAAACGTCTGAAATTCATCCTGCGTGCAAAGGGGCTTGGGTTTACGCTTTCTGAGATTTCTAAAATCCTAGACCACGCTGAAAATCATAATTCCCCCTGTCCCTTAGTGCGTGATCTCATCACCTGTCGAATTAAAGAAAATCGGGAGAGGCTCGACGCCATGGCACATCTACAGATTCGAATGGAAAAAGCCCTTGCGCAATGGAAAGCCATGCCGGATGGAATGCCCAATGGGCATTCTGTTTGCCATTTGATAGAGGCGATGGATGAACGAGGGCAAGCGTAAAAGGAGGTAGATTTTGAAAGGTCAGAGCCGTCTTAGGAATTCCTGTCTAGTCCTTACGTTTGTTGTATTGTTGAGTACAATTCTTGTTGCATGTAGTGCGAGTTCCCTGAAACATGTTCGCGAGCACACCTATCCCCCTAACTTCAATTACATTACCTCTCAGCAGTTACACACCACGATGTCGCGGCTGGCTCAAAAAGTTGTAAGTCTTGATCTCATCATGAGTGAAATTGAGGAACCTGGAAAAATCCAAACGCGGGAAGCGGTAGAGATTATCTTGGAAATGGAGAGAATGACGGCGAGCCTTGGAACAGAAGGATGGCCCTCAAACCATCAGGAGGTTTCGGGGCATATTAGCGAATTTCGGCAAGAACTCGTTGCCGCCCGACGTGCGCTCCTGGCTCAACCGCCGGGTTTTTATCTGGCCCGCACGATTTCCGAAGCCTGCGGGCATTGCCACGAAACCCGCTAGGCCGATTTTCTAGCACCGCAGTAGATCCTTTATTTATTTCTCCGACATCCTCCTAGATTTAGTCTCCACCTCAAGTTTTTTCAGTGCTCATAAAAAAAAGCTTGACCTGTGAGCGACACATAGGTTTTAGAATTCAACTATAAGCTAATGATCTAGATAAGGAGGTGTGTGATGAGTGTCAAAAAGGTACTGATTCCAACTGATTTTTCTGAATTATCCAATGAAGCAATTGATGCGGCTTTGCCGATGGTCAAGCAGTTTGGTGCTGAGGTGTGTTTTCTTCATGTCATTGATCGTCTCGATCATCCGGATGATATGACCGCGCTTTTCGATGAAGGCTACGCCTATATGATGGACCGTGCCCATGCCTTATTAAATGATCTGGTCATCCGTTCGGCCCAAGCAGAAATTACGGCCAAGTTCGAGATCGCCAATGGTACCCCCTATCTTGAAATTCTGCGTATGGCGAAAAAGATGGGTTCAGATCTCATCATGATGGGGACGCATGGCAGAAAGGGTGTTGACCATATGCTGATGGGGAGCCAGGCAGAACGGGTTGTACGAATGGCCGTTTGTCCGGTGACAACAATTAAAACGAGGAAGACATCCTCGTAAATGGATCATTTTTAAAAGACTTCAAAAAAACTTGACCTGTGAGTAAGACATCGTTTGTAGGATGAAACCATCAAATAAATATCAACTCGAGGAGGTGGCAAAATGGTTAAGGATATTGTCTGTGGGATGGACATTGAAAAAGCGTCAGCGGCAGGCAGCCATCAGCACAAAGGAGAGACCTATTATTTTTGCAGTACAAAATGTTTATCGGCCTTTCAAAAAGAATCGGATAGATATCTAGCCCCTGCCAAGGAAGAAACCGTGGAGGAAAAAGACGCTCCCGAATCCGAGGCGACTTACACCTGCCCTATGCACCCGGAGGTTGAACAAGTCGGCCCCGGCGACTGTCCTAAATGTGGCATGGCCTTGGAAATCAAGGGCGTCCCCCTTGTCGAGACTAAAACAGAGTACACCTGTCCGATGCATCCCGAAATCATCCAAGACCATCCCGGTGATTGTCCAAGATGTGGGATGGCACTCGAAGCACGCACCGTAGAAGCAGAAGAAGATACGAGTGAACTGGATGACATGAACCGCCGTTTCTGGATAAGTGCTGTGTTGGCCATTCCGGTCTTTTTTAGTGCAATGGCGGCAGAGTTTTGGCCTGAGGCCATGGCAGAGATCATTGACCCGAAACTACGGCAATGGATAGAGCTTGTGCTTTCCGCGCCCGTTGTTTGGTGGTGTGGTTGGATTTTTTATGTGCGTGCCGTGAAATCGGTCGTCACGCGTAACTTGAATATGTTTACCCTCATCGGTCTTGGTGTTTCGGTGGCTTGGCTCTATTCCTTCATTGGTGTTGTGATGCCGGGTATTTTCCCAGAAACTGTTTTTAACAAATTTGGGGTCGTCCCAGTTTATTTTGAAGCGACTGCGGTGATTACAGCGCTAGTGCTCTTAGGTCAATTGCTCGAACTGCGCGCCCGGAGCCAGACCAACGCCGCCATTAAACTCTTACTCGGACTGGCGCCAAAAACCGCCCGTCTCGTTCGAGAAGATGGCACAGAAGAGGACATTCCCTTAGAACATGTGAAACTCGGCTTCGTCTTGCGGGTTCGACCCGGCGAAAAAATTCCGGTCGACGGCACGGTGGTTGAAGGTGAAAGTAATGTCGATGAATCCATGGTGACAGGAGAGCCAATTCCGGTTGAAAAGTCTGCGGGAGAAAAACTCATCGGTGCAACGATCAACGGCACTGGCGGGCTTCTGATGCGTGCCGAAAAAGTAGGGGCCGATACCCTGCTTTCGCAAATTGTCAAAATGGTCGCCGATGCTCAGCGCACCCGTGCACCGATCCAGAAGCTGGTCGATGTTGTGGCGGGTTATTTTGTCCCGGTTGTGGTCATCATTTCCATCTTAACCTTTATTATATGGGCGGCCGTTGGCCCGGAACCTGCTATCGCTTATGCGGTCATTAATGCAGTGGCGGTCTTGATTATCGCCTGCCCTTGTGCATTGGGTCTTGCGACGCCGATGTCGATTATGGTGGGTACGGGGAAAGGTGCGATGATGGGCGTTTTAATCAAAAATGCCGAGGCATTGGAAATTTTGAGAAAGGTCGATACTTTAGTTGTCGATAAAACCGGCACGCTCACAGAGGGAAAACCGAAACTGGTTTCCGTCACCACCGTCGGTGGTTTTGAAGAAAAGCTGGCTTTAGGTTTGGCCGCCAGTCTGGAACGGTCGAGCGAACATCCTTTGGCTGAAGCCATTGTTCGGGGGGCCGAGGAACGTGGTGTTGCTTTGAGTAAAACAAACGACTTCCAATCGATCACCGGTAAGGGGGTCACAGGCGAAGTTGATGGTCACACTGTTGCGCTTGGCAACATAAAATTGTTGGAAAGTCTCGACATCGAGGCGGGTGAACTCCCCGGACAGGCCGATCTTGGCCGGGCCGAGGGTCAGACGGTGATGTTTTTGGCGATTGACGGCAAAGCCGCAGGCCTTGTCGGTGTCGCCGATCCGATAAAGGCATCGACTCCAGAAGCCATTGAAAATCTGCACAAGGAAGGGATCAAAGTGGTAATGCTCACCGGAGACAGCCTAAAGACTGCAGAAGCGGTGGCCTCAAAACTCGACATTGATCAGGTTCAGGCAGAGGTTCTTCCCGACCAGAAAGCCTCGGTGGTGAAAGCCTTGCAGGCTGAAGGGAAGATTGTGGCGATGGCGGGTGATGGGATCAACGATGCTCCCGCCCTGGCTCAGGCACAGGTGGGTATCGCCATGGGAACGGGAACCGATGTGGCCATGGAAAGTGCGGGTGTGACACTTGTGAAAGGCGATCTGCGCGGCATTGTTCGGGCACGGCGTTTGAGCCGTGCGACAATGGCCAATATTCGACAGAATCTATTCTTTGCCTTTATCTACAATGCACTCGGGGTGCCGGTTGCCGCTGGGGTCTTGTATCCCTTCTTCGGGATATTGCTTTCGCCGATTATTGCTGCAGCGGCGATGAGTTTCAGCTCAGTGTCGGTCATTATGAATGCACTTCGTCTTAGAAATGTGAACCTGTAGTGATGAAAAGTACGGTCGATAAAAAAGGAGGTGAAGACATGATCAAGGATCCGGTTTGTGGAATGGATGTTGATGAAAAAAACACGAAATTAACGAGTACCTACAATGGTCGTTGTTACATCTTTTGTTCGATATCCTGCAAGACGACCTTTGAAAAAGACCCGAATCGTGTGTTGGGTGGCCGGGATAAAAACGGTCAAGCTCAACATGAGTCTGCTTGTTGCAGTGATGATTCTGAGCAGACCTCTGGGTGTTGTTCCGAGGAGGAAAACAAAAGTATTTCTCAAAAAAGTAGTTGCTGTTGTTGATGGGATTGTAAGCAAAAAGTAGAAAGAAAAAAGGAGGTGAGGTCATGCTCACGGTTCTCTCTGTAACGATGGCTGAGGGATACCAAGGACATCTCCAACTCTCACTAAGACATAGAAATCGGAAAGGGGGAGGGGCTATGAAAACAGGGGTTCCGGCGGGAGGCGCATGGGGTCTCACCGCCGTCATGGTTGTGATCACATCTTGGGTTCTCTATCGTTATCTCGCGCCCAAGGGCTGGCGGGAGTGGAGTCGGGCAGGCATCGTGCAGGCCTTCATTATTGCCCTTTATGCGGAGATGTATGGCTTCCCGCTCACGCTCTACTTGGTTTCCGGTTTTTTTGGGATTGATATTCCGATACTGCATAATAGCGGACACCTCTGGGCAGCACTTTTTAACTGGGGAGATTTAGGGGCATTGGTTGAAATGCTGGTGGGCTACACCTTTGTCTTTTTAGGAATCTCTATCCTCATCGAAGGTTGGCGGGAAGTCTATATCGCCACACGAGATAAGCGTTTGGCGACTGAGGGACTCTATGGTGTGGTTCGACATCCGCAATATACCGGGATATTTTTAGCGATCTTCGGGCAATTGATTCACTGGCCCACGATTCCGACACTGGTTATTTTTCCGATCATGGTGTGGGCTTATTATCGGCTTTCGCTCCGAGAAGAAAAACAGATGGTCAAACAATTTGGAAAGCGTTACGAAGACTACATGAAAAACCGACCGATGTTTCTGCCACGCAGAGGCAAATGGAAACAGTTCATCAATGCAAGCAGGTAATAGATGAGAAAGGAAGGAGGCTACCATGGAAGGCTTAGGATCATTTCTACTTTTTGCCGCTTTTTTCTACTTCATGATGCGATTTGGCTGTGGTGCGCACATGGTGAATGGCGGACACGATAAACATGGGAAAAAAGACGAAAAACATGAACACACAAACACCCAGAAAGAAGATGGAAAACAGACCGATCCGGTCTGTGGTATGTCTGTTGAGTCCGACTCAGGTTACGGGAAAATGCACAAGAATCAGCTCTATCGCTTTTGCTCAAAAAAATGTCTCGACCAATTTGATGCTGATCCCGAACCGTTTTTAAAACAACTGAAGGGAGGTGACTTATGAAACGGGGACTTTCGATTTCAGCAGTGGGTCATGCGACCAGTCTGACCATCGCCATCAGCTTCACGCTCTGTGTACTTTTCGATCTTCTTTTTCCAGCCCACGCGATGTACGGTGTTTGGCAAAAGCTACTACCAGGTTTTGAGTGGCTCACTTGGGGTAGTTTCTTCTTGGGTTTGATTGAAAGCTACGGTTATGGTTGGTTTTTCGCCTTAATTTGGACACCGATATACAATGTTACGGCAATGAGTGAATACAAAAAGAGAGGGAACAAAGATGTCAACTGAAATGAAAAAATGTGTCTGCCAGGATGCCCAGCATCACTTTTTTACACGCGCCTTTGATGGACTCAATTTGAATGAGTCTCAAAGGGCCTTGTTGCTTTCTTCCTTTAGAGAAACGCAGGTGAGTATTCCGGTGCTCATTCATCGCGATGGAAAAGAACAACTTAAAACATTCACCGGTTATCGTGTTCAGCACAACCATGCACGTGGACCTTTCAAGGGCGGCTTGCGTTTTCATCCTGAAGTTAATTTAGGAGAAGTTCGGGCTTTGGCGCAACTGATGACCTGGAAAACCGCCTTGGTCGATATTCCCTTCGGCGGTGCCAAAGGAGGTATCTCTGTTGACCCGGCCAGTTTATCTTTATCTGAACTTGAAACCATTTCAAAACGGTTTTGCCAGAAGATGGCACCCATTATTGGTATACATGTTGATATTCCTGCACCCGATGTTGGCACCGGCCCGCAAGTCATGGCCTGGATGCTGGAAGAGTATAGTAAGTCTAACGGTTTCAGCAAGGCAGTTGTCACCGGAAAACCTATAGAACTCGGTGGTTCTGCTGGAAGACTGGAGGCCACTGGTCACGGGGTTGCTCATTTAACCCATAAAGCTGCTTCACAAAAAGGACTTGTGCCAAAAGAAACAAAGATTGTCATTCAGGGTTTTGGCAATGTTGGTTCACATACCGCGAGGCATCTTGCAAGACTTGGCTATTGCATCGTGGGTCTTTCCGATGTCACGGGCGGCTTTTACGCCGAGAAGGGGATTGATATCGAAAAGGCAGTATCGCATGTCTCGGAAAGGACTTCTCTCAAGGGCCTGCCGGGATGCGAAACCATCAGTAACGAAAACTTGCTCAAGCTGCCCTGCGACATCCTCATCCCCGCCGCATTAGAAGCAACAATTACCTGTGACAACGCGGGGGAGATCCAGGCGCAATTGATTGTCGAAGCGGCCAATATGCCACTCACCCACGGTGCGGATACGGAACTCCGCAATCGAGGGATTAACATTGTCCCGGATTTATTAGCAAATGTCGGTGGCGTACTCGTCTCCTACTATGAGTGGGTACAAAATTTACAAGAGTTTCCCTGGATGCGGGAAACCGTATTACGACGTCTTGAAGAGAGGCTTTCCGATGTTTATGCAAAGGTCAGCCATTTAGCGAAGGAAAAGCAAGTCGATCTACGCACTGCCGCCTACGAAATTGCAATAGAAAGGGTTAATCGGGCCAGCACACTCAGAGGGTTTTGAGTAAAGAGGAGAACTCTGATGGAAAAAAATCAACAACAGTTTTCACTTTGGTACTTCATCATTGCTTTTTTTGTCTTGACGGTATTTCAAAGTCTGTTTTTTGCGCCTCACGTTGAAAACCTTACGTACAGCGATTTTAAATCGCTCTTGAGGACGGCGCAGATCGAGGAGGTAACCCTTGGCACACAACGTATCAGTGGTAGTGTTTCGATTAAAGGCTTGGAAAAAGTGCTTCCACCGGAGAAGATTAAACGGCTAGAAAAAAACCTTGAAAAAACAGATGAAGGGAATCCTGTCCACCGTTTTACGACAATCCGGGTTGATGATCCTACACTGATTCAAGATTTGGAAAAATTCAATGTGCGTTTTGCCGGTCAAGTGGAGAGTACTTGGTTGAGTACCTTGCTTTCCTGGGTGTTGCCCGCCATCGTCTTTGTGGGGATTTGGTCTATTTTTATGCGGCGCATGGGTGGTGCAAGTGGTGTGATGGAAATCGGAAAAAACAAAGCGAAGGTCTATATTGAAAAAGAAACCGGCGTCACCTTTGACGATGTGGCTGGCATCGATGAAGCACGAGAAGAACTGATGGAGATTGTCTCCTTTTTAAAAACCCCAGAGCGCTATCGTAGGCTGGGTGGAAACATTCCAAAAGGGGTGCTCTTAGTCGGCGCACCGGGCACGGGGAAAACCCTCTTGGCCAAAGCCGTTGCTGGCGAAGCTGCCGTGCCTTTTTTTAGTATGAGTGGATCAGACTTTGTGGAAATGTTTGTGGGCGTAGGTGCGGCCCGCGTGCGAGATCTTTTTGCTCGCGCGCAGGAAAAAGCCCCCTGCATTATCTTTATCGACGAACTGGATGCCATGGGAAAAGCCCGGAGCATGAGTCCTATGGGCGGAAATGACGAACGAGAGCAGACCTTGAATCAACTCCTGGTGCAAATGGATGGTTTTGATACCAACAAGGGCGTCATTATAATGGCTGCAACCAATCGCCCGGAGATCTTAGACCCTGCCCTGCTTCGTCCGGGACGATTTGATCGAAATGTGGCGATTGATCGTCCCGATGTGAAAGGGCGTGAAAAGATACTAAAGGTTCACACGAAAGGGGTGACCCTCTCTAAAGATCTTGATCTGACCGCCATCGCTGCAAAAACCCCCGGTTTTGTCGGGGCGGATTTGGCGAACTTGATCAATGAAGCGGCCTTGCTTGCCGCACGTAAAGAAAAAGATGCTGTTGAAATGGCTGATTTTGATGCTGCGATTGATCGCATCATTGGAGGGCTCGAAAAGAAAAACCGCGTTATCAATCCGCAAGAAAAAGAAACCGTCGCTTATCATGAAGCCGGACATGCCCTTATCGCCATGTTTCGGAAACATGCCGATCCGGTTGCAAAAATTTCCATTATACCGCGTGGCATTGCGGCTTTGGGTTACACACAACAACTTCCGACCGAAGACCGTTATTTATTGAAAAAAACGGAGTTATTAGATCGTTTAGATGTCTTGCTGGGTGGTCGGGTGGCGGAAGAGATTATTTATAACGATATTTCAACGGGTGCTCAGAATGATCTTCAGCGTGCCACTGATCTTTCTCGTCACATGATTACGCAATATGGGATGTCTGAGCAGCTTGGTCTGGTGACCTTTGAGTCTCCTCGTTCGCCCTCAGGCTTCGAGATGATGTCGCATTCCCAAAAGGAATATAGCGAAAAGACGGCCCAGACGATTGATGAAGAAATTCATGTGCTCCTCAGTCAGTCTCACGAGCGTGTTACAAAAACTTTAAACAAAAAAAAAGCAGTACTAGAAGCCCTGAAAGCGCGTTTGATTGAAAAGGAAGTGGTTGAGCGTCTTGAGTTGGAAGCACTGATTAAGGAATACGACACTGCTGTTTGAAGCGCGAATAAAGGAGTTGTGTGTGATGAAGAAGTCTGACTTGATTCTCATGTTGTTCCTGCCACTCTTTGTCGCCTGCACCCAAGACAATGCGACCGTTCAAAAAGGTCAGCGCTGGTATACGCCCTCTCAAGTAAAGGAGGGGAAAGCGGTCTATGAGAAAAATTGCATCAACTGCCACAAAAAAAATGCAGAAGGAATCGCAGATTGGAAAACGCCGCTCGCGGACGGTGCCTATCCACCGCCTCCGCTCAATGGCACGGCCCATACCTGGCACCATGCACTCCGTGTGTTGAAGAGAACGATTGAAGAAGGTGGTGTGCCTCTTGGCGGGACGATGCCGGGCTTTAAAGAGAAATTGATCAAAGAAGAAAAAGATGCAGTGATCGCCTATTTTCAGAATTTTTGGAGTGATGAAATATACCGTATGTGGCTGGATAGGACTGAGGGTCAACCTAAGAATTGAAGTGCTCCGGCTTAATCGGCAATGGCTATGGGGCATCGGAAAACGTGTGGCTGATGTGGTGACAGACTATCGGATTAAAGCAGCGGTACAAAAAGGAATCCGTGTTTTTTCGGCACTTCCTGAAAAAATAGAGGAGATGAAGAGTGCAGGCATTCCAGTTGCCGGAACCCTTGATGAACTGCTCAATTCAGTTGATGTCGTACTCGACTGTACACCCAAACAAATTGCAGCATTAAACAAGACACGTTATGAAAAAGTCGGTGTCAAGTCGATTTATCAAGGGGGAGCGTCCCATGCACTGACAGGGCATTCCTTTGTGTCCCAAGCGAATTACGAGAGCGCCCTGAATCGACAGAGTACACGGGTTGTCTCCTGCAACACCACCTCTATTGTGCGCCGGGCTTCGGATCCCTGGGAAGGACATCTGGAAGGGATTATGAATACTGTCATCCCGGAAAAGGTCATTCCCAGCCACCAAGGGACGGACGCAAAGACGGTTCTTCCCGATCTCGACGTGTTCACCATCGCGGTAAAAGCCTCACATAACACCAGCCATCTCCATACCTGGTGGGTAGAACTCACACGCTCAGCGAGATTGAAAAAGAAGGACATTGCTCTATTGAAAAAACAGATCGCGCGCTTGGTATTACGCAGGGTTTTCTCGCAATTAAACCAGGTTTTCTATGAAAAGAGGTTAGGGACAGAGAGAATATGGGGGGGGCTTGGGTGAATCAGATTAATCGCTACATGCCGGTTTTTTCCCTGGTCATTGCATGGCTGTTTGTAGTGGGTTCTCTCTATTTCGAACCCTATTTCGAAAGGGATTTGTTTTCCAGGTCCGGTTCCATAATGGTCTTGTTTGCGGGTATGTCTGAATACAGTCTCTTGAGAATGCGTGATACGTATCATGGGAATCAGTTGAAAAGGTATTCTGCAGGAGATCTTGTCAACCTTAAGGATATCCATCCCTCAAAAGGCCATCAATACCAAGAGACGGCTGCACACATTACGGTTGTTTTTGGCACGATCATTTGGGGCTACGGTGATTTTATATATCTATAAAAGGAGTTATTTATGAAGCATGATGTGGCCGGAAAGAAACTGTCCCTTGTGGGTTCCGTATCCCTTGGCACAGGCGTCATGATTGGGGCGGGCATATTTGTACTCATCGGACAAGTTGCTGAGCTTGCAGGTGAACTTTTCCCGCTTGCCTTTTTTTTCGGCGCATGCGTCACGGGTTTTAGTGCATATTCTTATGTGAAATTTTCCAGTGTTTATCCTTCCTCCGGGGGCGTTGCCAAGTTTCTAAGAAAGGCCTATGGCCCCGGTACAATCACAGGGACTTTTTCGCTTTTGATGTATGTCTCAATGGTGATTGCGGAAAGCTTGGTTGCCAGAACCTTTGGGACCTATACCTTGAGATTGTTCGATATCGAAAGTACTAGTATGTTTGTGCCGATACTCGCCGTGATTTTAATCACACTGGGATATGTCATTAATGTTGCGGGAAACACAATCATCGAAACGACTGCGACGATGACCGCGACGATTAAGATATTAGGAATTGCCGTATTGGCCATATCGGGTTTGGTGGCAGGGGGCTTTCCGTCTTTTAAGTCTGCGACTGCTGTGGTGGGTAATGATGTGAGTTTAGGCGGTTTTATTGCCGCTTTGGCCTTGTCGATTCTGGCCTACAAAGGGTTTACAACCATCACAAACCAAGGCGGAGATATTATAAACCCCAAACGTAATATCGGCCGATCCATTATTTTTTCTGTCATTATTTGTACCTTTATTTACGTGGCGCTCGCCTTGTCTGTCGCAGCAAATCTAAGTGTTTTGGAAATTATAAAGTCAAAAGACTATGCGCTTGCAGAGGCCGCACGACCTGTATTTGGCAATTGGGGGTTGTGGTTTACGGTTGTCCTCGCGATTGTTGCGACGGTCTCAGGTTTAATCGCCAGTGTTTTTTCCGCCTCTCGATTACTGGCGATGTTAGGTAAAATGAAACAGGTTCCTGGTCTCAATTTGAGTGTCGGTCATCCTGCGCTGATCATTACTGTTTTGCTCGCGATTTTACTAGCCGTTTTATTTGATTTGACGCGAATTGCTGCAATAGGTGCGATTTTTTACTTAATTATGGATATCGCTGTTCATTGGAATATTGCTTGTGATTATTGCTGAGCGGCTTTTTATGATGACACACACAGATCGTGAAGGGAAAATGCATATGGAGATGGAGACGTCTAAAACAAATCCGGAGAGCAAGAAGAAAATGAATATGGATATGGAATGAATCGCGATACCTGATCTATGTTGTATCGCATAAGATGATGGGCTGTGCGCAGAGAAACCAGTCGATACATAATTGATTTGAGGGTTTTGAATACTTAATAAATAAGGGAAAGAGAAAATGGGCAAAAAAAAGATCAAACGAATCGCAGTTTTGACCAGCGGGGGAGATGCACCCGGAATGAATGCTGCCATTCGTGCCGTCACGCGAACTGCAATTCACGCAAATATGGCGGTCTT